>DAHWBS010000002.1 GCA_027323445.1 Leptospirillum sp.
GCATTGATCAGTCCCATAGAGAGACCAAAAAGAAGCTGAGGAACCAGAAGCTGATAAAATGATGGAACATTCGTCAAAAATGTAAAAAACATCTGCGAAAGCCCCAGAAGCGCAAAGCCTGTGAAGAGGATCATACGCTTTCCCCGATCGGTACTTCGAGAGGACAGGATCCCCATGATGGGCATAAAAACGCCCGCCATAAGCGAAGTCGGCAGCAGGACAAGTCCGGCATCGATGGAGGGGAATCGGTTGTAGCTCTGAACAAAGAGCGGAAGAAGGAACATCCGGCCAAAAAGACTGATCGCCCTCGTCAGAGACAACAAGATCACCAGGGAAAAATCCCAGTTTCGAAATATCGAGAGGTCCAGAATCGGGTGCTTGACCGAAAAGGCCGTGTAAACGTAGATCCAGAAAGAAACGCTCATGATCGTCCAGCATTCATAGACAAACCTGGAATCCCACCCCCATCGCTCCCCCTCGGTGATCCCCATCTGCAAAAAGGCAAGCGTCATCCCGAGAGAAATAAATCCGGCATAGTCAAAGGGAAGGACCGTGGCCGGAGGATCATTTTTCAGGATCAGGAAGGTGACGAGAAACGACAGGACTCCCACCGGGATATTCACGAAAAAAATATCTCTCCAGTTGAAATTGTCGATCAGGTAGCCTCCAAGGATCGGTCCGATCGTGGGCGCCAACACAATGACGATACCAAAAAAACCGAAGGCCTTCGACCTGTCTGCCGGAGTGAACGCCTCCGTAATGATGGTAAAACCAAGGGGCATCATGAGACCGCCACCGATGGCCTGAATGACCCGAAAAAAAATCATCGCATTCAGGTTGGGGGAAAGTCCGCAAAAAAAAGACGAGATGGTGAAAAGAAAAGTTGAAAACAGATAGAGCTTTTTCGCTCCGACAAGAGATCGTCCCCATGCCGAAGCAAGGGTAATAACGGCAAAGCTCATGGCATAGGCAGAGATGACCCAGCGAACCTCGTCTATGTCGGTATCGAGGCTTCCCACCATATTCGGAAGGGCCACATTGACGATCGTCGTATCCAGAACCGGAAGAAAAAGCCCCAGCATGACCGCTCCAAGGGCCCACCAACGATAATGGGGAGATTCGTCAAAGAGTCCTCCCGAGACATTCACCAGGGGCTTCCTTTCCTGATATGGATCTTGATCTCGGCGGACATCCCCGGCAAAAGCTTTTCAGACTTTGCATCGTCTACATGAATTTTAACCGGAATTCGCTGAACGACCTTCACAAAGGTTCCCGAAGCGTTCTCCGCCGGAAGAAGAGAGATTGCGGCGGCGGAGGTTGGCAGAATCCTCTCCACATGGCCATGAAATTTCCGGGAAGGATAGGTGTCGATATCGATATCAACCGGTTGGCCCGCCCTTACATGGCCCATCCTGGTTTCCTTGACCTTCGCGAGAATCCAGAAGTCTCCGGGGTCCGACACCGACAAAATCGGCTGTCCGGGGGAAACAACCTGTCCAATCTGCCCGATTCTTTCCACAACCTGTCCATTGATCGGAGAATGGACCGTGTAGTTGAGAGGATGGGACTCAGAGATCGACAAGGCCATCTTGTCGGTCATGACAAGCTTCCTGGTATGGAAAAGCTGGACATCCAGATCGTTCAGGCGCGTCTTGAGCGCCTCAAGATCCTGCGCGGTCACAAACCCGTTCTTGTGGAGCTTCATGCCGCGAATGTAATCGTCTTTCGCCTGCTTTTCCCGAAGAGCCAGAGATTCTTCGTCCTTGAGGCTGGACTCAAGATTCCGGTAGTCCGATGCGTTCATCCGGTTGATCCCGGAAAGGGCATGAAAACCGGTAACATCTATTCTGGCAAGTTCCCCTCCCTTTGATACGGGGTCTCCGATATTGAGCGGCAAGGACATGATCCGACCCTGGGTGTTTGCAGAAATCAGGATGATGTTTCCATCGACCATTGCATCTTCTGCTGTCACATAGTAATCGAGATACCTTGAGTAGAGGGAAACGACCACGATCGTTCCAATCACCCCGATTATGGGGATCAGCTTCTTTGGAGAAAGGAGCGATCTCAGGGGAGTAGATCCCCCCCTTCCGTCATTTGTCTCAGCCATGCATCCCCTCCTCATGATGGAGCTTCGGAAAATTCTCCCTGATAGCCGGTGGAAGGGGATGGGCGATCTGTTGCATCGCGCTCTTTTCATCAAATCCCCTGTAGGTCGGGGATGAGGAGTTATGGCAGGTTACGCAGGTTTGTTTGTCCGGATGAATCACAAGACCCGCATCCTTAGCTTTTTGAGGATCAATCATGACACTGTAGTGAGCATAGTCTTCCCCGGCGCCATGACAGGACTCGCACTGAACGCCATCTTTCATCCTGAAAGTGGAAACAGCCTCCGGCAAAGAGGCATTTGGCGCCGTTACATGGCAGGAAAGACAGCGCTGGCTGGTTTTCGGATCAGAAACGCCAAGTCGCTTCCCGATATCGATAGCCTCTGTTGATGAAAGATCCGTGTAGGCCCGTGAGTGTGGACCGGATTTCCATGACTGGAACTGTTTCCCCAGAAGAGCTGATGAATGACAGGCCTCACAAGACTGAACACCGACATAGCGATGCAAAAACATGCTCTCTGTTGCTCCCGCATGACCTTCATGAATAATCCCGAGACCGCCAGAAATGAGAATCAGAAAAAGAAAAACAGAAAATCCCCGCCGAAACCACTTCTCATTCAACTCCATGCTGACCCTCTAAACGATTGGGTTCCAGAACAGGCCCCAATCCCTTCATAAAATGATCGATCAAGTTTGTGAGAAAAACCTTGTCATCCAAGGGACAGATTTTTTTTCCGGAAAGGATCTCCTGAAAAAAGAAATTGGAAAAAAGAACTCCCAGAAAATATTGGGCGACATCCCGGACCTCCGACCATCCGGCAAGCACTGAAACAATCCGGTTGAAGCGGTTCAGGCTAAGTTCATAGACCAGTCTGGGGTACAGTGGCTCACGATCTGTTTCAAGAAGGCGATATTCCGATACAACAATCCTGAAAACATCACGGTGCAGGACAAGAGAAGCCATCGTCGCCTCTCCGACCCGTTTGAGAAAAACCTCAAGATCTTTTCCGCAGAACAAATGGTTTTCAAGCTTCTTCTCCCATTCAGCATAAACTTTCTGGATGGGTGAAGATTCCTGGGAAAATTTTTCCTTGATGATTGAAAACAAAAGGGCTTCTTTGTCAGGGAAGTAGTGATACAAAAGACCTTCTGCCACTCCGGCCCGGGCCGCGATCTTTTTATTGGTTGTCCGGTGAAAGCCTTCCTCTGCGAAACACGACAATGCAGCCTGGAGAATATTCCGGCATCTGGGTGATCGACCACTATCAGCAGAAAATGAATTCTTTTCCATATTGTTGCCCTATTGGTTATTTTGGGTGTCCGATATTTTCCAAAAATTGATTGATTAATCAATCAATTTTTGACATTTCAGCACATAATGTCCCGACTGGTCAATCAAAACCCTTTTCCCGACATCACACGCTAAAAATTTGAACATAAAAAAAGGGCCCCAGATATCCGGGCCCCCTACTTTATTTTTTTCTGATCCGAAAAAACTACCCGGCGTTTTGTTTGAGCCAGAGATTTTTCATGGTCTTGATCACCCGATGAGCTTTTGGAGCCTGAACCACCTTCTTGACGCCATTTAAGGTCTGGTAGACGGTCTGCTGATAGTCTTCCTTCGACATGGACTCGAGAACATGGACCTCGTTGAAATATTCAACCGGGGCTCCCGGGCTGGTCTGGATCCAGTACCTTCTCCACCAGAAACGATCTGGCTGTGCTCCGGTGATAATGCCGTTTGCAACCTGCAAGGTTCCGTCCTCTATGGCCTGCTGGGTATCAGCATCGTAAGAACCGGCGCTTTGGGTCGCATCAACGGTTCTGGCCTTGATATAAAGGTTGTGGACAGTATTTTTGATCGTCGTTGCAATTCCTTTTTGGGCATTCGCAACAGCATCGGTCCGGCCACCTTCCATATCAAACTCGTGATCGGCCTCTCCTGTAAAGTATTTGCGATCCGGATGGGCTTTCTGGAAAGCTCCCATGTTGTCGATCCACTTCGGCCGGGATCCCTTGGAATGGGCCACCTCATGTTCAATCCCGTAAGGGTTGGGAGGTTGCTGGACGGAGCTGCAGGCCGCCAGGACGACAAAAGCTCCTACAGACATAAAGGAAACACCCAACGACAGCGCTTTTTTTCGATTCAGCATAAAAAAACCCCTCCATAAATACGCGAAAACCATTGCACGGAACCAACCGACCGGGCCGACCGGGATTGCAGACGTCTGCCTTTTCCCCTATTCTTGAACTTGGGAAACAAACACCAAATGCCTACATTCTATCATATTTCGGGAGTTTCACCACATGTCAAAAAAACACACACCTGCGGATGGACCTCACCCGCTTCTCTCCTATGGAGCTCAGGCCATTACCGAAGCCAGACTTGAGCCATGGCCCAATCCGGCTCCGGAAGAAACCTATGAGACGAACATTTCCTATCCGGAATTTACCTGCCTCTGCCCAAGGTCCGGGTATCCGGACTTCGCAACAATTTCCATCCGGTACAGGCCTGACAAGACGATCGTAGAACTAAAAAGCCTGAAATTATACCTGAACAGCTTCAGGGACAGGGCGATCTCTCATGAAGCCGTCACTGCCCTGATTTACCGGGATTTAATGACCCTTCTGAAACCAGATTTTCTGGAAGTCACGGGAGACTTCAATGTCAGGGGAAATGTGAAGACGGTCATCACCATCCATTCTGAAATGAAGCGAAAGCCTGGAAAAGGCCTCAAAACAAAATCGGGAAAATAAAGGAACAACTTTTTGAGAAAAGCCTATTCCCTGAAGAATTTCTTGGGAAAAGAGGGATTCATCTGGCAATGGGTATAGGTAATGCGCTCCATGAAGCGATCACGCGTATTCCTGGTCGATATGGAAACAGGAAGATTGGTCTTCTTGTCAAAGCTGACCCACATCCTTCCAAAAATCGGGCGGGCAACGCCAAAAACCGGAGCCACATTGATGACACGAACCTCACGACCCAGAACAACCCCCCTGTCCAGATAGACACATCCTCCTAAAAGTCAGGATGGGGCAAGGACCCTTGAGTAGAAACTTCCATAATCGGCATGGTTGATCGTATGCCCAAAACGGGAGGTGATCAGGGAAGAGTCCGGATTCAGAGACAATGTCATGGGAAGAAACGAAAAAGGCTTGACCCGGACCTGATCGGTATCTTTTCGATAGATGAGCCAGGCACCCTTTCTGGGGCGGAGCAGATCCACCCGGATATCACCCGGTGTGCGAACAGAAAGGATCATCTTTTCATCGGCCTTCAGCCGTCTTCCATCTTTTTTTTCGTGATAAAAGGTCCTTACAAGACAACGGTATGAAGACAGGGCCAGAAAAGCTTTCTGTTCGGTTGTAACAATGGCCCGGCCGACGGACTGGTCGTAGCGCCATTCTCCCGGAGGGAGAAGAGAACCAGGCGGAAGAAACTGACTGGCCAGATCAGGAACTCCCTCCGAAAAACCGGTGCTAAAAGAAGAAAGCAAAAGAAAGAAGACCGTCAAAAAAACTCTTCCGGTAAAGGGAAGACACCCTTTTCTCATGATTCGTGCCACTATGCTCCCATGGAGAAAAAGGGCCCCGGGCGCAAATAGACCTGATACAGAACCAGTCCCAGGCCAAGAAGTCCCAGCATTCCGTGAAAAAGGGTAAACAGGCGGATCATTGCCAGACCCCGAAATCCCCTGACAAGAAGTGCGAGTCCGAAGAAAACGGAACCGACCAGACTGAGGATCCCCCAATCCATATATTTTAAAGGACCAAGAATAAAATGACGGGCAACAATCATCAGGAAACCGATCATTGCAAGCGTTGGATGGATAAAACCCAGAGGCTTCGGAAACGACGTTTTCAAAACTTCAGCTGTTACAAGAATAACGCCAAAAAGAGATCCGAGTGTTAAAAAAATGGCCCCAACCAAAAGAAGTCCGTGATCCATTGTTTCCCCCAAAAGACCGGCAAAGCCGGTCTACCCTTCTTTCAGATCATGCGCCAACAAAATGGCCTCTGCGATTTCTTTCATGGATTTACGGATGTTCATACTTTTCTTCTGAAGCAACCTGTACGCTTCATCTTCGGTGATGTGGTTGGTTTTCATCAGGATGCTCTTGGCACGGTCAATTTTTTTCCTGGACTCGAGGGCTTCCTCCATCTCGATATTTTTCTGGAGAAGGCTGGTATTTTCCCAGGCGATTGCCGCCTGGTTTGCTACCGTTTGCAAGACGGTCACCTCGTCTTCCGAGAAACGGTGAACCTTGCTGGTATAGACGTTAATGACCCCGATAGGCCGATTTTTGATCATCATCGGAACAGAAAGGAGCGAGACAAGATTTTCTTTTTTGGCAAGATCCTTGAAAGAGTAACGCGGATCCGACTGAACATTCTCCACCCAGATTGGACGACCATCCCGGAAAACAAGACCGGAGATGCTTTCACCAATTTTGATCGGAGGTTTGTTTCGGTATTCCTGGGACAACGTCTGAGTTGCCCGGATGACAAGACCTTCCTCTGCATCATGGATCATGAGCGAGCAGAGAGTGGAACTTGTCATCTCTGCCGTGACCGTTACAATCAGGTGAAGAATTTCCTCGAGATACCGGCTGGAGGTGATCGACTCGCTGACCTGGGAGAGCGCTTCAATCTGCCGGGCCTTTTTCCTCGCCTCTTCAAAGAGAAGAACATGGTCGATCACCAGCGAAAGCTCAAGAGCCAGAATCACCAGAAGCTCAACTTCACGGTCCGATGGCTCATAGGCCTCACGAAACTGGAAGTTCATGACTCCAAGGAGGCGATCCTTTGCCACCAGGGGAATCGATATAAAGGCTTCGCAAAACTCGTCACTCAGGGAAGGAAAGGTTTTGAAGCGGGGATCGAGCCAGGCCTTTTTCGAAATAATCACCGGGGAGCGCTCACGGGCAACCCAGCCGGTCAGCCCTTCCCCCAGACGAAGGGAAAAGTGGCTCAAAAAACCCGGAAGGGTCAGAGAAGAAGCCTTCAGGACAAGGTGGGTCTTTTCCTCGTCCAGAAGGTAAATGAGAGCCACATCAAATTTAAGGATTTCGCGGGAGAGTCGAATGGCAAGATCCAGCCGTTCCTCAAGGGCCGATTCACTGTGCGTGATCCGCAGGAGACCTCTCAGAAGACGAAGTTCCTTTTTCAGTTCTTCCTGATCCCGATCGTCCTTCAGGCTTTCGAGATGTCCCAATGGAAGAGGACTGATCTCGTCACCACCCTGACCTGTCCCGCCTGTTCGCCTATTGTCCACCAGATTTCCTTCACCAAGAAGCGTTCCAGTCAAAGATCAGAAAGAGCCAGCCGAACGGTCTCCTGATCATAGTCACGAGTCATCATCACCTTTCCCCAGGACACAGGGAGGATGATGGTCGCCCTGCCGCCTTGGGTTTTTTTGTCGGATCCCCAGAATTTTTGAAGATCTTCGACTGAAACATCCCTGGGCCATTGATACGGAAGTCCTGCCGCCTTCAAAAGAAAAAGAAGCCTCTCGGAGAGTCCGCCGGACAAGCCTAGACGCTCGGAAACGCGGGCGGCGGCAAGCATCCCGAGCCCCACGGCTTCACCGTGCAGAATGCCGCCAAAGCCCAAAGCCCCTTCAAGCGCATGGCCAAAGGTATGGCCAAAATTCAGGGTCATACGAAGTCCGCCTTCATGCTCGTCTTCCGATACGATCCTTGACTTTTCCGAAACCGACTCCGAGATGGCCTCAGACCAGAGAGCCTCATCAAACGGCTCCCCGCCAAGGCTTTGGATACCGGTCTCCAAAAGAGCGGAAAGCCTGGCATTTCCGATCATCGCATATTTAATGATCTCTCCAAGGCCGGCACGACGTTCCCTCAATGGTAACGTCATTAAAAGATCGGGATCAATCCAGACGGCCTTGGGTGGATAAAAGGATCCTATGAGGTTTTTTCCCATGGGATGATCCACACCTGTTTTGCCTCCTATGGAAGAATCCACCTGAGCGACAACTGTAGTGGGAATATGAACAACCGGAACGCCACGCAATAGAACCGAAGCGGCAAAGCCCCCCATGTCCCCCGTGACACCTCCGCCCAAAACAAGCAGCGGCTCGCGCCTTTCCCATCTGAGAGCCAGTATTTGATCGAGAAGAGAGGAAACAGAACCCAGAACCTTGTGGGCTTCTCCATCGGGCAAAAGAAGCGTCTCCAGACGATAGCCGGCAGAAAGAAGACTATCCCCGATCCTCTTTCCATGCAGGGAAAGAACAACCGGATTGGTAACGAGAGCAATACGGCTTCCCGAAGGCCACCCCATCCCTGACAAAAGGGATGGAAGATCACGTAAAAGACCGGTATCGATCAAAACAGGATAGTCGCCCAGACGGGAGTGAACCGTATACTGTTTCAAACACCATCCGCCTTTGATGAGCGGTTGTCCCCTAAAAGCCGGGATATCTGGGCAACAACCTGGGGAACACTCATCCCGCCTGTTTCAACAATATAGTCGGCAATTTCCCTGTAAAGCGGATCACGCTCCCTGACGCTCAGCGCAATCTCCTCAGACAACTGCAATTGGGGATTCAGTCTTGGACGGGAGTTTCCCCAATGGGAAAGACGATTTTCAAGAACATCGACGGATACAGAAAGATAGAGAACCCATCCCATTTTGGAGATCAGTGCCCTGTTTTCGGAAGAAAGAACGATTCCTCCTCCAGTGGAGACCACCCCTGATCGCATACTGACAAGCTTATGAAGAACGCCCGACTCGAGACTCCGGAAAGGAATCTCTCCCTCTCTTGCCCAAAAAGAGGAAATCGGTTCTCTGATCACTTCTTCAACCATCCGGTCCGTATCATAGAAAGGAAGATCCCGGACCCGGGCCAGAGAGTGGCCGATTGTGGTCTTGCCACTTCCTCTGGAGCCAACAAGCAAAATATGACTGGCAGCCTTTTCGGAATGAAAAGAGGCATTCATCAATCAACATTTCCAGGATAATACATCTGTTCGATACGCTCGCTGGACTCCATATGGGCTTGCAGCTCCCCGATCGAATCTCCCGAGAACTTCTCGGAAACGGCCTGGGCCAGAATCAGACAGACCATGGCTTCACCAACAACGGAGGCCGCAGGAACCGCACAGGTGTCGGAGCGCTCAATAGTCGCCGGGGCAGACTCTCCGGTACGAATGTTCACCGATGGAAGCGGATTGTAGAGGGTGGATATAGGCTTCATCCCGGCTTTTATGATGAGTGGCTGACCGTTTGTCATTCCTCCCTCGAGCCCTCCAGCACCGTTCGTTGGCCTCACTGGAGGTGTTCCCGGAGCAGAAGGGAGAAAGGCATCATGGACTTTCGAGCCATGCTTTCTGGCACCCTCCATCCCAAGGCCGATCTCGACAGCCTTGATCGCCTGAATACTCATCATTGCCTGCGCAAGCAGACCGTCAAGGCGACGATCCCATTGGGTATAGGTTCCAAGTCCAACGGGAAGGGGTGTTGTCCGGACCTCAAAAATGCCCCCCAAAGTGTCTCCTTCCCTCTTGGCGGTCCGGATCGCCTCAACCATGGCAAGGGAAGCTTCAACCTCCGGACAGAACACCTCAGAAGCCATGACAAGAGATCGAAGCTCATTGAAATCCTTGATGTCCATATGGGGTGATTTCATTGAAACACCACCAATCTCGAGAACAAAGGATGTGACATCAATCGCAAGCTTCCGGAGGTACTGTCGGGCAACGCCTCCAAGAGCGACACGCATCGCGGTTTCCCTGGCGCTTGCCCTCTCAAGGACATTCCTGAGATCCCGCTGCCCATACTTGATGCCCCCGGCATAATCCGCATGCCCGGGGCGAGGAATCAGAACCTGCCTCTCGGGCTCGCCACTCCGCGGGTCAACGGCCATATCTTCTTCCCAATGGGAGAAATCCTTGTTTTCAAGAATGACTGTGATAGGACTTCCAATGGTCACGCCACGTCGAACACCGGTCAGGAAGCGAACCTCGTCCGTTTCGATGCGCATACGACCACCCCTGCCATATCCCATTTTCCGCCTTGAAAGATCTTCCCGAAGCATATCCGAATCAAGAGGCAGTCCCGACGGAATTCCCTCGATCACCCCGATCAGGGCCGGACCGTGGGATTCCCCTGCAGTCAAAAACCGGATCAAGGCATCATCGGCATCATTGGCATACCGCCTCCCCCGCCGGCTCCACCACCCGGCTTTGTGTTGTCTGGCCCCAGCTTCTTTTTCTTTTTATGAGGAACAAGATGAAGTGTCACACCAAGAAGAGACTGGAAATCGGCTCCAAGATAAACGCTCTGGGCAACAAGAATCCCTTTTCCAGGAACATTTTCAATGGAAGTGACTTTCGACTGGTTAAGAAACAGGTTAATCCTTCTCACAAGAGCTGGCTGCCGGGACATCGCATCACCTACGGTCTGATTGCCCGAGAGGGACAGATTCCTGATGAGTTGAATCATCTTCTGCTTGTTCGTCTCAAGATCTTTCAGGTAAGCGACCAGCCTTGCGTTTCCGTCCATGAACTTCCCGGGAGGGGTCGCGGCTACGCTCTCAACATGAATAGAGCTCCCGGACCACGGAAGCTCATAGGAATAAATCTGTTTTTTCTTGGGAGCAGAGGAACATCCCGATAAAGACAGAAGCGAACCGGCCAACAGACATAAAAAAAGAGCCAATCCAGCAACACTCTGAAAACCACGATCAGTTCCGATATGATCTTTTTGGCAACAGTCCATCATTTCCCCAGATCCCGGTGAATAATCCTCATGTCATACCCTTTTTCCAGAAGGTCGCTGCCCAATGCCTGGGCCAAGGCTACCGACCGATGTTTCCCGCCTGTGCATCCCAGACCGAGAGTAAAAATGGAGCGGCCTTCCGAAATATAGTTGGGAAGGAGATACGCGAGAAAACGGTGGAGCTCTTCGAGAAAAGATTCTCCACCTTCAGCAAAAACCATTTTGCAAACCGGCTCGTCAAGACCGGTTTTTTCCCTGAGTTCAGGAACATAATACGGGTTCGGCAGAAATCTGACATCAAGAACCATGTCACATTCAATGGGAACCCCGTACTTGAAGCCAAAAGACATGATAAAGAGCTTCAGCCCCTTATGGTCCTGCCCATGACCATAAAGCTTGAACAATATGGTTTTAAGCTCGGCGGTTTTCACCCCTGTCGTGTTGATCAGCCGGTCCGCCCTTGCCTTGAGCGATGCCAGCTTCTCACGTTCGTTCTGTATGGCTTCAACAAGGGAGATCCCGCTAGCCCCTGAAAGAGGATGCGGTCTCCTTGTCTCAGAAAAACGGCGGATCAGTTCAGGGTCATCGGCTTCAAGGAAAAGAATCTCCGAGTTTCGGCCCTGACTTTTGAGATCTTCATAAAAGCGGAGAAAAACATCCAGAAAGCCTCTTTCCCGAATATCAATACCAATGGCAACATTTGTGATGGCCGGTACACTGTGGGACAAAAGCTCTGCAAATGTTGAGAGCAATGGAGACGGAAGATTTTCAACGCAAAAGTAGCCCAGATCTTCAAGGACCTGAATCGCATGACTCTTTCCGGCGCCGGAAAGGCCACTCACAAATAAAAAATGCGTCCGGTCCATCTTCCTCTCCAAAAGCTTCTAGTATTCAGGGCGAATCTGACCCAGACTCCCGTCCCGCCGACGATAAAGAAGCATCATGACCTGATCCGAGGAGTCAAGATAGAGGAAAAAGTCCTTGTCAAGAAGCTCCATCTGAAGAATGGCGTCATCCTGATTCATCGGTTTCACGGGAAAACGCTTGCTCTTTACAAGTGGAGAAAGCGGCTTTGAAGCTGCAGACTCTGTGGAAACAGGCAGAACACCTGTTGTCCGGTTGTGGCCAAGGCGCTCCTTGAACTTGACCAGTTGGCGCTGGAGCTTTTCGATCACAAGATCCATGGACCCATACAGATCATTCGTGACGGCCTCGGCATGGATAATGCGACCATTTGCATGGAGGGTCACTTCAACTTTTTGACGGATCTTCTCTACCGACATCACTATTTCCGCATGGCTGTTCTCTGGAGCAATCCGGTCAAGGACAGACATCTTTTCGCTCATTCGTTCCTTGATACCCTCTGTAAGCTCCATGTGTCGTGCAGTCATCAGTGTTTGCATTCGGTCTTCTCCCTTTATCCTTTCAGTTTTTATCAAAACAACTTTGATGGATTACCCATCATTGCCCAAGCATATGCGCTTTCGGCATAAGACCCATGAAACAGGCCATTAACGATCATTGTCAAAAAAGTCCGAAAAACAGCCTTCCTCCGAAAAACCAGAGGGGACCCCAAAATCGTACCCGGAGGAACAAGCGGTTGAACGCCCAAAAATCTCTCAAAATCCAGATGATCATAACTTAGATCTAGCCAAAGAAGATGTCAACGAAAAATCAAAACATTTGCCACGCTGGAGCGAATCTTTCCGAAATGCGAAAGATCTGCCTAACGAGACGCCTTTTTCCTTTTGTTCACAGGCGGTATATCAAGCTCCATACGATATTTTGCCACTGTTCTTCGAGCGATAACGATTCCTTCTTTGGAGAGCTGGTCCATTATTTCCTGATCGGACAATGGATGTTCCGGGCTTTCCCTGCGAACAACATCCCTTAATTTTTCCCGAACGCTTACCGAAGAATGGTCTCCTCCGTTAGAGGAGGCAATGGAACCGGAAAAGAAAAACTTCAACTCGGTCAGTCCAAAAGGGGTATCTGCATATTTTTTGTTAGTCACCCTCGATATCGTCGACTCATGAAGCCCAAGATCCTGGGCTATCGTCTTCAGAACAAGTGGCTTGAGTGCAGATGGACCTTGAAAGAAAAAGTCCCGCTGGTAACGCAAGATCGCCTCGGCGACACGGAGAATGGTTTTTTTCCTTTGTTCGATACTTTTTAAAAACCACTGGGCATTTTTCAGCTTGTCTTCGAAATAGGCACGGGAAACATCATCTTTTCTCATGTTTTTGAGAAGATCCCGGTAGGTCGGATGGATTCTGACCCTGGGAATTCCCGACTCAATCAGGCTGACCTCAATCTCTCCGCCCCCCGCATCCCGAAAAAGGACATCCGGAGCAATGGCTGTTGGTGCATCCTGATCAAATGGACGTCCTGGCTTGGTTTCAAAACGGCGGATGATGGCCATGGCCGAATCGAGCTCAGCCTCCGTCACATGAAGGGTTTTCATGATCGACTTGAACTGGGAGGAGAGAAACTCATCCATACATTGAGACAGGATCCGCCATACCAGGGAATCAACAAGATCGAGCTGCCTTGCCTGGATCAAAAGACACTCGCGAAGATTCCGGGCCCCGACCCCGGGTGGATCACACTCCTGGAGGACGCCCAGAACATGTTCAAAAGAGACACCGTCGATCAAATCCGCAGGAACCTCTTCCACCGCAACCTGCAGATAGCCATCCTCGTTCAAATTTCCTGAAAGGTAACAGGCAAGCTCTCTCTCCCGAGGGCTCAAGTCCGAAAAAGAAAGTTGCCAGTTGACATGCTCTTCGAGGGAGGTCCCTCCCGCCAGAAACTTCTCATAGGAATACTCAGAAGAAGGCTCCTCGCGGTTAAGCTGCTCATCGCGAAAGCTGTCAGCCGCATCGAGCCCCTCCAGCATGGGATGCTCCCAGGTAGAGAGAGGGTCGGATGGCTGATCCTCAGAATCAGCGAGCGTAGATGAGGCGTTCACATCCCATGAGTCCATCTCTTCCTGGGCAAACGACTCGTTGTCAACGCCCGGATCACTCGCAAACTCTTCGCCGTCAGGAGAAGCTGTTTCCCCTGGTTCCAGCATTTCAAGAAGGGGGTTGACCTGAACCTCTTCAACCATTTCATCCACCAGGTCCAGTCGGGAGAGCATCAGAAGATGAATGGACTGCTGAAGCTGGGGGGTCAAGACCATCTTTTGACCCAGCTTGATTTCCAACGACTGGCGAATCATGAATGATCCCCTGAGGGAGTGTTCAAAGTAAACTTCTCTCCCAGATAAAAAGCCTTGGCTTTTGGACTGTTGGCAACTTCAAATGGCGTTCCTTCCTCAAGGATCATCCCCTGATTGATAACGTATGCCCGATCAGTGATCTCAAGTGTTTCCCGAACATTATGATCCGTTATCAGAACACCAATATCACGTCTTTTAAGGTCAGCAATAATTTTCTGGATGTCTATAACCGCGATGGGATCCACACCTGCGAAAGGCTCGTCGAGGAGAATATATCTCGGTTTTGTCGCCAGAGCTCTCGCCACCTCAACTCTTCGTCTTTCTCCACCAGACAACGTATAAGCCTTGTTCTTTGTCAGATGGGCAATATTGAGCTCCCCAAGAAGTGTTTCAAGCCGGCTTTGCCGCTCTGACTTTGAAAGGTCCATATATTCAAGGACAGCCATAATATTTTCAGAAACCGTCAGCTTTCGAAAGATCGAACTTTCCTGCGGGAGATAACTGATCCCCTTTCTCGCTCTCATATGGACAGGAAGATGGGAAATCTCATCATCGTCCATCAGGATCCGTCCCCCGTCAGGTCTGACCAGACCAACAATCATGTAAAAAGTTGTCGTCTTTCCAGCTCCGTTTGGTCCCAGAAGACCGACGACTTCTCCTTGGGACACATTCAGGTTTACCCCTCCAACGACCCACCTTTTCCGATAGTTCTTCTTCAGGTCAGAAACAGTGATGGCCATCTAAGGCGCCCCCTTCCCCGAAGTGGACGAATCCTCTTTATTCCGGGTTCCTTTTTCATTTAAAAGCATCAATCCATGGCCCTGGACAAGGCTTTTATTAATTCTGGTAAAAAAAGTAATCCGCTCCCCGGAGATTCTATCACCATTTTCAATAACCACAGGGAGTTCCGTCAGGACGAACAGATGGCTTGACTCGATATAAACCGCTTTCCCAGCAAAAGCCTGACGAAGATCCTTCAGGATGACGACATGTCCTCTCGCCACCATGGTCTGAACCTTCTGGGTTCCCGATTTTCCTTGCATATTTTCCATCAGGGTGCCCCCTTTTCCGGGGGGAACAAAGAACACGTCCAAAGTATCCGCGGTCAGCCTCAGGTGACCTTTTACAAGATGCACATGTCCGGAAAAATGAATCTTGTTCTCAATATTTTCTGCAAGCATATGATCAGACTTGATGACAGTAACAACAGGAGGTGCTTCCCCATGGACCACAGGTGAAGCACCCGTTGCCGCATTGCCGATTTGGGGAACAAACAAACACCAGGCTAAAACAAACCAGAATGTCCGGGTAAAAATCCGGCCTGAAAACCAGGTTTTCATATGGGTTATCCAAAACCTTTTCTGGAATTTAGCCCGCAAATACAGCCCGGACTCCTTCATCAAGCTGAAAAAACTGTTTTTTCGGCGTAGAGTGAAGTCCTCTGCCATGAATAATCATTGCATGACCCAGAATCAAAACCTGCCCGCTGGTGTGAATGGAATCTCTCTTGTCATCATAGTCCAGCCGGCTTGAAACAATCACGAGACCATTTGAAAATCGGGCCGCAACGGGAATCATCTTTTTCTTGACATAAAACTGATGGGAGATCTGGTCAATCACCCCTTCGTCTCCCGATATGTCAAGAACAAGTTCCGGCTTGACCAGAATATGAGCCGAAAGATTCCAGAGACGGGTCGTCGCCTCCCCTTTTCCAATGGATGCTTTGCGCGCCCTGATAAACCACTTTGTATGACCGTTAACTGAGCGTGTATACAAGAACCCCGATATCACCACCTGGGCACGCGGAACAGGATGGGTATCAACGGGAACCGTCCCTCTCGAAATCACGTGGCGGTGGGCAATATAGCCAAGCCCTCCAAGAGTCAGAACAATTGGAATTGCCGCGAGAAAAAGGACAAAAGGCTTGTTTTGAAAAACACCCCGCCAGCCAGTCAGTCTCGCCATCACAATCTCCCCAGAGGCTCCAGACTTCCAGAATAGCCTAGAAAAAAACGATCGCTTCCGGCCATTCTGATCAAAGCTTGTCGGGGAAATGTCGATGAAGAGAGGCAACTCCCTCTCTAATGGCCTCAACGGAGGCCTCGAAAGCCACTTTTTCCGAATCCGAAAGCGGAAGCTCGATAACCGCTTCAAGACCGGAGCTTCCGATGCGGATGGGAACACCCGAAAAAGCGCCCTGTACCCCATATTCGCCTTCAAGGTATACCGAGCAGGGAACAACCCTGTGTCGATCATGAAGAATGGACTCAATCATCAGGTAAACCGCCGCCGCCGGTGCAAAATAGGCTGACGAATCTTTCATAAGCCTGACGATTTCACCACCACCATCTCTGGTTCGGGCCACAAGGGAGTCAAGGACTTTCGGATCAAGCACTTTGGGAAGAGGAACTCCAGAGATCGTCGAGAAATTCAAGAGCGGCACCATCAGGTCACCATGGCCTCCCATGACAAGTGTCTGGATATTCGACACCGATGTCTTGCTGACCTCGCTGACAAAGTAGGCAAAACGGGAGGAATCAAGAGCACCACCCATGCCGATCACCCTCTCCCGCTTGAACCCTGTGACCTTCCAGAGGGTATAAGCCATCAGATCCATCGGATTGGTCACCATGATCACAATGGAGTCAGGAGCGTGTTTTTTGATTTTTTCGGAAATCTCGATCATGATCTCGCCATTTTTATGGAGAAGATCGTCTCTGGTCATCCCAGGCTTTCGGGAAAACCCGGCGGTGACAACAACGACCGACGAGCCTTCGATATCGGCATAGTTTCCGGATCCGGTCACCCGGGTGTCAAAGCCCATCAAAGGTCCGGACTCGAGCATGTCCAGTGCCTTTCCCTGGGCAACCCCTTCCCGCACATCAAGAATTATAACATCAGCCAGTCCGTTCTCAACGATCTTCTGGGCGGTTGTAGCGCCTACATTTCCAGCCCCGATAATCGAGACTGTCCTTCTTTTCTTCTGGCCCAAAAGCCCCTCCCTTCAATTACCTGATGAAAGTATTCGGTCTGATCCAAGCAAAACACGATACGCCCCTGCAAAAAACACGGAGGTCGGCTGACTGCGGCATAAAACCGGCCAAAGCATCACTGATTCCAGAAATACTAGCCGAATAGTGCCAAGAAGACAAGGACAAAACCTGATCTCCACAACCCGGACATAGCCAAAAAGGCTGAAGACACAGTCAATTTCACGATCAATTTCTGAAAGTCCCGCGATCAAAAAGTCAAAGAGTATCCAAAAAAATTTGACCAAATATGCCGCGAAAACCCCTTGATTCATCCACGGGAAGATTCAGGAACCAGAGGAACACCTGTCAATATTTTCTCCTGCCATCATTATGATTCCAGTCATAATGATGCCGTCTGCTCCATGCCATGCTGCAAAGGGAAAAGAACTATTTTGATTGAACCATATCTCTTGGAGCCACATCAGAACAATGCTTGTTTTTGATATCCGCTTCATTCATAATGAGAACGTGACGGGATGATAAAGGTCATCATCCCACAATATGGGCGATGGGGTTCGCCTGAACCGCACCGGCGTTTACAAGTAGCGTCGAGTGCTGATGACCCCTACTTTAAAAAAGTAGGGGCTGCTGTGTTTATCGAAGATGACTTTTTCAAGATTCTCGCTTTGTCTGCATTCTTTCTTTTCTGGTTCACCAATTCATTGATCAGGAAACGGACACTTCTCTTTCTGGTCATTGCCTTTTCGATCGCCTTCCTTCACTTTGAATCTTCTTTTGACTGGCCAGAATTTTCAATTCATTCCTGCCCCTATCCGTTGAGCTCACTATGAGACCCCGGCCATTTTTTCGCGAGATTTCTCCGTGGCTTGTTCTTGTCGCAGTCATTCTTGGCGTGGGCATGCCCCTTGCCGACACAACGATTACCAATGTCGGACGTGTCTTCATCGTAAGCACTCTCGGAATAACAAGCTACGAGGCCGGCTGGCTCACCGCAAGCTACAGCCTGGCACTTGCTGTAGGAGTTCCGCTTTCTCATCGGCTCAGGGGATTTCTGGAGGAAAAAGATCTTTACTCCGGAGCGCTTCTGACATTTATGCTGGGCTCATTGTTCATGGCCATCTCCACAAACTTCACCGAAGCCATGCTGAGTCGGGGAATCGAGGGACTTTCCGCCGGAATTCTTCTTCCTCTTGCTCCGATATTGATCCAGGAGTCCTTTCCGGAACACAGGCGGCCACTTGCAATGTCGTACTTCGCTCTTGCAAGTGCCATATGGGTCACCCTCGGACCGACGATCGGAGGATTCATCATTGACAACCCGGGATGGCAATGGGCCTTCGCAATCAATATACCCATTGGATTTCTCGCCATATTTTTTGCCCAGCTTTTTCTTTCAAACCACCCGCGACAAGATCCCAGACGATTCGATGGGGCAGGTTTTTTGTTACTGGCAACATCTCTCGGATGTCTTTTTACCGGTTTCATGGGGGCAGAATGGATCGGGTGGCATTCTGACGGAACATTCCTTCGTCTGCTTGCCGGACTGCTTCTGTTTTTTCTTTTCTGGCTCTGGTCCGCGCTCTTTGCCGATCCGATCCTGCCGACGGAGGTTCTGAAAAAACCTTTATTCATCGTTATTCTCGTTATCGTCTTTCTTCAGTCAACCCAGAGTTTCGGCAGACTTTATCTTCTTGCACCGTATCTTGAAAAGAACTATCACTTTATGGCCCATAATGCAGGAGAACTGGTCGCTGTAGGAGCCCTTACCGAAATCCTTTTATCCCTGTCTTTTCTGTTCTCCCGTTTTCTGGTAGGAAAATGGTCCCTTCTTCTCGCATCGGGATGTATTCTTGTCTCCATTTCCAATATTGATTTTCTTTTTCTCCCGGCAACAGCGTTCAGCCTGTCCTTTCTTGTGAAATCCCAGCTGGTATTTGGAGCCGGGATGGCCCTGACACAAATATCACTGCCCCCCATCGCGGCAATGCTTTTTCCACAGAATCTCATTCGTGCCGCAACAACCTATCTTCTCTTCGTCCAGTTCCTTGGTGGGGCTTGGGGGACAATGCTCGGACGCCACCTGGTCCTGCATGTCAAACCCGTTTTCTCCCAGATGCTGCCCCAACTGTCATCCCCTCTCCCCCCCCGGTCGGAAGCTTTCCTTGCGGACAGACTATCCCAGGCATTTACATCGAACATCATTTTTTATGATCTGGGGCTTATCGGGCTTCTGGGAGGATTTCTGGCAATGGCTTTCCTTCCGCTTCTAGCGACACGAAAACATGCTCAGGAAGGGCAAAAAAACAAGACAATATCGCCAGAATTGCCATCCACGCTCAATGGAGAATTATAAAAACGTTTTTCAAACTTAAAAACACAATAATTTCCAGGGAGAAATCAGCATGTCCGCAAAAGACCAAAATGAAAATCCGGAGAAACGATACACGTTTTTCTCTTTTTCCGTGATCGCTCCCCTTTCGGGTTTTCTCCTGACCGTCATCTGGGCAATCAGTCACTGGCATGGAGAAACCCGGTACGTCACATCCGATGATGCTTATATACAGGGAAAGATCACCTATGTTTCGTCAAGGAAAGCTGGACGGCTGATCGCACTGAATGTCAACGAAGGCGATCCGGTCCGATTCGGGGAGATTCTTGCGACAATAGACCGTACAGGGGAATCCTATCTGAGACCGAACGACACCATCAAAAATCTTCAGTCCTTCACCAGCATCAAACGGGATATGGCAAAACTCAGGAGCCTCGAAAAAAGGGAGTCGGATGAAAAAGATCACTATAAAAGAGCGAAAGAGCTTGCTGGAGAGGGGTTCCTGTCGTCTCAAAAACTGGAGGATTTAAAAGCCGACTGGCAACAGACCCATGTCGAAATCATAGAGACCAGAAAACTCATTTCGGCCGAACAACAGTCCCTTGAGATTTCGGAGGTCCACCCCAGAAATCGTATCGTTTATGCGCCAATCAATGGACAGATCGCCCAAAGACTCGTCAATCTCGGTGAATCGGTCAAACCCGATCAACCCATTGTCAGCATCATCAATCTGGAAGACCTCAACAATATATGGCTCGATGCTTTTGTCCGGGAAACACAAGTCTGGAAAATAAAACCCGGGCAAAAGGTACAGATTCATATCGACGCCTGGCCAAAAGACAGCTTTACAGGACATGTCCTGGAGTTCATACCAGCAGCATCCCAGGCATTTTCACTGTTGCCCACACAAAATGCGGCAGGAACGTTCGTCAAGGTCGTCCAGAGGATTCCCGTCCGGATTGTCTTCGATTCCCTCAAGGGCAGGACTCTCCTCCCCGGAATGTCGGCAGAAGTCAGAATCGACAGAAAATCCCCGTCGGTCCTTCCAAAGAGAGATCATTAATGCGGTATCGATACCGGCTCGCACGACTTCCAATCTCCCTTTTTCTCCTGCTCTTTTTCTCCGCCATGAATATTGCAGCGGGAGAAAGCATCCCGGATGGGTTCGAGGGTCCACAGATACCGGTCACAAGATCCCAGGTAACCCGGAAGGCCCTTGCAAACAATCCGTCAATCATGATCTTTGCCAGCGAGTTTGACTCCAAAAATGAAGAAATCGGAATCAAAAAAGCGACCTATTACCCCCAAATCGCACTGAACCTCGATGAACTCTTCCTGAACACCCCGGTTGTCGGCATTTCTTTGCCCAATGAAACCGGGATCCCCCTGACACTTTTCAACCCCAGCCTGAACCAGGAGATCAGTGGCTTTGGAAAGCGGAGGAACGAAGTTCTTGCTGCCCGTCTGGCAAAACGGTCCGCCCGATGGAGTCTTCAGGAAGCGCGTTTGAATGTTGTATGGGATGCCGAGATCGCCTTTGACACGCTGGCCATGTATCAGCATCTGCTGAACGCCGCAATGAAAAACGAAAAAGCGGCAAAGACTCACCTGACTTCGGAAGAAAAACGCCTCTCGAAAGGTCTTGCAATCCTTCCTGATGTCACACAGGCCAAAGTCTACTTTGAAACAGCCAGCTATACCGTTATAACCCTTTCAAACGATATCCGGAAAGCTCAGGAGGATTTGTGCTACGCGATGGGAAAAAGTCGATTTGCTGCCTTTTACGCCGTTGAAAAAGGAGAACGAGAAAACATCCCGAACGATCCCGACATTCTGACGGCCTATGCTCTTGAACACAGGCCATTGATCAAATCTCTCGAAAAACTAGACGAGATACGAAATGCCTTGGAAAAACGCGCCTTTGACGAGAACCTTCCTACGCTATCAGCATTTGCCAACGGACTTTTTCTGTATGGAGTTCCCCCCGGCATTTCTGGAGCCCCACCAAACAGCGGTCTCTTTCTTCCGACTTACCAGACGGGAATTACACTCTCTGTTCCCATCTTTACCGGAATGAAGATCCTTCATGAAACACAGTCTGAAAAGGATAAACTCCGTGGAGAAAGGGCAAAAACCCGTCTGGCCCGGATCAGGGTGATCAGAAACGTTCGAAAAGCCTGGTTTGATTTAAAAACACAGGAAAAAAAGATCGCCCTTGATGAAAGCAGACTTGAAAATGCCAGAATCAATCGAAATATGGTTGAGAAAAGTTTTCAAAGAGGTTTGGTTGATTCCGTTACAAGAATCCAGTCGCAGGCTCAATATCTTTCCGCCCAGGAGGGCCTTATTGCAGACAGGTACCGCTACAAGATGATTCAGGATGAGGAAGAACGTCAGATCGGAATATTGCCGGACAACAAATAGTCTGTCATTTCAAGGGAGAATATCATGCCAATCTGGTTTTCTAAGAAAAAGATCTGGTCTCAAATTGGACGAATTGTCTATCCTTCAATGATTTGCTCTCTCATATTCTTTGGAACCATTGGAGTCATTCATGCAAAAATGAATGATGCCGCCCAGCTCCATCGCTATGTTGGAGACGAGAGCTGTGAAATCTGCCACTCATCGGAACGCATCGGGAATCAGTTCCAGAGCTGGATGAGATCTCCACATGCCCGCGCATATACGGACCTTGATTCCATCGAGGCGCAAAACATTGCCCGAAAAATGGGGATTGCCGATCCCCAAAAGAGCCACCGGTGCCTTTCCTGTCATACAACAGCCTCAAACGCAAGCTTGCCGGAAATGACGTCCTCTTTTCGAAAATCCGACGGCGTACAATGTGAATCATGCCATGGTCCGGGAGAAGACTACTCCCGTTACAGCACCATGATCGATTCACACAAAGCCACCCGGGCAGGACTTGTTGCCATTCCCGATCAAAAAACCTGCATCACCTGCCATAATCCTTCTTCTCCCACATACAAGACATTTAATTACAAAAAGGATGTACAAAAGATTCTGCACAAGATACCCGCAAATGTTCCGGAAAAAGACCCGGAAAGCGAGTAATCTCGATCAAAGGCCCCCCATCACGAATGGAGTGCATACTGCTTGTCGGAGAATAAGATGGAATCCGGGATGGACTGTGGAGAAGTCTGTGGATCTTGACCTTTTTGTATCATAGAAAAAGATCTTGAGATACCGTGTACATAATATGGTCACAACAAAAAAAATTGGCGATTTGGTGTCAAACGCTTTTTGGGACAAGCCATAAGCCTTATCTTGTCTCCCTACCCCCCCGAAGGATCCGAATGGCTCCCCGATGAAGAAGGTGGCGATCCATAAGACAGGACCGATGGAACATCGGACGGACAACAGGAGAAAGACCTCCTGTCAGAAAGAGTTCAAGCGAAACACCAAGCGACTCCTCCCCATCGGAGACAAGCCCTTCAACCGAACGAACAGCCCCGAGAACGGTTCCTGCCCGAATGGAGTCTTCCGTTGACCTGCCGGGAAAAGAAATCCTTGAGGGAGAAAGGATTCTCTGAGGATCGCCCAGAACAATACGGCCCCCTCCTATTGCACCGAGAGACAGGGAAATGCCAGGAGAGATCGATCCACCAACGACCTGTCCGTTGTGGAAAACAGTAATCGCAGTATGGCTCCCGAAGTCGACAACAGCAAATGACTTTTCAATCAGGTGAGGAAACCGCTCGACAACCCCCAAAACGGATAGAAGGCGATCCGACCCCATCGATTCAGGTGGCTGATAGCTGATGGGCAATGGATAGGATTCGGAGGAAAATAAAACTGTATCAAAACTGGACATTTTCCGGGAACAGTTCAGAAAAGACTCACTCCAGAAAGAAGTCACCGAAGACAGGAAAACCTTCGAAATCGGTGACTCTTTTTCCAGAAAAGCATCCAGAGTGGAAAAAGGAAAGGGGGAACCTTCAGGAGGTGTTTTGAATGTACGGATGGAGCGGATCGTCCTGCCATTTTCCCAAAACACCCCGACACAGCGTGAAATCCCAATTTTGAAGGTCAGGTCAACCGGACCTTGAGACTTCTTCATGGAGTGACCCGCCGGACTTCCCGAACAGTGACAGGAAGAAAAATCTCTCCTTCTTGCGCATCAAGAACGCGAAGATGGCCATTATCCCCAAGACCAAGGACCTTTCCCATCCTGGCAATCCCCCCATCGCTCCAGGTCACCCATTCGTCACGCCACAAAAGCCTGTCCGAAAGAAATACCCGGACCTCCTCAGGAGAAATCCGACCGAAAAAATGCAGCAACATCAAATCCTGGATCAAAAGGGGGAGATCCATCGGATCAGGCGGCAATGGCCTGTCAGGAACAACCATTCCTCCGGCATTGGAAAGAAGGGGGGCATGCCGGTTGAGACCAATTCCGACCAGAACCCCTCTCTCCCCCAATAACTCAACGAGAATGCCTCCTACTTTCAGGCCGGAGTCCAGAAGATAAATATCATTCGGGTACTTGATCCCGAACAGTTTTCCCATCGCCTTTTCAAGCACAGCCAAAACAGAATACGCCGCCAGGATTGTCCAGGGGAAAGGCACCTCTCCGAGATTTTTGGGCATCCATATCGACATGGCCAGATTTCCCGGGATGTGATGCCATTTGTTCCCAGGCCGGCCTCTTCCTGCAGTCTGGATATCGGCAAAGACCGCTGTGCCGGGCGGAAAAGATGTGGTCCCGATCGCTTCCTTCAGCCAGCTTTGCGTCGAACCCACTTCCGGCAGATGAAAAAGGGGTGGGTCTTCCCGGACAAGATAATCCGAAGGGGATTTGACCATCAGGGCAAAAGATCAAGTCTCATGGAGGCATCAGGGGCAGAGTGAGTCAATGCGCCCACGGACAGAATATCGACATCCAGGCAGGAAAGAACGGGAATTTGCTCAAGGGTAATTCCACCAGAGACCTCCAGAAGGACATCGGGATGGATCAGACGAAGCTCCGGAATCAAACGCTCCATAAGATCGGGAGACATGTTGTCCAACAGGACAATATCAACCTTGAGCCGACAGGCCTCCAGTGCCTGTTCCGGCGTATCCGCCTCCATCTCGATTCTCAAAGGGTGGGGGGCATGTCGTCTAACCCGACCAATCACTTCGGAGAGACTCCCGGATGCCGCAATGTGGTTGTCCTTGATCAGAATACCGTCATCAAGCCTCATTCGGTGATCATCTCCCCCCCCGGCCCGGATGGCATATCGCTGGAAATCACGCAGTCCCGGAAGGGTTTTCCTTGTCCCCGTGATTCGAAGCGGACGAGAAGAGTTTCTCAGGAGACGAGCTTTTTCCACATAGCAAGACGTCAGGGAACTGATGCCTGAAAGATGTTTCAGGAGGTTCAGGATAACCCTCTCGCAAAGAAGCAGTGACTCGAGGGTTCCTTCCATTACGACCAGACGGTCTCCTGCCGTGTAAGTCTGACCATCGGAAATTGCGTCAAATCTTGATCCGGGATCCGAAAAGGAGAGGATCCTCGCTCCAAAAGATCCCCCACAAAAAACACCATCGGATTCGGCCAGAATCGTTGCAGAGACTTTTTGACTGCGGGCCTCCCGGGAAAAGACTGAGCGTGTCGTGACATCTCCGCTGCCGACATCCTCAAGGAGAAATCGCTTGAGCTGGTCGTCATAGGAAAACAGGAAAGGGATCTCCGTCATCGCCCAGCGTCTCCGGAACTGCGGTCGACGAGGATCTTGACCTGTTCCAGCGCTGAAACGATCGCAAGTTCCTCATCCTCGGCCTCCCGCTTGGCCCGCTCATCTTTCTCGATCACTTCCGGAGGAGCCTTATCCAAGTATTCCCGGCTGGCAAGCCGTTGCGCAATGGATGATTTTTTTTGCCGGATTTTTTCCACCTCTTTTTTAAGACGGGCCTCCTCCATTCGAACATCGACAAGGCCCGCAATATCCAGGGAAACAAACCCATCGGAAACGGATGCCCTGATTCCAGGAGGCACAAGCTCCGGAGCGATCGCAACCAGCGGACGGACCTTCGCAAGCCGGGAGACAAGTCCCATATTATCCCCAAGAACCGCACCACTTTTCTCATTAATGACAAAAACGCCAGGAATTTCCTGAGTTGGAGAGATTTTCAAATGGCTGCGAATCTGACGGATTTCACCGACCAGAGCCATGACCCTGGAAAATCCGGCTGAATCGGACTGGGTGGAGGGAGGCTCTTTCGTAAACTCCGGGAAACGCTGCTCAGCAATCGGAAGCTCCTCGGGAAAAAAGAGACTCCAAATCTCGGATGTTACAAACGGCATAATGGGATGGGCCATCTTGAGCAGTATGGAGCCTGTATAGAGAAGAGTTCTGCGTGTTTCAATCCTGAGCGGGTCGTTTTCAGGGAGATCGAGCGAGGGCTTTGTCGCCTCGATATACCAGTCACAAAACTGATGCCATGTAAAATGGTAAAGAGTATTCGCCGCTTCATCAAAGCGGTATGAAGCAATCGCCTCCCGCATCTCTCGCACCGACCGTGAAAGCTCAAGAAGAATCCACTGGTTTGCAATGCCGGAAACGTCTTCAGGGGAAAGCTCCTTTGGAAGGACCTCACCCTGAACCGACCGGTCGATAAATCGGAACGCATTCCAAAGCTTTGAAACAAAATTCCGAAACCCTTCGACGCGATCGGTTGCCAGGCGAATGTCCCTTCCGGGAGAAGCCATCTGTACGAGTGTCATCCTGAAAGCATCAGTACCGTACTTTTCCATGATCTCGAGGGGATCCACGACATTCCCCCGGCTTTTGGTCATTTTTTGACCAAACTGATCCCTGACCAGCGCATGAATATAGACATCCCGGAATGGAATCTTCCCTGTGAGATGGAGCCCCATCATCACCATTCTTGCAACCCAGAAAAAGAGTATGTCAAATCCTGTTACCAAAAGACTCGTCGGGTAGAATCGTTCAAGATCCTCCGTATTCTCCGGCCACCCCAGTGTGACAAAGGGCCACAAGGCGGAGGAAAACCAGGTATCAAGCACATCCGGATCTCTCAAAATGTCCGAACTTTGGCATTTTTCACAATTCAATGGAACATCTTCTCTGACCGTTACGTGATGGCAGCTTGAACAATGCCATGCCGGAATCGGATGTCCCCAGAAAATCTGTCGGGAAATACACCAGTCCCGAATATTCACCAGCCAGTCAAAATAAGTGTTTTTCCAACCATCGGGATAAAATCGGATTTCCCGATTCTTCACAACTTCTATCGCACGTTCCGCGAGACTTTCCATCTTTACAAACCATTGCAGGGATAACCTTGGCTCAACGATGGTCTGGCAACGGTAGCAGACGCCTATCGTTCCGGGATAGGGATTTTTGGAAACAAGCAGTTCCCTGGCCTCGAGATCGTTGACAACCCTCTCTCTGGCTTCTTCCCTGGTCAGACCAGACAGCTTTCCGGAAGACGGGTTCATCCGTCCATGGGAATCAATGACCTCGAAGTTCCCCAGACCATGCCGCTGGGCAATGTCCCAGTCCACCATGGCGTGTGAGGGTGTAATCTTGAGAACACCTGTTCCGAACTCACGGTCGACCGAAGGATCAGAGATGACAGGAATCAGCCTTCCACCGACCGGGGTGACAACTTTCCTTCCGACCCAGGACGTATAGCGGGGATCATCCGGCGAAACAGCAAGTGCCATATCTCCCGGAATTGTCTCGGGACGCGTTGTTGCCACAACCAGGAACTGGCTTTTGTCCAATGGATCCAGATAGCGGAACTCATACATGGTACCCGACTGTTCAACATGTGTGACTTCAACGTCTGAAAGGGCGGTCAGACATCGGGGACACCAGTGGATCATTCGCTCTCCACGGTACAGAAGCCCTTCATCGTGAAGCTTGACAAAAACTTTTGTAACCGCCTTTGAAAAACCGGGATCCATTGTAAAGCGTTCATGATCCCATGACAGAGAGGCTCCCAGTCTCCTGATCTGGTCCAAAATACCGCCCTGAATGCTGGACTTCCATTCCCAGACTTTCTTGATAAAATTCTCTCTGCCGATCTTGTCCAGAGAAATGCCCTCTTTGCTGAGCTGGCGCTCAACGACATTTTGAGTGGCAATTCCCGCATGATCCGTTCCTGGAATCCAGAGGACATCATCCCCTTCCATCCTCCTGAATCGGGCAACAACATCTTGAAGGGTCAGATTCAGGGCATGCCCCATATGGAGTCTTCCCGTAATGTTTGGGGGCGGGATCACCATCGAAAACGAAGGTGCCGAAGGAGAAGGCACATGGAACTGGCTAAACTTCTCAAGAGCAATGAGCTGGTGGGGCTCTACCGCTCCCGGCTCATACCGGCTTGAGAGACGACCAAAAGCATTGGGATCCGAGTCTTCCTGTTGAAACGGTGTATTTTCTGTAGTAGACAAAAATCGTTCCTTTCCGATAGAAACAAAATAATGAGGTGCATCGGCAATTCACGCAGACATCAGGCCTTATCCGGATCCTGCTCCCGATACCCCTGTCCTGCTAAGGCTTCTTTTGGGAACGAATCAGCTTTCGGATGTGCGCATCCTGCTCCTTGAGCGTCTCGGCATAGAGGTGTCCGCCATGTCCGTCCGAGACAAAATAGAGATAAGAGGTCTCTCTTGGGGAAAGGACCGCATCTATCGCCTGCTCTCCTGGGCTGGAGATCGGTGTCGGAGGCAGACCGGAATATTTGTAGGTGTTGTAGGGAGAGTCGATCTGGAGATCCCTTGAGTGAAGACGTCTTCTGCCATTAAGCGCATAAATCACCGTGGGATCGCTTTGCAGACGCATATGCCTTGTCAGGCGATTCATAAAAACGCTCGCAACATACGGCATATCCTTGGGGTTTCCCGTTTCTTCCTGGACAATAGAAGCAAGTGTTACCATCTCTTCCACGGAAAGATGCTCCTGTTCCATTTTCTCTT
The DNA here is from genome assembly GCA_027323445.1 of Leptospirillum sp. Classification (GTDB taxonomy): domain Bacteria; phylum Nitrospirota; class Leptospirillia; order Leptospirillales; family Leptospirillaceae; genus Leptospirillum. Next base: position 28,349 of record DAHWBS010000002.1, read on the forward strand.
TTTTTGACCCATTGAAATCATGCCAGAATCGGGAAACCATCATCCTGAATGCGTCTCTTGGAGTCGCCATTCTGGGAAAAAAGTAGGTGTCGGGAAAGAGGTACCCTTCAAGAGAAGTGGAATCAATGCCGAGGCTTTTGACAAACGCCGGGTCCGTTGCGGTTTTCAAAATATCCTCTTTTGAAGCCATTCCGATAGAAGAGAGCCGTTTTGCGACCTGATTCAGAGTGAATCCTTCCGGAATCGTCACCTTGTAAAAGTATCTCTGTCCTTCATGCAAATCCATAAGAACGCGTATCGGGGACATATCCCCTGAAATCCCATACTCTCCTGAACGAATGTTCGTATCAATTCCCAGAATTTCTCCCCAAAAAACAAGAGTTTCCGGATAATGAATCAGCCCATCCGAATACATTTTCGTTACCACCTTCCGAAAAGAGTCTCCAGGAAGAACATCGAGCAGGACAGGTCGGGAACGCTCATTCCCGGCATAGAATAATGCATTGATATTCCATGCAGAGAAAAGAGCCAAAAGAACCAAAAAAATCACAGAAATGGATTTGACAGGATTCCTCCCAAAAATTCGATGAAGGGTTTCGGAGGAGTGGTTGTCAACACCTCTCCCTGCATCTCCTTCAGGATTCATTGGAATGAGACCCGACATTGTTTGAGAGTTGCATGTCCGGAGCGTTATTTGAGAAACAGCGGAGAGATGTCAGGTAGCTCTCGAGAACAAGTGAGGCACTCCTGGAGTCGATCCATGGGTCTTTTGAAAACGATTTTCCCTTTTTCTTTCCCTGTCGGGCAAAGGAATCAGATCTTGCCATCTCCGAAGACAAACCCTCATCCCAAAAGAGAATGGGCAATGGGATTTCCCGGGAGAGTCTTCTCCCTGACTCAAAAAAATTCTGAGCCTTTGGATTCGGATCTCCAGAGAGATGGTAGTAAGGAACACCAAAGATCATACCCACTACTTCTTCTTCAAGGATGAGTTTTCGCACCACCTTCACGAGAAGAGAATCCCTGACGCTTGAAAACGTTCCGGGAGCCTGGCGAAGAAAAGGATCAACCGGCCAGGAAAAACGACGTTCCCGGTCAGAAAGGGCAAGTCCCACCCTGCGATCGCCCCAGTCAACCGCAAGAAGAACACCTTCTCCCGTGGACGGTGATTTTTTCTCCGCAAAAATCTCGCCAGAAGGGATTTCCCATCGAGTCATCGGATCAGAAGAAACATTCAAAAGGTCTCCATTCATTCCCGGCTGTTACCTGCGGCTCAGGAACCAAGAATACTCCTCATACATCATCCTCTTAAAGAAGAGCCTTACGGTACTTGCGGGTTAAAGATTTCTCCAAATGTTCGAATCCCGAATTCACGCATTTCAGACAAAAGAGCGGGCCAATTTCCTGGCAATGGGCCACCACCCTCTGCCCATATCGGTTTTCCGCCTCCTTTTCCACCCAAACGGGCAGAAAAGTTCTTGACGAGATCTGAGACTGGAAACTTTTTCGCAACATCTTCCGAAGCCCAACCCAACAGAACGACTCGTTCCGGGAGAACGCCCAGAAGAAGAACCGCTCCGGATGACACTCCCGACTTCAGTGCATCCATTCGAAGTCTCAGATCCTTGGGGTCATCGATCGCCACATCTGTAAAAAGAAATGAGCTCCCATCCACCTTGATCCAATCATTTTCCTTCTGTCGATCTTCAGCAAGAAAAAGTTTTGTCTTGAGTCCAGCAACCTCCCTCACAAGCTTGTCTTTCTCGGACTTCAAAGCAAGAAGACGGGAAAAAGCTTCTTCGGACTTGACGCCCCCCATCTCCTGCTCGAATGACTCGATCGAAGATTTCCAGAAAAGGATGCGGTCATAGGCAGCAGATCCGCATACAGCCTCAATCCTCCTGATCCCTGCAGCAACACCTGTTTCCTGAAGGATCAAAAAGGTTCCGATCTGGCCGGTCCGCTTCGCATGAGTACCGCCACAAAATTCGACAGAAGTTCCTTCCACCGACACAACACGGACGATATCCCCATATTTCTCATCAAAAAAAGCCAGCGCACCCACTTCCTGCGCCTTCGACTTTTCCATTTCGGAAGCATTGACTGGCCGGTCAAGCCGAATCCACTCATTGACAAGTGCGCCTATTTCTGCAAGATCGTCCTTTGAAACAGGATGTGGTGACGAAAAATCAAACCTCAGGCGATCAGGTGAGACTAAAGATCCTGCCTGACGAACATGCTCGCCAAGAACCTGCCTTAATGCCGCATGAAGAAGGTGGGTTGCCGTGTGATGAATTTCTGTCTGCCGCCGGGCAAACAGATCCACCTGCTGGTCAAGGATTTCCCCTTTTCGGACCGTTCCGCTTGAAACTTTGCCCACAAGGAGGATCCAGCCGGGCCAAGGTTTTTTAGTACCAGAGACAGTGATTTGACCAAAGGGCCCTCTTAAAAGACCACGGTCTCCGACCTGTCCGCCTCCTTCTGCATAGAAAACAGTCGGGGTGAGAACAAGGGAAACATCTTCTCCCTCATGAACCTCAAAAACCTCTTTCCCTTCCCTGATCAGGATCATGACCTCGCCCATAACCTGGTCCCGGTCATATCCCAAAAATGAAACAGCGCTTGCAAGCTGCGAGGCTGGAACAGGAAAGTCCTCTTTTTTCCCAACCCAGGATTGTCGACCTCTTTCCCTCTGCTCTTCCATCTTTTCTTCAAAACCCTTGAAGTCAAGATGAATCCCCTGATGCCTTGCGACATCCTCACAAACATCAATGGGAAAACCATGTGTATCATGGAGCTTGAAAAGCATCTCTCCGGGAAGAATCTTTTCATTTCGCGAAATCACTTCGTCTATAAATCCCCTGAGCACAGGAAGTCCTTCTGAAAGCGTCCTCGTAAAACGATCTTCCTCATGGGAAAGGACCTCCTGGATTCTCGACAGGGACAGCTTCAGCTCGGGATAGGACTGCTGCATCATTATAACCGTCTGGCTTGCAAGGTCGGGCAAGAGGGGAGATGGCAACTCAAGCTCCAGGGAGAACTGGATAGCCCTTCTAAGGATTCTTCTGAGCACATACCCCCGACCTTCGTTCGACGGGACAATCCCTTCATGGAGAAGGAACACCCCTGAGCGAAGGTGGTCGGCAATCACACGGAATGCATAGTCCAGTGGGCCATTCCCATTTTCATAGGGAACTTTTGCTCTCTGGGAAATAGACTGTATGAGCGGCAAGAAAAGATCGGTTTCATAGTTACTGGAAACACCAGCCATAATCGCAGAGATCCGCTCAAGCCCCATACCGGTGTCAATCGACGGCCTTGGCAAAGGGGTCAGGACGCCATCTCTGGATCGATTGAACTGCATAAAAACAAGGTTCCAGATTTCAAGATAGCGGTCGCAGTCACACCCGACCATACAGTCGGGGGAGCCACAGGAAAATTCTGGCCCCTGATCCACCAGAATCTCTGAACATGGCCCACATGGACCAGTATCCCCCATCTGCCAGAAGTTGTCTTTTTCGTCCAATCGGACAATACGCGCCGGATCGACTCCAGGCAGTGCCGACCATAACGCCATTGCCTCATCATCATCCCTGAAGACGGTTATCCAGAGACGATCAGGATGGATGGCAAGCTCCTGCGTCAGAAATTCCCATGCATAGGAAATGGCATCGGATTTAAAATAGTCCCCGAAAGAAAAATTTCCCATCATCTCGAAAAAGGTATGATGTCTCCGGGTAAAACCGACCCGGTCCAGGTCATTGTGTTTTCCACCAGCCCGGATGCACTTCTGGATGGAAACCGCACGAGGACTCCTCGGAGATTCAAGTCCCAGAAAGATATCCTTGAATGGAACCATTCCCGCATTCGTAAACAAAAGGGTCGGATCCCCTGCTGGAATCAACGAGGATGACGGTGTTACAGCATGACCTCGTGACTCAAAGAAATGCAGATATTTCTGCCTGATCTCCCAGGATGTCATGTGTTTGACTCACGCCCCTTTCTCGCACCCGGCACTGGAACTGCCGGAGCGGCAATATTCGGATCGGGTGGCAATGCAGGCATGGACAACTTTTCACGGAGAGCCACTTCAACCTTAAGGGCCACTTCAGGATGTGATTTGAAATAATTTTTCACGGACTCCTTGCCCTGGCCTATTTTTTCCATTCCGTAGGAATACCAAGAGCCCGCTTTTTCAAGAATCCCGTTTTCAACACCGAGGTCGATAAGCTCCCCGATTCGGGAAATACCCTCATTGAAACTGATGTCAAATTCTGCCTGTCTGAAGGGAGGAGCCATCTTGTTTTTCACAACCTTGACCCGAACCCTGTTTCCAAGGACCTGATCACCGTCTTTTATCGCTTCAATTCTCCGGATATCCAGCCTGACGGAAGCGTAAAACTTCAGGGCATTGCCTCCGGTCGTTGTCTCGGGATTTCCGAACATCACACCAATTTTCATACGAATCTGGTTGATGAAAATAACGGTTGTATTCGATTTTGAAATCGACGAGGTCAGCTTTCGAAGTGCCTGGCTCATCAGTCGGGCCTGAAGACCCATGTGAGAGTCTCCCATTTCACCTTCAAGCTCTGCCTTTGGGACAAGTGCAGCAACCGAATCAATCACAACAAGGTCAATGGAGCCTGAGCGGACAAGTGTCTCAGCAATTTCAAGCGCCTGCTCGCCCGTGTCCGGCTGTGAAATGAGCATCTCCTTCGTGTTCACACCCAGTTTGTGCGAGTAACCGGCATCAAGAGCATGTTCAGCATCAATAAACGCCGCTATCCCGCCTTTCTTATGGACCTCCGCTATCGCCTGAAGAGTCAGTGTCGTCTTTCCTGAAGATTCCGGACCAAAGATCTCGATAACTCTTCCCCGAGGATACCCGCCAATACCGAGTGCCAGATCAAGGGAAAGCGACCCTGTAGGAATAGACGGAACAACCACAACAGGCTGGTCTTTCCCAAGACGCATGATCGAACCTTTCCCAAACTGTTTTTCAATCTGGGACAGAGCAAGTTCCAATGACCTTTGACGACTCACATCTTTTTCTTCAGCCAACATTCCCCCTTCCGAAATACCAGCAGGCATTTCGCAATCATCTTTGTGGTATCAAGCAGCAAGACACCCTATTCAGATACAGACTATTGTTACCTCACAAAATTCTCTTCGATCTAAAACGGTGCTCCATTTTACACCAAAAGCCCCCCTATATTGAACTCCTGCCCGCGCGCTCCCCTTCTTTTCTTGGGCCATAGCCCAAGAGAGGGGCAATCGAACGGTTTTGTGTTTCGTCTCTTATACGGTACGATAGCACCATCAGGGCAGGAGGCCTGCGTCAAAGCCTCCTGAGAGGGTAATAAAACGCAGGACTCAGACGCCATTGCGCAGCCTCGGCGAAAGAGGAACTTCCCCTCGCAAGATCGGCCCCCCCACTTACAGCGCAAAGCTCTCAGGCGTGGGAGCGTTCATAGAGAAAACTCTCTTCATACTATAAAAATGGATTCCAGGAAACATTCCAGCCATTTAGATCAAAAAGATAATCTGACCAAGAAAACCGGCAAGCATCCCGGCAACGACATCATCCGCCATAATGCCCAATCCTCCAGGCAACTTCTCCAGGTCGGCAATGAACCAAGGTTTCCTGATATCAAAAAAACGGAACAGGAGCAATGACAGAATCATTCCTGATGCCGTATGGGGAAGCATTGAAAGTGCAACCAGTTGACCCGCAACTTCATCTATTACAACACAGGAAGGATCCGGATCGGAGAGTTCGGCAACGGCCTTATGACTTGCGAAAAGGCCAAGGAGAGCTACCACAACCAGTAAAAAAATCTTGTTTGCAAGGTCTGGATTGGGCAATAAAGCCCAGACGACAACCGTTACAATACTGGTTATCGTTCCGGGAGCGTAAGGAAAATACCCAAGCCCGAACACGGTATAGATCCACCTCATTCGGGCTGCCAGAGATCCAGCATCCAGTACCGGGGGTCACAACCCAAGGCTTCGAACATGATGATCCAGAGCCTGAAAAAACTCATCCCCCATCAAGAATCGGATGGTGCCTTCCATTGAACGGTACATCAGCGGACCAATGCCACTATCGTGACAAGGGAGGTGGGAGAGATAAGGTGTTGACTGGGAGCGAAGGATTGTTTCACCATCCTTGTTATAAACACCAAGAGGATATTGAACACAATCAAGAGGCTTAAGGGCCATCCAGTTCATTCCTTGGTCGATTGCATAGGCATGGATCGAGCAAACATTTTCCATCTGGGCGTTTTTGGTCAGAAAGATGCAGGAATCCATTTCCTCGCCTCCTTCACCTCCCTTGCGCACGATCTCGTTACAGCGGTAGTCAGAGGCAAGATCGATCGCCCGCGCCATTGCAAGGACCTCATCTCCATCAAGTTCGCACCCATCAGGACACTGGGTTCGACAATCCGCGACAAAAGTTCCTCTTTTCTCGAAAATCTTCTGCTTCTGGACTGTCATGTAGGGAAGGATTCCTTCCATATGGGGAAAGATGCGATCCGCTTCACCTGGAGCCAAAATATTAGATCGATAACAACACATTGAATGACAGTTCTGGGTCGTGACATTACAGTCATAAACAGTCATCCATAACTGGGGATCGACCAGTATTCCATTAATTCTGACATAAGGAATCTCACGTGACGGAAAGGGAATAAAAGTGGCGTTGGACATTGTCTGCTCTTTCAAGGGGGATCAGAAGCGCATGCTTCTGACAGGTTAATGGGCTTTATTTTTCAAGGGGATCAGCTGGAAGTTAAGGGTACCCTCATTTGTCGTAATCAGAATATTGCTCTTCCTTGCCTTGTCCGTTGCCTCAATCATGAGGACAGAACGTGATGTCTCGTTTTCTCCCGAGGTCGATCGAGTAATGGTCCAGCCGCTTGCCGAGCCAACTTGCATATCGCGGATTCGCTGACCCGACTTGAGTTCAATGGCACAGACATGATCAACGGCGCAATGGATCATGGGACCGGTTGTATCGTCGCCAGTGGACTCGATCAATGAATAAGAGGGCCCACCCGAAGAACAACCTGCCGCAACAAATAAAACACCAACAACAAATGCCCCCTCAAAGATCTTAAAAAAACGATGCGACCGCACAACCAACTCCTCTACCATAAATGGCACACACATATAGGCTCAGTCCAGCCTGGCAAAAAACCGCAGAACACATTAATTTCCACAGCCAAGTCTGACAGAAGTTTTTTACTGTGGCAAGGATATTTTCCTGAGACTCACTTCCTTCCTCCGGGAAGAAAATCAATAAGCGAAATAGACAAATAATATTGACCGCTGCGATGCGCCAAAAACAACCGAACTGCCGGCTATCACAAGCCAAATCTCATGATGTTTCACTTTGTTTCAGTGTTGCGATCTTGCCAAAAATTCATGCTAGACTGGATTCATGTGAATTTGTCCAACAAAAATAAACCGCCAAAACTTTTTGAAATGAGTAAGGAGTTTGCATGAAATTTTCCGGCGAAACATCAAAAAAGAACGTGTCAATGCTCAGAGGCCTTCTCGCAATGACGGCCTTCTCGTTTCTTTCAATACTCCTTCTACCGTCACCCTCTCCGGCAAAAGAAACAACCGGGGTTCTTATGGTTTCCCAAAAACACATCACACCATTTGATGGAAAAACAAATTTCTCCCAGAGACACATCATCAACTACAAAAATATTTTCATTGACATAACACGGAAAAAGCCTTACAGGGATCCCAACGGCAGAATCGTCACAATCCCCCACAACGATATTTTCAAAAATGCGAATGAAGTCACATTCCGATTCTGGCATCCCAGAAATGAGCCAAGACTTCTTGATGGTATCGTGGTTAAATCCTACGACAAAAAAGGAAACCTTATCCATCATGGAGTCTTTGACAGGGGCGTTTTTGTCTCGATGATGATCAAGGACCTGTTTCATGGAAAATGGGTTGAGCTTCAGGATGTCGGTACATTTGTTCAGGGAGACAAGTCACTGTACGTGAAGGTTCGCATCCGTCACAGCAAACAAGTTGCCCTTGTCCCCTTCGCAATATTTCTTCAGGACTTTGCCGATCGCATCAACACCGAACCGGTTATTTCCTGGGCCGTAAAATAAACCATCTGCCCCTTGTACTTGAGGTCTTTGGAGGCTTTTGGAGCATTCAGTGTCCCAACAGCCACCAAAGCCTCCTTTCCGATACCAATTAAATCTTTATTTAAAAAGCACCTAAGAAAACAATTCACCAGCCCTCAACCATGTATTGAAATACCGAAATAAAAGAGTATGATATTGCCGCTGTTTGACATGAGGGCCAAAAGCCCCGAGAATTCACAGTGGGAGCCGAGAGACAGATCCGGTCAATTCCTTTCGGGCACTCCGCATCTCATTTGACGACCGGAAAAACACAGGAGTTCACAAAATGTCGGCCGGAAGGTTCGATTGGATGTGGCAGAAAGGTTTTTTTTTAATTCCCTTAAAGGATAAACTGGGACCATTTTCGTCCTTTTCTTTTAGAGGATGGGGTCTCCATTTTGTCTGGCCCAAGGGATTTGGGCTGACCTAGCCCAAAGATTGGAGGAAAGAATTGCACGCTCTCGGCACACACCTTCTCGTTGACCTCAAAGATTGCCAGAATGACGGATTAAACGACATTCAGTTTGTACAGGAAGCCATGCTTTCTGCTGCCCGCGACGCTCAAGCAACAATTGTAGACTTCAAGTTTCATGAATTTAGCCCTTTTGGCATCAGTGGGGTGGTTGTTATTGCTGAATCCCACCTTGCTATTCACACATGGCCTGAATATAAGTATGCCGCAGTCGATGTATTTACCTGTGGTGACACCTTGCAGCCGGAAGTGGCCGCAATCGCACTTGCAAAAGCTTTTGCTTCAAAAAACCCCAGCATCCATGAAGTCAAAAGGGGAATCATCGGAATAGACAACATTCATCGCCCCCATAAATCTGAAGACGCCGGGAAGACACCAACAACAAAAGATACACTGCCAGGAGAGGAAACGGTTGATCATGAGCGAGCCTCGGACTTCGAAGTGGTATATTGAGTATTCCTCACCATATCTAGGACATATGCATGGGCTTTCGGAGCTCGTCGTATCTCTCCGGACCAATTTCCAGAAGATGGATATTCTCCGTTCCGGAGCATTCGGCACATGTCTGATACTGGATGACAAGATGCAATCCACTTCGGTCGATGAGTTCATCTATCACGAAACACTGGTCCACCCTGCGATGCTCACTCATCCGAGACCAGAGAAAGTCCTTATTATAGGGGGCGGTGAAGGTGCAACGCTAAGAGAAGTTCTTCGTCACAAAACGGTGCGGCAAGCTGTCATGGTTGATATAGACGATCAGGTCATCGAATTGAGCCGCAGACATCTGCCGGAGTGGCACAAGGGCTCCTTTGATGACCAGAGGTCCGTTGTCATCGCGACCGATGCCAGAAAATATCTTGAAGAATCAAAAGATACTTTTGACGTGATCATCACAGATCTCTCAGAACCAGTCGAGGAAGGTCCTGCCTATCTCTTGTATACAAAGGAGTTTTACCAGATAGCGGTCTCCCATCTGAGCCGGGAAGGGACGCTCTCCCTGCAGGCGGGCACCTCAGCCATCCCGTATCTCTTTAATTTTGGCGCCGTCTTCCAGACTCTTTCCGCGGTCTTCCCGGTGGTTGCACCCTATCAAGCATTCATCCCCTCTTTTGGACTTCCCTGGGGATTTATTGTTGCAAGCAAAGACAGGGATCCACGGCTCTTTGACTCCAGCAACATTGATTCCATGATTCTTGAAAGGATTCAGGGGGTCAATGATTTTTACGACGGGATCTGTCATCAGGGGCTCTTCAGCCTTCCCAAACATGTTCGGCAGGAACTCTCTTCCACAAATGTGGTGATCGAGGACAACCGCCCGATCTTCTCTTACCATTAAATTGGCTGACATGACCCTATACGATCATAATCGAACTCCTCTATTTGATGCGATGGTAGCGCTCGCTGAGAGTAGAAAGGTTTCTTTCCATACACCAGGCCATAAAAGTGGAAAAGGAATATCCACCCGCTTTCGGAAGTTCGTTGGCCCGAAGGTCTTCTCTATTGACCTTACCTGTTTGGATGAGGTTGACTCCCTGCAAAAACCCAGGGGAGTCATAAGGGAAGCACAAGAGCTGGCAGCCGACATCTATGGTGCGGACCAATCTTTTTTTCTCGTCAATGGAACATCCGGAGGGAATCAGGCAATGATTCTCTCCGTGATGAAACCAGGAGAACCCATTCTTCTGACCCGCATCCTGCACAAATCGGTGGTCTCCGGATTGATCATGACCGATTGCAAACCCATTTTTATTCCGCTTGAATCCACACCGGACTGCGACTTGCTTCTGAATGACAGGACCGAAACTATCGTTAACGCGATGAACAACCATCCGGAAGCCAAAAAACTTTTTCTGACCTCCCCAAACTACTACGGTGTCACGGTGGATCTTCCCCGCATCATTGAAGAAGCCCACCGTCGTGGCGTGACTGTTCTTGTCGATGAAGCCCATGGTCCCCACCTTCATTTTCACGAAGACCTGCCGCCCAGTGCAATGGCTTCAAACGCCGATCTTTGCGTTCAGTCCACCCATAAGATCATTGGTGGAATGACCCAGGCTTCCATCTTGCATGCAAAGAAATCAAACATCGATATCGAACGATTAACCAGCGTCCTCAGATATCTGCAGACAACGAGCCCGTCCTATATATTGATGGCATCACTTGATCTTGCCCGCATGCAAATGGCCACCGAAGGGAAAAAACTCCTGACCAAGGCAATCGATCTGGCCCGAAAAGCCAGAGAACGAATCCGGAAAATACCGGGACTGTCCTGTATCGATCGCCATGAAGTCAAAGCGGCCTCCGGGGGCGATAACGATCTCGACGAGACCAAACTCGCGATTGGGGTCAAGGGAATTGGGATGACCGGCTATCAGGTCTCGCAAAAGTTAAACCATGAGTTTGGAATACAGGTTGAAATGGCCGATCTGCACCATGTTCTGGTCATTGTCAGCATCGGAGACCACAGGGAAGATCTTGATCGGCTCGTTCGGGCGATGGAGTCTATTGCGCATCAATCCATCTCGTCAAAAGCAATCGTGCCAATCAGCGTCAAGCCACCTTACGCAATTGCCTCTTCACGGATGAATCCGAGAGAGGCCTTCTTTTCCCGGCACCAATCCGTTCCCCTTGAAGAAGCCCTGGGAAAAACAGCTGCAGACATTGTGACGGTATATCCTCCGGGGATTCCCCTTCTCATCCCGGGAGAAGAAATCACACAAACCGTTCTGGACCATCTGATCCTCATGCGTGAAACAGGGGCTACCCTTGATGGGCTTGACTCAGCCAACCGGTTGATCAACATCGTCTGATTCTCATCTCCACTCTCCAGAGGCCTAAATGAATCGTCTTGTAAAAAATGGTCCATGGCTATTGCTCATCCTTCTCATTGGTTCAGGATGGACCGCTGAAACCCTCATGGACGAATCTGTCGATTATCTGTGGTTCTCATCCCTGAAGGCCTTGTCGATCTTCTGGACCTATTTTTGGGCCCGACTGCTTGCCGGTATCATTTTTGGAAGCCTTTTCTTTTCTGCCCTCTTCTCTGCACTCAGAACCATCCCCGGAAAGATCCCGGCCATAACCATCCGGATGGGACCGAGACTACAGGAAATTCCGGTCTACGCAATCAGAAAGATCCTCATGATTGCCCTATTCCTGATCTCTATTTTTGTTGGAGAAGAGTTTTCGGATCCCAATACAGCTCTCTCGTTTCTGACCGCGCTCAAAGCGACCCGGAGTGGCCCCTCTGATCCGGTCTTTCATCACTCCCTTTCATTTTACTTATTCGACCTGCCACTGTTGGAACCACTCATATCCTTTCTGACGACAGTCCTTATTCTTTCTGTCATTACATCCCTGATTCTGGGAAGGTTAACCGGATTCCTCAGGATATCTTCACAAGGCCTTATATTGGAGCCTGTCTACAAAAAACGTCTCCTCTTCTTGCTGGCAACGGCCATTGGATCGATTGGACTTTCCATTTTTCTGGAACGATATGACCTTCTGACCAAAACGCATGAAATGATCACAGGACCTGGATATACGGAAACACACTCAACAATACCGGCACTTCTATTCACATCAATCCTGTCATTTCTGGCAGCAGGCTCCTGTCTTCTGGCAGCATTTTGGGAGTCGAAGATTCTCCTTCCGATAGGCCTTGGAGCCACTGCGGCAGCCTCCTATTTCATCGGTGCAATCATCTACCCCGATATGCTTGAGCGGTTTGTCGTTCTTCCTGACCAGTTTCACCGGGAGAAACCTTATATAGAAAAAAATATCCAGTGGACAAGAATGGCTTATGGACTTGATCAGGTAACGGTTGAACATATTTCGGAGCTCAAAACACCAACCCAGCAGGATTTCGAAAAAAATGCTCCGACCATTAACAATATACGGCTATGGGATCACCGCCCACTCTTGACCACAGTCAAACAGTTGCAACAAATCAGGACCTATTATCAGTTTCCTCTACTGGCTCCAGATCGTTACATGGTCAACGGCCAACTTAGACAGGTTCTTCTGGCACCAAGAGAGCTGTCTTACAACAATCTTCCTTCTCCTAACTGGATCAACGTGCACTTGTCCTATACCCATGGGCACGGACTGATCATGGCACCTGTCAATCGGGTCACGGATGAAGGGCTTCCTATTTTCTGGATTCGAAATATCCCGCCGGAAACACCTGCAACCCTTCCGCTCAAACACTCCAGAATCTATTTTGCTGACCGGGATTTACCCTATGCAATCGTCAATACAAAGGTGGGAGAATTTGATTACCCGAGTGGAAATAAAAACGTATACAGCCACTATTCAGGAAAAGGTGGAATAGGATTATCCTCAACACTGAGGAAGATTTTGTTCAGCTATCATTTTGGAACGCCCAAAATTTTTCTCTCCGATGCTATTACTCCGGACAGCCGAATCCTTTTTCATCGAAACATTTTTACCATTATCCATAATCTGGCCCCTTACCTGACGCTGGACCCCGATCCTGTTCCCATCGTGACCTCTGAAGGGAAACTTCTATGGATGATTGATGCCTACACAACATCTTCACATGTTCCATACTCCAAAGAAGTTCCAGGACCACTGGCCATGATCAACCCGCGGTCTCACTTCTCGGGGGGGCACTTGTCGGCACTGGGAAGCTGGCATCGGGAAATCAACATGATCCATAATCCGGTCAGAATCATTGTCGATCCCCAATCTGGAATCCCGACCTTTTATGTAACGGATCCCAGCGACCCCATGATTAAAACGTACAGGGCCATCTTTCCTGATCTATACAAACCGATGGAAATGATGGGGAGCAATCTTGAAAGTCACCTTCGCTTTCCTCCCGGCATTTTCTCGATTCTTGCCAAGGTGTACGAGTCTTATCACATGATAGATCCCCATACATTTTTTAACAGGGAAGACCTCTGGGCTCTGCCGACACGAAACGAACAGTCGATGAGCCCCTATTATACCGTCATGAGACTGCCTGGATCCTCCAGGGAGGAGTATGTCCTGATGTTGCCCTATACGCCATCCCAACGACAGAATCTGTCGGCATGGCTCGTTGGCCGATCTGACGGGAAACACCTCGGAGGAATGAAGGTCTATACCTTTCCCAAGGAAAGGCTTATCTACGGACCTGACCAGATTGAAGCCCGAATAGACCAGCGCGGTCCGATCTCGAAACAACTCACCTTGTGGAACCAGCAAGGGTCACACGTTGTCAGGGGAACGCTTTTAATCATTCCCGTCGCAGGGACACTCCTGTATGTTGAACCTCTATACCTCGAAGCCACCAGTCAGGGCGCACTCCCTGAGCTCAGAAGAGTCATTGTATCGATGGGTGATCGCGTCATCATGCGAAAAACACTCTCCGAAGCAATCGATGCCCTTTTTAACAACACTTCCGGAAACATGACAAGCTCACCACAAAAACGGACAGTCGGGACCAAAGTAGAGGGAAAAGATGTCTGGAAGGATCTTCATACCCTTGAAAAAGACGCAGATAATGCCCTTAGAAATGGAGATCTTCAGAGGCTAGGTGGTGACATGAAAAAGATTTTGAATGAGATTAAAAACCATCCATAGAAAAAATGAAGGCGTCAGAAAAGATATTTATAAACATATTTTGCAGATTTCTATTGTCCCAGTCGATCCTGCAAAAGCTCCCTGGCAAGCAGTCTTGTTGAGGGAGACATTGAATCCCCTCCCAACATCCGGGCAATTTCCCCTACGCGGGTCTCTCCCTCGATCTCAACAATATTGGACTGGACGATATCCCCGATCAGGTTTTTCTGAACAAGCAGATGCGCATTCCCTTTCCTTGCGACTTGATGCAGATGCGTAATAGTCACAACCTGCCGATGTTGGGCAATCTCTGACAGAAGATCTCCCAGAACCTCACCAACCTCGCCACCGATTCCCGAATCGACCTCATCGAAAACAAGCGTTGAGTCGGCGTCCCGGTCCGACAGTATCCACTTCAAGACCAAAAGAAGTCTTGAGACCTCACCACCCGAGGCAACCTCATCAAGGGGCTTCGGTGGAATACCTGGATTGGCCGAAAAAAGGAACCGGACAGAGTCCGCTCCGCCCGGAGGAAAATCCTCCAGGGGAAGATCTATCCTGTCAACAATGAAGACAGCGCTTTCAAGCTTGAGTTTTGCCAGGCGATCTTTCATCATGGGTTCAAGCTTTCTTGCCCCCTCATTCCTCTTCTCCCGGATCAATGATGCAATCAGGAAAAGCTCATCCTCAAGAGAAGCAATCTCTGAGCGAATTTTTGCTGATTGAGCTTCAATTTCATCCGATTGAGGAAGTATGATGGCAGAAAAAAAAGCCCATAAGTTTTGCGGCTCTACCCTGTACTTTCGGGACAATCGCTGATACAGGTCAAACCTGGACTCGACCCGTAATGATTCCTGCTCGTCAAACTCAAGGTTTGAAAGATAGCTTCTGGCATCCCCCGAAAGCTCTCGAAGAATAGCCATGGATTCCTCCAGCAACGTATGAAGCTTCTGCAAGCGACTATCGTAAGAGGTTATCCGGTTTAAATCCGACTCGAGATGCCTGAGTTGTCCCAGAACAGAAACCTCACCATCGTAAACGATATCAAGAATATTCCCGACACAGGCTTCAAGTTCTTTTGCATGATGGTGCGCTGAGAGAAGATCAGAGAGAGTATCCCACTCACCCTCAATGGGAGAAAGGAGAGTTCGATCCTCAAGCTTCTCCATCAGAGAGTCTTTTTCAGCAAGAAGTCCCTTCTCAACCGCTGCAAGCTTTTCAAGCTCCACAAGGAGTGTCTTTCTTTTCGAGCGGATGATCTCATAGCTTTCAACCAAGGAGTCTGCTTCGGAAAAAGCATCCAGAATCTTACGATGGAGTCGTGGATCCAGAAGTCGGGAGCTTTCTCCCTGTCCAACAATATCAAGCAATATCCGACCAAGTTCCAGAAGCTGTCCGACTGATACAGAGTGACCATTGATCGTCTGTCGGGTCCTTCCGTTTTCGAGCAGTACACGACGAATCACAATATCTTCATTTTCGTAGACAAGGTCTTTGATAAAATCCGGGACCGTTTCAAAAGGAGAAAAACCCGCCTCGACAATCCCCTCCAGATGACCTGGCCTAATACTCAGCCCTTTGGGTTTGCCTCCGGAAATAAAGTCGATTGCATCAACAAACAATGATTTTCCCGCACCGGTTTCACCAGTAACAACGGTCAGTGCCGGGCCAAAAGAAAGCATGTTCTGATCAATCGTGGCAATAGAGCGAATATTGAGAAATTCAAGCATCAAGAAGGTCCCTGAGGAATAAGGAAGGAAAATGACCGGGTGGTACAAGGTGCTGACACCCGGTCATTTGAGACATCAACGATGATCATGAAGCAAGAAGAGATTATGAAGCAAGAAGAGTATCGATTTTATCTTTGAAGTTTTTCTTGCTCTGAGCACCAACAACTTTATCAACAATCTGCCCATCCTTGAAGAACATCAAGGTTGGAATGCCCATTACCTGATAACGTACAGCAATATCCTGATTATCATCGGTGTTTAGTTTTGCAAACTGCACCTTACCGGCATACTCGACAGAAAGCTCTTCAACAATTGGTGCCACGGAACGGCAGGGGCCACACCATGGAGCCCAGAAATCAACCATCATCAGTCCCTTTGATCCGAGAACGTCCTTCTCCCATTCCTGACTGCCAACTTCTTTTACTGACCCTGCCATGAATCCTCCTTAACCGCTTGAAATGAAAAATACTCACTTTGAGTAATGATGAAAAGTTACCAAAAGTCTCCCTCCCCATTGGAGGGAAGAGGCAGAAATATGTTCAAAAACGTCTATGGGAAATCGCAAGAGACGGAGCAATCACCTATCCTGCTATTGTATGGGTCGAATCCCGGAACTGTCAAACAAAAACCCTTTCAGAAACAGATAAACCCTGTCTGTCCTTAAAAAAAAGAGGAAGACATTTCTGCCTTCCTCCTTTTTGAAACTTAAATCCAAACGCTCGGGCAATCGAAAATTAATACATATCACCCATACCGCCGCCTGGCATTCCGGGAGCTTTAGGCTCTTTTTCTGGAATATCCGCAATCATGACTTCCGTTGTCAGCATCAGGCTGGAAACAGAAGCAGCATTTTGAAGCGCTGAGCGGGTGACCTTTGTAGGATCAATGATCCCGGCCTGAATCATGTCAACGTAGGTCTCTGTAGCTGCATCAAATCCCATTGTTCCTTTCTCGGAACGAACCCGCTGAACAACAACGGAGCCTTCGAGACCGGCATTTTGGGAAATCTGGCGAAGAGGCTCTTCAAGGGCACGTCGGATAATGTTGACACCGATCTTCTGGTCGCCAGTGGCCTGAACAGATGACAGCGCATCAATGGAGCGAAGAAGTGCAACACCACCGCCCGGGACAATACCTTCTTCCACGGCAGCCTTGGTTGCGTGAAGGGCATCTTCAACACGAGCCTTCTTTTCCTTCATTTCCGTTTCAGTTGCGGCACCAACATTGATAACAGCAACTCCACCAACAATTTTAGCAAGCCGCTCCTGAAGCTTTTCACGATCATAGTCAGAAGTGGATTCCTCTATCTGGTTCTTGATCTGCTTCACACGAGCCTGAATCTTCGCATGCTCTCCGGCCCCTTCGACGATGGTTGTGTTATCCTTGTCGATGGTTATTCTCTTTGCACGGCCGAGATCGGTAAGCTTGATGCTTTCGAGCTTGATACCAAGATCCTCAGCAATCATCGTACCGCCAGTCAGGGTTGCGATATCTTCAAGCATGGCCTTTCTGCGATCACCGAATCCAGGGGCCTTGACTGCTGCAACCTGAAGTGTGCCACGAAGTTTGTTGACAACGAGCGTTGCAAGAGCTTCGCCTTCAACTTCTTCTGCAATGATCATGATCGGCTTGCCCATCTTGGCAGTCTGCTCAAGAATCGGCAGAAGATCTTTCATGCTGCTGATTTTCTTCTCGTGAATAAGGATGTATGGATTTTCAAGGCTGACTTCCATCCGGTCCTGATCAGTGATGAAGTATGGGGATGTATAGCCTCTGTCAAACTGCATACCTTCAACAACGTCAAGCGATGTTGTCATGCTCTTTGCTTCTTCAACAGTAATAACGCCGTCCTTGCCAACCTTATCCATTGCATCTGCAATCAATCGGCCAATCTCAGGATCATTATTGGCAGAGATTGTTGCAATCTGTGCAATTTCCTTTTTATCCTGGCAGGGCTTGGACATTTTCTTCAGCTCGGCGATAACAGCCTGAACAGCAAGATCAATACCCCTCTTCAGGTCCATTGAATTAGCTCCGGCTGTCACGTTCTTGACGCCTTCGCGATAGATCGCGTGAGCCAAAACGGTAGCAGTGGTGGTACCATCTCCTGCGATATCACTTGTTTTTGATGCAACTTCCTTTACAAGCTGGGCACCCATATTTTCAAAAGGATCCTTGAGCTCGATTTCCTTGGCTACGGTCACACCATCTTTAGTAATGGTAGGAGCACCAAACTTTTTTTCAATAACAGCATTTCTGCCCTTTGGACCCAGTGTTACCTTAACTGCATCAGCTAAAGCTGTCACACCACGAAGAATCGAGGAACGAGCACTTTCACTGTAGCTCATCTGCTTTGCCATTTAACAAAACCTCCTTGAAAAGTTTAAGATCATTTTAGATACAAAAAACGATGAGAAAGAATCCGAAACAGGCTCAATCCATAAATAACAGATTAGACAGTCAAGACTCCGAGAATATCTTCTTCCTTCAGAATCAGATATTCGGTGCCTTCCATCGTGATTTTCGAACCGGAGTATTTATCGAAAAGGACGACTTCTCCAACCTTAACCGACTTTACGTCATCGCCGATTCCTTCAACCTTACCTTTTTGAGGCTTCTCTTTTGCTGCATCAGGAATATAAAGCCCGCCCTGAGTTTTCTCGGCTTCTTCGGAATAGCTGACAAACACACGATCTTTCAATGGCTTAAATTTCATCGATCCCTCTCCTTTAAGATGAATAACGCTTCTCTTGTGGTGATTAGCACTCACCCCTCATGAGTGATAATAGGATATCAGAGGTGTATTTCTTTTGCAAGAGGAAAGCTCATCCAAATCTGATAGCAAAATAGAAATGTCCTCATGGATTTGTCATGAAAAACTCCGAAAGGAGATCAAATGACAGGCGGAAAGTACAGCCTTCTGATGACGGCGAAGGAACGGAAGCGATTGGATGTGGGCAAGAGCATTCTGCTTGGATGGTCGAGGCCTTATCGCACCTGGTCGCAAATCAAGATGGCGTTTCTGACAAAAAATAAGGGGAAGGAGACATCTGCCCCCTTCCCCTTATAAAAAATAAAATCTAAAACTAGCGGGAGGCCACCAAGTCCTTGTCCAAAATACGTATGGCCGCCTGAACCTGAGTATCATCCTTCATGGGAATCTTCCCCAAGGGAAGATGATACTGCACATTTGCCTTGGGAATATGGATCGTTGCTTCCGCACCATCCGGATTCAGAAAGTGATGCTTCAGATCCACCTCCCTTGGAACCTTGATCGATTTCATGCCTTGGGGAATAACCTCCTTCACAATCACATCAGGAGTAATTCCATAATCCTGAATAGAGCGGCCAGAAGGAGTGAAGTATCTGGCGGTCGTCAGACGCAAGGCGGAGCCATCAAATAATGGTAAAATGGTCTGGACAGAGCCCTTCCCGAAGCTTTGGGTTCCAAGAATCGTTGCCCGGTGATAGTCCTGAAGAGCCCCGGAAAGAATTTCTGCGGCAGAAGCCGACTCGGTATTCACAAGCACAACAATTGGAAAATGCTCAAAAGGTTTTTCATTTCTCGCATGGAATGCATGAAACTGCCGACGACCTTTCATGGAGACGACCACTTTGTGTTCTGGAAGAAAAAGGGACGCTGAATCAACGGCATCATTCAGCAAGCCGCCCGGGTTATTACGGAGATCAATGATTAAGGCTTTCATACCCTGATTTTTCAGCTCTACAATGGCTTTTCCCATATCCCTCGCATTGTTTTCAGAAAACTCTCTATCGAGGATATATCCTATTGTCGGGGAAATCATTTTTGCCTTGACTGTATGAATCTGAATCACTTCCCTGACAACATTGAAATCCTTGGCTTCAAAAACACCTTTTCGCCTTATGGTCAAAGTAACCGCAGTTCCGACACGTCCCCGCATCAAGTGAACCGACTGGGCCAGCCCCAGCTTTTCGGTCGACAAACCGTTGACCTTGACTATTTCATCACCTGCCTTGATTCCGGCTCTTTCGGCCGGTGCATTGGGGATGGGAGACTGAACAATAATCTTTGTCCCCTTTGTGGTGATCCTGATCCCAACACCACCGAACTGTCCCTTCGTATCAATTTCAAGCTCATGATATTCCTGAGGAGTCATATATTCGGAATGAGGGTCCAGTGAAGCAACCATGCCTTTTATTGCAGAGGTCAGAACAGGCTTTCCTGAAAGGGGATCGACATAATCTTTCTGAATCAGCGAATAAACCATCGACAAGACTTTCAATGATTTATCTGTTCCTCCATCAGCAAAAACAGCATGACCAACACCACCAACAAGGATGCCAATTGCTAATACTAGAAATACTCTACTGGTTTTCATGACCATCTTCCACATTTTCTATCACGATCCTTCTTTTACAGGGTTTCATGGTTTTTCCTCATTTCTCAATATGCCCCAGGACAGCTCACTGGAGGCAATCCCATTTGACCTAAATAATCCACTATTACAAGGATCCGGTGATCGGCAACTAGAAGTCCCAGTAGAAACGGATATCACAGAAGGAAAAGAGGAAGTGCCATTTTTAATACTTCCAAGACTGACTCTTTTCAGATTATCACCCTATTGCGCTATGGGCAAGGGACTTGTAGCAAAAACTAATTATCTGGAGAGATAAGGAACAGGATTCACAGGGTTTCCACCATGGGTCAAGCCAAAAAACAGTGTATCCCGTCCATGGGAACCGCCACCACCCGCATACCCAATAACATGGCCTTTATTGACCATCTCCCCCTTTTTCACAGCAATTCGTCCCAGATGTCCATACAACGAATAGATATGATTTCCATGGTTCAGAATGACCATTTGTCCATAACCTGTGTAATGACGGGAAAAAATAACCTGTCCATCACCAGCGGAATGAATTTTTTCCCCTTCATGGACACTGATATCAATTCCATCATGGAAACGGCCAAAGCCTTCAACAATCTCTCCCCTCACCGGCCACCGGAGGCTTCCTGCCCTTAGGTGGAGACGTTTAACAGCATGGAAATGACTGTGATATCGGGAAGAGACCTCCTCAAGGTGCTGAATAAGATGGAGTAAATGCCGTTTTTTAAGCTGAATGCGATTGTCATCTTTTTTTAATCGCCGTTCCATTGCAAGGAGATGCCCAAGATCATTTCTCATGGACTCCATTTTTGATCGCTCTCGGGCCTCCTTCCTGATGGTCTTCTTTCTCTCGGACAACAGATTGTTCTTTTTCCTTTGCCACGAAGAAAGCTCGTTGAACAACTGAAGCTCACTATTCTGTTCAACATTGATTCTTTTCGACAAAGTGCTCTGACGGGAAGAGAGGGAAAGAAGTGCAATCTTGTAGAAGAGTGGAGAAGGTGCATGATCAAGGGCTACCAGGTATCCCTTCAGCTCATCAGAGAGATAGGCAAATCGGGTCTTTTTCAGCTGATCTCTGTCGGACTCAAGCAATCCTTTCTCAGAATCTATCTTACTATTAAATAAATTAAGCTTCCTATTCATTTTAATGAGATCAATCCTGGCGTCTTCAATCTTGACGTGCAAACTCTCCTTGTCCATTTTGAGTTCCAGAATTCGATACCTTAAGTCTTGCCCTCTGGAGCGGAATCGAATTTCTTTTTTATGATTCTGGATCCATTCCTTTCTCAATCTTTTATATTCACTGCGATGTTGCTCCAGCTCTTTCTGCAGCTTTTTTATTGAATGAGGGGACTCTGCTGCCCAGGATTGATTAACACAAGGAAGAATCAAAAAAGAAACAAGTGTCAGAGCAATACCTTGCGCCAAAACTTTCCCAAATAAAAAGACAGCCACCCAAGCCCCCCGCCCATAACCGGAAAAGAAAAGAAAAAATACGCCCACTTTGAATGAGGTCCTGCCGAAGCCGATGAAAGGAATGGATCCAAAGAGGGACTATAAAGAACCGGATGAGCCATGAAAAGTAGAATACAGGCCCCCAAGGCAGAAAAAAAACCCAGACGAAACCCTTCTGTGTTTAATGATACTCCGGCAGAATTTGATCGTTTCCAAAAAGATGTTTCTGACGACTCAATGCCACGGGAAACTTTATCGGACACAAAAAAAGTCAAGCTCCAGAAAAAAAGCAACATCAACATAAGGAGAGACAACAACATAAGCCCTTGCCGTTTAATCTGAAGCATCAACAGGTCCAGCGAGTCAAGGCTTTCTGCCCATGGTAAATTATCTTCAACAAGCAGCACACGTTTATTGCCAGAAAGGATTTTGTGAATAGAAAGAATCTGGTCAGAAAGAGTCATGCGTTTTCCCGACGGATTTCGTCCCATCGAAAGGTTCAGGAGAATCAGCTTCTTCCCTGTTCCAGAGATGGGTTCGCCTCCTGAAGACTGGGCAAACTGATTCACTTCATCCATTGAAAGGGGCTTGATGTTGGTTGTTATAAAGGATAGTTGCCCATAGATCTTTTGATAATCAGCATTTGTGATTTTTTGATCCAGGACAAGGACCATATGAGTATTCTCAAGAGAAGAGATCCTGACCTTTTCCACCATCAGAAATAATGAGACCATCCATAGAAAAATGGAGAAAAACAGCGAAAAAAAAATGATCGCAACAAATTGTCTGAGAAAGGAATACGAACGGATCATCCAGGAAAATACCTCTCCAAGAAAGTTGCAGGGAGATTGGTCTCAGCACCATTATGGCCGGAAATAAAATTCAAAAGAAAATTTCCTTACAAACAGTGTGATATGGAAACAAGGGAAAAGGAGAGAATATCATTTCGGTGCGAGAAATGTTCTTGAAAATGTTTTACGGTGTAAGGGAGTGAGACCATTTGCTTTCATTTGGTCTCTGTGCTCGGGTGTGCCATAGCCTTTGTTTTTTGCAAATCCATACTCAGGAAAAGAAGAGTCAAGGGCTACCATCAATCGGTCCCGCATGACCTTTGCCATTATGGAAGCAGCCCCAATCGATAAAACGGATCGATCACCACCAACAACAGACATCTGTTTAAGGCTTTCATAAGGTGTACCTGATAAATAGCGGGAAGGGATGGACTCATTTCCATCAACAAGAAGAAGGTCTGGAATCTCTTTTAAGGAGAAAAGAGCCCTCTTCATGGCCAAAAACGTTCCTTCCCTGATATTGATCAAGTCAATTTCTTCAACGGATGCTTCACCAAAAGCAAAGCTGGGAGCCCAACGATCAAGGTACTTGAAAATTCGCTCCCGAGCCGCTGGTGTGAGGACTTTTGAATCAGTGATACCAAGACCAACAAAATCTTGAACAGAAGGAGTCAGAACCACACATGACACAATAACTGGACCGGCGATAGCCCCTCGACCAACCTCATCAACAGCCGCAATTCTGCAAAAACCTTTCGACTGAAGAGATTGCTCAAAGGAACCATCCGGCCGTTTTTGCGCCAAGAAACTAGGCCTTGGGTTCCCTGCGAGTCTCGACTTCTTTCAGCCTTGCAGCTTTTCCCTTCTTCGTTCTCAGGAAGTAGAGTTTTGCCCGTCTTACCTTTCCAACCCTAATTCTTTCGATTTTCATGATCTGAGGAGAGTGAAGAGGGAAAATACGCTCAACGCCAACACCGAAAGAAATCTTTCTGACAGTCATCATCGAGCGGGTACCGCCACCTCTCAGTGCAATAACAACACCCTCAAAAACCTGAATTCGCTCTTTTTCACCCTCAACAATCTTCAGGTGAACCCGAACGGTCTCTCCAATTCTGGCCTCCGGAGGATTTTCCTTCATATAGAGTTGTTCGACTTGATCAATGACATTCATTACGGTTAATCCTTTCTTGTTGTTCTTGAGGGGCATCAGCCATTTCTGATTTTTTTCTGGAAATGGCCCGAAGATCCGGGCGAACCCGATCTCTCTTTTCACGTGCTTTTTCAGAGCGATACTGCTGTATCCGAAGATGATGTCCTGAAAGGAGGACTTCGGGAACAGCCATTCCCTCATAATCCGGTGGACGAGTATATTGAGGAAAATCAAACTCGTCAGAAGCAGAAAACGTCTCTGTCATTACAGACTGATGATCTGACAAGACGCCGGGAATCAATCTTACCACAGCATCAATCATGGCAAGAGCCGGAATTTCACCACCGGTCAAAACATAGTCACCGATCGTCCACTCTTCGAATGGATGAGCAAGGAGTACACGCTCATCAATCCCCTCATAGTGCCCACATAAAAAAAGGACCGGACGAGGATCTTCCATCCATTCCCATGCAACAGACTGATTGAAAACCTGACCTTGTGGAGAAGGATACACCAGCTTCACACTTCCTTCTGGAGATGGTTCCATTCCGGTCAGCCAAGAAGAGGCCGCTCTTATCGCCCGAAAAATCGGATCCGGGCGGAGAATCATTCCAGAACCACCGCCATAAGGGTAATCATCTGTTGAACGGTAGCGGCCGGTACCAAAATCCCGCAGATTCCAGATCCGGTATTGAGCAAGATTTTTTTCCCTGGCCCTTTTTAAGATGCTAAAATCGAGCATTCCAGCAAGTGCCTCGGGAAAAAGAGTAATCAACCCGAAGGATCTAGTATTTTCCACCGAACATGAACCTCCCTGGCTGATCGATCAACAATCGGGACCAAGGGTTCAACAAATGGTATCAACACCTCTGTTCCGTTTGAGTCCACCGAAAGAATATCCTGACCAGGACGCTCATAAAACCCCGATACAACTCCAACTGTCCGACCAGAGTCAATGTCGATGACAACCATGCCGTCCAGATCAGAAATGAGGTAAACGTCTTTTTCGAGCGGTTCCCAAGGATGTGCATTTCCCAGGCAAATAGCCCATCCTGAGCGCTCCTTGACAGACTCCGGGAAATCAATGCCCTCCAGCTTAAGGAGAAGTGAGTCCTTCCCTTCTGAACGCTTGCATTCAAGAAGCTTGCGAGGCTCCATCATTCCGATTGGAGACTTGAGGACAAACGTCGAACCCAAATCCTTTAGAAACCGATCCGGATTATCGCTCAATAAATGTGCAAAAAAAAACCTTTCAGCCCCCAGGAACGACCTACTTTTGCAACAACAAGGGTCGTATCCAATGATTCAAACTTGTTATCCAAGGCTTACCTCCCGAAAAGGACAGGAAACTTCTTAAGCTTTTGCCTTGCGGATAAGACGAGCTACAGTATCGGTTGGCATTGCTCCCTTTTCAAGCCAGGATTCAAGCTTCTCGGTTTTAAAAGTCACCTGATCATTGTCTCTGGGCGAATAGGCTCCAACAATATCCAAAAAGCGACCATCTCTGGGGCATCGGGAATCAGCGACAACAATACGATAGATCGGGCTTTTCTTTCTTCCAAGACGGGAAAGACGAATTCTTACTGACAAAATAATCTCCTTAGCTTAAATTGAATATCCAAAAAGCCTCTCCTTTGACTAAAAGGGAAGCATCGAACGCAAGGCTCTTTTACCGTTTGGTTTAAGGGCTGTGCGCATCATTTTTCTCACCTGTTCGAATTGGCGCAACACCTGATTAACGACTTGTACCGTTGTGCCAGAACCAGAAGCAATTCTTCGCCTTCTGCTCCCGTCAATGATTTCGGGAGAAATCCTTTCTTTCTTGGTCATCGAGAGGATAACAGCTTCGGTCCGTTTCATTTCTTTCTCGACAACACCCATATCCAGCTTGTCCTTGACACTCGATGCACCTGGGATCATTGATAATATATCATTAACAGATCCCATTTTTCTCATTGTGCGAATCTGATCCAGAAAATCATCAAATGTTATCTGGTTCTTCGCAGCCCGATTAACCATTTTCTCAGCATCTTCTTTGCTAACTGCATGCTGGGCTTTTTCGATAAGAGTCTGTAGATCCCCCATTCCAATAATTCTGGACGCAACCCTATCCGGATAAAAAGGCTCCAGTCGATCTGTTTTTTCTCCGGTCCCAACGAATTTGATCGGTTTTCCGAGAACACTTCTGATCGACAAAATGGCACCGGCTCTCGCATCACCATCAAGTTTGGTAAAGATCACTCCATCAATACCAATCTTCTGGTCAAATGCCTGTGCAACATGAACAGACTCCTGACCAGTCATCGCATCAAGCACCAGAAGCGACTCTTTAGGGTTATACAGAGACTTCAGTTCTTTCAGTTCCTGCATCAGATCCTCATCAATCGCAAGACGGCCAGCGGTATCAATGATTACGACCTCATGCATACCTTCAATCCATCTGCGCCTGACATCTGAGTACATCTCTTTTGGCTTTGTGACATTCTCTTTTGGCAATACGACAGGAACGCCAACCTGTTCCCCCAAAACCCTCAATTGCTCAACAGCTGCCAATCGCTGCAGATCGGCTGCCACCATGAGCACGCGTTTTCCCGATTGCCGGAAATAATAGGCAAGCTTAGCAACTGTTGTGGTTTTACCGGAACCCTGCAATCCCATTAAGAAAATAATCGTGGGGGGCTTTGAAGAAAGCTGTATGCTTGATTTGTTCTCGCCAAGAATCCGTACAACCTCAGAGTAAACCTCCTTGAGAACCGTCTCAACGGGGGTCATTGCTTTCGCAACCTCTGCACCAACGAGTTTCTGACGAAGTGTTTGAACAAATCTTGTGACAACATCAAGTGCCACATCAGCTTCAAGAAGGGCCGTCCGAATCTCCTGGAGTGTCTCATCAACCTGAGACTCGGTCAGGAGACCTTTTCCGGTGATCTTTCTCAGAATATGATCAAACCGTTGTGATAAGCCTTCGAACATCAGATTATTCTTTTTGTAAGATTTTTCATTCTGGCCTTCAAAACTTTCCCCTGCCGAAAGACAAGACTGCGCCGGGAACCGACCTGGACAGAAGCACCTGTTCTTGGATTCCGAGCTGTTCGGGCCTTCCGGTGATGAACCTCAAAGACACCAAAACGTCTGAACTCCAAGTTTTCAGCCTCATTAAGACCCTTTTTCATTCCCTCAACAAAAAGAAGAATCAACCTTCTTGCTTCAGGAATCGAAATACCTGGCATCTCTTCTGCGATTCTTCTAATCAAATCGTCCCTTGTCATCGATCCTCCCAAACTGTATCAAAAATCAGGAATGAAGAACTCTAAAAACCACGGCCGGGCATAATCGCCCAAAAACCACCGGAACTACCTGTTACGCCTGTCAAATAAGACGAGATCTTTGAGGAAAAAACAGAGTCCAAAAATGATTTTTTGGGAAATTCTTTTAGCTCAGGCGTCCCTGAAAGATGAGCCATTTGTTGCGCCTTCGATACAGCATCCCGATAATCGCCCAAACCATCAACGAGATGTATTCCTATCGCCATTTTTCCTGTAAAGACCCGTCCATCAGCCAATGGCTTCAATGTTTCAACCGGTATTTTTCTTCCTCTCGCAACATCGTTGATGAACTGGGCATGGATATTGGCCAAGAGTGTTTGCATGTACTCCTGCTCAGCAGGAGTCATCGGACGAAAAGGAGAACCTGCATCTTTCATCGCTCCGGCCTTCAGAACCTCACTCTTGATTCCCAGCTTATCCAAAAGGTCCTTGAACTCTGCAAGCTCCATGATTACACCAATCGATCCAGTCAGCGAACCAGGACTCGCCATGATGTAATCCGTACCGGAGGCAATATAGTAGGCACCTGATGCACCAAGAGTTCCGATGGATGAAATAACAGGCTTTCCTTTTGCTCTGATCTTGCCCACTTCTTCATAAATATCCTGGGAAGGAACAACCGCACCACCAGGGCTGTTTATTCTCAGGATAATGGCCTTGATGGAAGGATCCCCATCAAGAGCTCTCAACTGACGGATGGTTTCAGCGGATGATACAATAACCCCTGAAATTCTAACAACTCCGATACGGGCCCCACCGATAAGAGGGATGCTTTTTCCCATATAGGAGGCCATCTGCGCAAGAAGATAGACCGAAGCCGTGACAACAATCAAAACAAAGATGTATTTAAAAAATTTACCGAGTCGCATCATCATATTGAGTTCTGAATGAAAGGAATCTCATTCAGAGGCAAGCCTTTCTCAAAGAATTGCTAGCTATAGTACGATGATTTTCAAACATGATTCCACTAAGGCGAGTATTTATCATAACGAACTACGGGTAAAGAATATACATCCCAAGACAAAAAAATTCGTGGCCAGCCGAGGCCAGCCACGAACAGGATCTGTTTTACCGCTACCTATTCCTCTGAATCTGAGTCTTGACCTTTTCGACCTTTTTTACGAGCCGATTTCATCGCATCTTCCATTGCACTCACCGAAGGAGCTGGCGCAGCCGCAACAGGTGCAACAGCAGGCTCTGATTGATATCCACCTTCAGGCATCGGCTTTACGGAAAGACCGATTTTCCGCTCTGCTGGATCAAGCTTGATAACACGAACAGAAATTGTTGCACCGACCTGATAGGATTGATCCAGGCGTTGCCCCGATTCAATATCCACCTCGCTGACATGAACAAGCCCTTCGACTCCCTCAGCCAACTCGACAAAGAAGCCAAAATCCATCACCTTGGTAATAACTCCATCAACTGATACTCCGACGGCAAATCGCTCCGGAATCTCGGCATCCCATGGATCCTGAGACAGCTGCTTGAAGCCCAGCGATAGTCTCTGGCGCTCTTTTTCAATCTTCAGGACAGCAACATCAACTTTCTGACCTTTTTTAAACAGTTCGGAAGGATGCCGGACATGTTTTGTCCATGACATATCCGAAATATGAATAAGACCATCAATCCCTTCATCAAGTCCGACAAATGCCCCAAAGTCGGTCAAGCTCTTGACCTTCCCGGAAACAACTGTCCCAACAGGGTATCGCTCTTCGACACTATCCCAAGGATTGGGTCCGAGCTGCTTCAAGCCGAGAGAAATCTTGCGATTTTTCTCGTCAATCTTCAGAACACGAGCCTCCACAACATCCCCGACATTCATGATTTTACTTGGATGTTTGACCTCATGGTTCCAGCTCATTTCCGTCACATGCATCAAGCCCTCAACACCTGGCTCGATCTCAAGGAAAGCACCATAATCGGTAATAGAAACGACCTTGGCTGCAACCTTGGAAAACTCGGGATAACGGGTAGCAACAAGTGTCCACGGATCCGCACTCAACTGCTTCAGACCCAGAGAAACCCTTCCAGTATCACGATCATGCTTCAGAACAACAACATTAAGCTTGTCGCCGACATTCATCAGGTCCTGAGGATTGCTGACACGGCCCCATGACATATCGGTAATATGCAGAAGACCATCGATACCACCAAGGTCAATAAAGGCACCGTAGTCGGTGATGTTCTTGACAATTCCTTCAAGAACCTCTCCCTCCTTAAGGGCATCCATGGTTACCTTCTTGCGACGATCACGCCATTCTTCAAGAAGAACCCTGCGGGAAACAATGATATTTCCACGCTTTTTGTTCATCTTTATAATGCGAACCTGAATCGTCTGACCGATCAGGCGATCCATATCCCTCACGGGACGCAGATCAATCTGGGAACCAGGAAGAAACGCCTTAAGACCAACATCGACTGTCATGCCACCCTTGATGCGGGCAACAACCTTACCTTCCATCACATCACCACGATTGAAACTTTCCTCAATCGCATCCCAGACCTTCATTCGATCCGCTTTTTCCTTGGAAAGAACAAGATTCCCGTGAAGGTCTTCCCGTTCCTCAAGATAGACATGAATAATATCGTCGACCTTAAGGCCCTGAATCTCTTCATCGGAAAATTCTGACTTCGCGATGTGCCCTTCAGACTTGTAACCAATATCGACCACGACTTCATTCGGGTAGATATCAATCACCCGGCCTTCAACAACGGACCCTTCCTCAAGATTTCGGAGAGTCTCTGCATAAAGACTTTCCATCATCTCTGGAGTAAATTCTGACTCTTCCGTACCAACTTGATGATCCTGAACCAAATTCTGCTCTTTTGACATTCGAAATAAACCCCCCTGCTCGCCGCATTCTACGGCTTGGAATCTTTCAATCATATCTCAAAAAGAAGCGAAAATAAAGCCCTATTCATCTCATGATTTCAACACATCTCACTCCCCGGAAATAACAAAAAAAATAATTATACTTAAATGCTTTATAAAAAATATTCACAAAAAAACAAAAACCTGGAAACAAGTATGTGATAAAATTTCCCTCAAAAAACCCAAATAAAGTCATTCATGATAGCGGCGATAGACTGCAAATTGCTCCTGTTGCCCCCAATCATAAAATAGATCAGGATTCCTTTGCCGAAAAAATAATAAAGAGGAATAGTCATTTCACTGGAAGGCATTTATGACTGGATCGCTTTCCCTCAAGCAGTGGGCGCCCCAGAAAGGGCAAGTGTGACAACGTGCTTTGTAAAACGGGCAAGAGGGGACTCAAGTACCGGGGAATGATGTCCAGGCAGTCTTCTACACCTTAAGTTATCAAATCTTTACAGCAAGAACTTTTGAAAAAAATGAGGCAATATGACTGCGGCACAAAGAAAGAGTCACGGATAAAGCCGGTACCCGTATCCGATACAGGAGATCGCATTGTTGACCGGATCAAATATCAAAAATCTTTGGAAAAGATGATCATTAAGATTTTCAATCAATTCATGAAAAGTACAAAAAAAGCAAAAAATTCCAAGGGAAAACAATGACTGCGCAACTTCTTTATCGGGCGAGAGTTCCGACTTTGATTCTTCTTTTTGCCGGATTATGGAAAATCAACACATTATATCCTCACCCTGTTATCGTGATACTTCTCAATCATGCAGGACTGATCTCGCCACCGCTTATTCGCCTTTCCTATACTTTATCGATGATGCTTTATATGACAGGAGTCTGGCTTAGAGTTTCCGGAGCCTCTATTCTGGGATCTGACATTGTCTGGGGGGGACGACCAAAAGCCCGGTCCCTTGAAAGAAACGGAATTTATAGATCAATCAGACACCCCATCCATCTAGGCTCCGTTCTCATCCTGATTTCACTTGCCCCGATGAACTCACCCGTTTCTGCCGGAATCATTCTTCTTTTTGGCATTCCGTTTATTCTCTTCCTCGCAAATCACGAGGACCAATTTCTCTTAAACCGGTTCCCGGAATTTTCCGAGTACAAAAAAACAGTTCCGGGATTTATTCCCAAATGCCATGATTTAGGGATTCTCCTCCACCCCTTTGACAAAAATCAGCAAGCAAACCTATCATCAGGGGTTCGATCTGAGTTTTTAAACATCTCGTTTCTTGGGGGATTTTCCGGATTCATCCTGCAAGAAACGACGCAATCCTTCTGGAAAGGATTTGCCTCCGGTATCGTACTGACATTTCTTCTTTATTTTTTATTGAAGAAAAAATCCTCTTCGAGGAATCATTGAGCCCGATTATTACACTGTCAACAGATTTTGGGACAAAAGATCCTTATGTAGGCGCAATAAAAGGCGTTCTTCTCTCATCCCTTCCGGATGCCACCATTATTGACCTGACACATGAGCTCGATGTTTTCGAGCCATGCAAAGCCCTTCCCTTTTTAATAGACACAATTGCATGGTTTCCTCCTGAGAGCTTTCATCTGGTTATTGTGGATCCCGGAGTTGGATCCGACAGGATTCCTCTGCAAGTAGCCTCTCCTTTCGGCTGGATTTTTCTTCCTGATAATGGCTTACCTGCGTTGATGAATGAATGGTTCCAGAATTTGTCCTTTAGAGAAATTCCTTATCTGGAATCTCAATCCACAAAAAAAAGATCTCCAACTTTTCAGGGAAGGGATCTCTTTGCCAAGGCCCTTATCCAACAGGCAAAAGCAAAAAAAGGAACCCTTTTGGGAAAGCTTGTCTCACCCGAATCTCTGACAAAATCATTTGAGCCAACCCCAAACGGACTGTGCCGAATCTGGAATATTGACCACTTTGGCAATATTCTTCTTGGGTATCATATAAGTGATCCCCCGCAAAAAATCACTCTTCCTGATGCGCCATCGTTCATTCCATACGTCCAGTTTTACCAGGATGTACCGATTGGGGAACTGGGAATCCTTGTCAACAGCTCCGGCTGGCTTGAGATCTTTCAAAGAGAAGGATCTGCAAAAAAACACTGGGATCTCAAGACAGGAGATAAGATCAGGATTCATCTTGAAGGGGGCCAATACAAAGCATTATAAGCAGATCGCCCAGACATCAGTTGTTTGACAAGATTCAGTCCCGAAGATAGAATCGAATTTAATAATCACTCTCAATACACTCAAAAACACTTTATAACATTATCTTCCGAATCTTTTTACTGGATAAACAGAGTGCACTGGAGCCATCTTATGACCCGTTTTTATCGCCTTGCCTTCATCTTCTTCCTTCCCTTCTCCATACTCCTCATGCAAAAAACGGCCTTTTCTGAAGAAACAGTCTTATTGTCGGGAAAAACACTTCTCAATCGATCAGGAACAGTCATTATTCGCCCGCTAAAAAACACCCGAGATAAGAAAACCGTTTCAGGAGAGATCAGGGGGAAGCTTGATGGGAAAGGGCAATTCTCGATTCTGGTGCCTAAATCTATTTTCCCTGCAAGAATCATTCTTCCATTATCTCTCCCATCCGACTGTTCGCAGAAAAACCATCCATTTCTCTCGGCACTGGTAAAAGAACAAAAAGACACTCTCCAAATCGGAGTTTTCTCATCTCTGAAAGATCTCCATGAAAAAGAGCAGCATTCAGGCATTCTGAAGACCCTCCAAAACGTGCAGTCACAAAATAAAGAAGAGCGCCTGGTTGACCTGGCCATTTCAAAAATCTCCATAGGCACAACCCCATCAAGCCTGATTGCATGGGCCATTGTTCAAGACCTCGCTGACGGGGAAGCCGATGGCCTCAATTGGGGAAAGAAGATCCCCCTATGCGGCCAATGGTCCCCACGCATTCTGGCAACGACCTACCTTGCTCACGGATTGCTCGAGGCAACAGATCGCCCCGATCAAAAACAGGCACGAATGTTGGCACAAAAGATCATCAGGCAGTTCGCCCGCTATGCTCCACCCCTTGGAGCAGAAAGAGCTTCCGGACCCCCGCTTCTGGTTCCAAGAGACTCAGGTGCACTTGTAACACTCTCAGATGGTCGGGTTGTCTCCATTGGCGGAGAGGCTGCTCCAGGAATTGTCGGAACCGTCGAAGTGTTCAATCCTTTCAGGAACCATTGGCAAAAAACCATTCCGGATTACCCTCTACCTGTTTCCTATACAGCCGCGGCATCAATACCCGGAAACAGAATTTTTGTCTCCGGCGGTTTCAACAGTACAGGCATCCTCAAAGAAGCCTTCATCTACTCACCCAAAACGGGAAAGTGGAACAAAATCTCACCGGACCCCGTTCCACGAATGGGAGCTGTTGCCGTTTCATTGCCCAATGGAAATGTTCTCGTTATTGGTGGTCAATCGGAATCCGGATTCCTCTCCTTGGCAGAGGAGTACTCACCCCGATCAGGGAAATGGGAAACCCTTCCTGCAGCACCCACCAACAGAATGGGGGGAACAGGTCTTCTCCTGAACAATGGACAGGTTCTTTTTATGGGAGGATTTGAAGGGGAAAACGGAATTTCAGGAACAGGAAATCTCTATGATCCCACTGCCCGGGTTTGGGGAAAAACAATCCACCCATCCCCAACACCCAGACTCTATGCGACCTCCCTGCTCCTTCCTGACGGAAAAGTTCTCATGGCCGACGGGTTTAACAGGAATGGTGTCCTCAACAAGATCGACATCTACAACCCTTACACGAATCAATGGAACAGCGATGTTCAACCTGATATCACAAAAAGGAAAGAGCTAGGTGCAGCACTTCTCCCGGACGGAAGAGTCATGCTTGTCGGAGGAGAAGACTCTGGAGGAAACTCCATCGGATCGGTCACTTTTTTAAAGTAGTCCATGAGGTATCGCACCAGAATATTGAAGCCTGTGCGTTTACCAGTGAGCACCAATGTACCCCGGCAAGAGGGGCGAATTTTCCGGCCGTATGGAAGGGTTTTGCTCAAACCCTTCCGACCGGGCCGCAAAAGGCAGTCGGGACAGCAGCTCAGCAGAAACATCGCTCCACCTCGGATCAGGCATATGCCTTCTCACCCCTTCCAGAAAGATCTCCGTAAACAACCCATGATGAGCAACAGCATCAACATGACTTTCCTGACGTCTTTCCGATGCATCAAGCTCCAGAAGATCCGACGGATCGGACGAATAACCGCGAACCGATATCAATGGTCTGGTCCCGTTGGGAAAGAAGAATCTTTTCCCTCCGGAAAAGCAGGCATCAATCATCAGGTACTTTTTGGGTGACGCAGACTGTCCTATCCAGCTTTTCAAGACTTTCAAGGGAATGGCACCTTCCCCCGATGGAAGAATATCTGAAGGGGCAAGACCGGGATTTCCGGAAGAAGACACTGTGCCATGGCCCGAAAAATAAATCAGAAAGCGGCGAAGCGGGTATCCTTTCCAGACCAGTATCCGGTTTTTGATTGAAAAATAGCTGGCATCCCCATCTTCAAGCAAAATCGTCGACCAGCCCATCTTTTTCAGAAGAGCTGCAACAGATCTCGCATCATTATCGGCAAACTCAGCAGAGGGGACTCCCTTAAGAAGGTAATGATCCACTCCAATCACCAGAGCAACCCAGTCCTTGTGCCTTTTGACCTCATGAGTCGCATCAAGACTCTGTATCCATGCTTCCCTCGGCATCGGATGAGTTGCAGTGTGAGTCGTTGCCCCATCTTTTTCATCATAACTATCAGATCCCCGCGCACTCCAGAAATCGATATTTTTTTGTGCTTCAGAAAGGCCATGGTCGGCTGCTTTCTGAAGCCAGAAACGAGCTTTTTTTCGATTGACAGGAACGCCATCTCCTCTCATATAAACAAGTCCCAGATTATTCATCGCATCAGCATCCCCTCCTTTTGCCGCAAGAAGAAAGTAGCGAGCGGCTCGTTTTTTATCTCTGGAACGCCCTTTTTCCTCAAGAAGAAGTGCCATATTGTTATACGCAGCAGGATTTTTTAAACGAGCAGAACGAGAAAACCAATAAAGAGCTTGATGGTCACTTTTTTGAATACCCAGTCCATGACTGTACAAGATACCAAGGTTATTCATTGCCTCCCTGTTTCCAGAAGAGGCGGACTTTTGATACCAGAATACAGCCTTCGCCTGATCAGGGGGAACTCCCAGGCCATACTCCAGAAGATATCCCTGGATAAACTCAGACTCGGGATCTCCCTCCAGAGCATTTTTTCTCGATAATAAAAACAGGGTTGTATAATTTTTATGAAGGAGCAGGGAGCGAATTTCAGAGTGCGAAGAACCGCTGGAAAACATCGTACATCCTGAAAACAGTAGGGCAACGAGAAATAAAGAAAATCCATCTCTCAGCGCGGAAAAGCGTAAGCTCAAGTCAAACACAGGAGAAAAATGCGTTAAACAATGCATCCGCTGAAAAAAAAGAAAGACGAGTCACTCCCATATGCCCTCCTCGTTTAAAAGGGTTACCGATCCTTTTTTAACTGTGATGGGAAGTTATCGTAATAGTATTCAGGAGGAACGCTTCTCAAGAGATCGGGAAGGTCCATCACCTCACAAGGCATCCATGGCCCTTCGAGCCCATTTGAAGAGAACCAGTAGCCCTTGAAAGACTGAAAGTATTGCCCGTCAGAAAAATACAAGGGACGGTCCGAGTTCAGAAAAATATAGAGATTGGTTGTAGGGATAAGCGTGGGGACAGGGTCTCCGTCAAAACGAAGCGTGTCAGGAGTGACCTTTGAGACGGAAATGGGAGGGGGCCCTTCTGTTGAGCAACCCTGAACAGAGAAAAGAACCACTACAAAAAAAGCCACTAAAAAGAACGCTCCAGAAAACCCTCTAAGGCTTTTCTGCTTGACTCCCAAAGTAAAACGCCATAGAATCCTGATCATGTCAACCCCTAGAAAGCCTCTTAAAAACAGTGCCCTCATGATTGTTGGCCTTGTCATACTCTTGATCTTCGGACTATACCTTGGATCAATGGAGCTGCCTCACTTTACCGCCATGGGACCCTAGACTCCTCTCACCACTTTCTGTGTTTTCCTCAGAGATTTTTTTACAAACCCCGCAAATCCCTTCTATTTCAATTCGGTGGTATCCTTCCGAATAACCTTCTTTTCTCATGATTTCATGAATACTCTCTTCAAACGGACAAGAGTTGATATCACGGATCTCACCACAAACGCGGCAAATCAAATGGTGATGATGACCAACTGATCCTACGAGATAAACGTCATCTCCCGACTCCCTGTGTATTTTTTCAAGGATGCCAATCTCCAAAAAGAGGTCAATGGCACGAAAGATCGTTGCGCGTCCCAACGCCGGATCAGTTGTCATCAAGAGCTTTTCCAGATCCATGGGAGAAAAGGTCAGAGGAAAAGAGAGGAGGGCTTTCAGAATAGTATCCCTCTGGTCTGTTAATCGGCAGCCTTTTTCTGTCAATAACGCCGTCATGTCCTCATACAAAAAACGTTTTGCCCTTCCATCTACCCCCATGAACTCCCTTTCTCAAAAAATGCAGTGGTTACTTTGATAGCCGGACAAAAGAAAAAGCTTTCAGCGGATTTTGCGGGTACAGGACTTTCTCGATAAAATCTCCAAGAAAGTTAAACTCATTGACCACCCCTGGATAGGCATCGACCGTCACAATCAAAAGCGGATCAGTACACCCGTTCAAATAGTTCCCCATACCAAAACCTTTTGCTGAATTAACCGGCACAGGTGACAGCACATGCAAAAACTTGTCAATATCCTGATGGAAAAAATATCTTCGGGTAATATGTCCTTCCCAATCAACCCACTTGAATTCCACAGCCTGAATATAGCCATTGCTCCTGCCAATAAAACGGATCACGACAGACTTGTACTGGTCCGGAACCTTGACAACACGGTTGTGCTCACAGTGAACAACAAATGGATGAGATGGATCGAGAGCAATCGTATACGGAAACTCGTACGGAATAACCTTAGGATTAAAAAAACGGTTGATAACCCTGACAATGACACCGTTTGGTGCCGCATCCGGAGTCAATCCGAGAGAGGTCAATGTTGTCGTCTTTTTCACCGTCTGACATCCTGATAGAAGAGATGCCCCAACAAGCAGAACAACAGAAAAAAAACTCCATTTCAGACTTTCCAGTCGAAATCGCATTCAAACACCCTCCATCAAGGCGACTGATAATTTGTTCACGTCTTTATTTCATCTTTTAAAAAATTCCAGCGGGCAAAAAAATCATAAGCAACCGGAACAACAAACAACGTCAGCAACATGGAAGAAATAAGTCCACCTATAACAACCAGTGCCATTGGTGCCCTCAAGGGGCCACCGGAACCGAAACCAAGTGCCATTGGAGACATTCCTGCGACCATCGCAACAGTCGTCATCAATACCGGACGCAACCTCACAGGGCAGGCGGCCAGAAGCGCTTCCCTTCGCGAATACCCTCTTTTCCTCAATGTATTTGTATAGTCCACCATCAGTATTGCATTTTTTGCCACAAGTCCAAAGAGGATGATCAGCCCCATCGCACTCATGATGTTGAGAGAATTCCCTGTCAGATAAAGAGCCAGCGCTGCTCCGGAAAGAGAGACAGGAATCGACAGGGTAATGATAAATGGCTGGATAAAACTTTCAAACTGGGAAGAGAGAACCATAAAAACAGCCACGATGGCCAATCCGATGGCCATCATAAAAGATCCGATTGCATTGTTCATGACATCTCCCGATCCACCGAAACGAAGACGATAATTTCCGGACAGATGGCTTTTCTCCCATTGAGTGATGTCGTCCAGTGCGGTCTTGAGAGGAATGCTTCCGGAGAGATTGGACTCAAGCGTCACTGATGGCATGCGGTCATCGCGAACACGCCTTTTAAACTGGACAGCTCTCTCCACCCTTGCAAGGTCCCCCAAAAGAATGACCTTCCCGGTGGAGGTCATCACCGGCAAAGATTCTAGATCCGAAGGAGAAGACAGATCCATTGGGCTCATCGACAGATGAACGGGGATTGTCTGGCCATCAAATCTGGCCCAACCGGTATCAATACCTGACAGATAGAGATGAAGTGTTCCCCCCAGCTCCCTGGCACCAATTCCCGGCGGAAGATTTTTTCTGGGGACAACGGCCAGGAGCTTTTGTCGTTCCCCCTCACTAATGGTAATGTCAACAAAACCCTTTGTTTTTTCAAGATAGCGATGAAGGCTCTCAACCATATCGGCCAGAGTCTTTCGATCCGGTCCCTGAAGAATAACCTGAATCGGGACATCGGTGCCGCTCCCCCCAAGAGGCGAGAGGTGATCTATGGAAAAATCAATGCCAGGGTAGGACAAAAGAAGTCTTCTCAAGTTCGAGATAGAGCTTTCCTCCGAAGTTTTCCTTATGGACAAGGGCTTCATCAGGACATAGAAATAGCCCCTGTTCGTTGAGCCACCATAAGAATTTCCAATCTGGTAAAAAACAGAGCGGATCCCTTTTTGTTGGCGAATTTTTGAAGCAATTTCCTTAAAAGTTTTTTGGGTAAAGTCTATTGAAGATGACTCCCCTGCGGTCATCCGGACGACATAGGCTCCATCATCGGTCCTGGGAACAAGATCCGCTCCCAATAGATAGAAAATCCCGGCAGCAAGCGCGATCGATAAAACACCCACTCCGGCAACAGCACTTGGATGATCAAGCGCTTTTGTCAAGAAAAAGCGATATTTTGAAAGCAGGGCATCCATTTTTCCATCAAGGCTTCTTGACGTAACCGACTTCAATTCAGCCCCGGAAAAAAGCTTCATCAAGACAGGAATCAACGACAGGGAAACCAGCATGGAAACCAGAACTGCGAACGAAACGGTCAGGCCAAACTCAAAGAAAAACTTTCCAATGATGCCATGCATAAATGCTACGGGAGCAAAAACCGATACAATCGAAAAGGTGGTCGCCATGACCGCCATCCCGATTTCACCCACACCATCGGAAACGGCTTGGTCAAAAGGCTTTCCCATCCCCAGGTGACGGTGAATATTCTCGAGAACGACAATCGCATCATCCACCAGAATCCCCACAACAAGGGACAGACCAAGCATGGTCATGTTATTGAGAGAGAAATGGCCAAGTTTCATCATCAAAAATGTCGCAATGACTGATGATGGAATGGAGACGGAGGCAATCAGTGTCGTCTTGAAACTTCCCAAAAAGATCCAGATAACAATGACCGTTAAAACACCTCCAAAGAGAAGCGTTTCAAGAAGCTCCCGATTGTTTTGTCGAACCATCTCCGAACGGTCCATCCGGATAACAGGGCGCAGGGCAATTGATTGCCCATTCAAACCGGAGAGACTGGAAATCGTTTTTCTTTTATAGATGATCTTCTGTATTTTTTCGGAAAGAGAGAGTCCGTCAGCACCTTTTCTCTT
>DAHWBS010000030.1 GCA_027323445.1 Leptospirillum sp.
CTCCCTTTACGACGAGGATTTTTTGCCCACAAGAATCAGGGTCATGTCGGAATATCTCTGGAAGGGGCTTTCTGACCTTTCAGAGCGTCACAAGGGAAAGATTCTGGAGATCCGGGGTTTTGGATTCATGGTGGGAGTGAGGGTTTCGGGCTCGGCAAAGGAGATGAAGAACCAGTTTCTGGAAAACCATGTCCTTGTAAACGCCACTGGGCTCTCTGATGATGTTATTCGTCTTTTGCCTCCTGTTTCCGTGGGGTATGACGAAATGGACCAGTTTTTGACCGTGTTTGACCGGATTCTTTTTCGATCTCCGGGGCTGAAAGGATAATCTATTGAAAAAAGGAACCAGGTCGTTTCTCAGGCTCTCTGATCTTTCGGAGGAGTCTGCTGCACACCTTCTCGACTTTTCTGTCAGGATCAAAAAAACTCCCGAACAGTTCGAAGATATGCTCCGGCGCCAGACGGTGGGGCTGATATTTGAGAAGGCATCGACAAGAACCAGGCTTTCTTTCGAAGCAGGTGTTCACCAGATGGGGGGGGACACACTCTTTCTGGGGGCAGACTCGCAGCTTTCAAGGGGAGAGTCTGTGGAAGATACTGCCCGCGTCGTTGGTGGCTACCTCGATCTCGTGATCATGAGGACCTTTGGCCATGACCGCATTGAGCGCTTCGCCGGGCACTGTCCTGTTCCTGTCATCAATGGACTCACCGACCTGCATCATCCCTGCCAGGCACTTTCCGACTTTGCATATGCAAGGGAGCTCTTTTCCGATTTGCGGGGACTTCCTGTTACCTATATCGGGGATGGCAACAATATGGCTCATTCCCTGATGGAGGCCGCGGCGCTTTTTGGATCGAAGATGACGGTATCGACTCCCAGGGAGTATCGTCCGGATGAGGAGATTCTCAGGATGAGCGATGAGCGGGCCCGGAAAAACGGGGGATTTGTCCATTGGGTGGAGAACCCTCTTCTGGCTTCCGAAAAGGCACTCGTTCTCTATACGGATGTCTGGACCAGTATGGGGCAGGAAGCGGAACAAACAATCCGCAATCTTGAGTTTGCGGGGTATCAGATCAACGAGGGCATCCTTAGTGTTGCCGATCCGAAGGCAGTCATTTTTCATTGCCTTCCGGCTTACAGAGGCCTCGAGATTACTGCTTCAGCCATTGATGGCCCACAGTCAAGGGTGTTTCTTCAGGCCCAGTACAGACTCTATCTGCAGAAGGCTGTCATGCTGTTCTGTTTGGGAAAGGATTGTTAATGGAAAAACAAGTTGGAAACAGTCCCCTGAAAGTGGTTCTGGCCTATTCCGGGGGCCTCGATACCTCAGTCATCATCACCTGGCTGAAGGAGACTTACGGATGCTCTGTCGTCGCCTTTTGTGCCGATCTGGGACAAGGTGAGGATCTTGAGGAAATCCGAAAGAAAGCCGAGGCGACAGGAGCCTCCGAGGTTTACGTCCGGGATTTGAGGTCAGAATTTGTCTCGGATTTTGTTTTCCCGATGATTCAGGCGGGAGCGATCTATGAAGACGGATATCTTTTGGGGACATCGATCGCCAGACCTCTTATCGCGAAGGCCCAGATGGAAGTCTGCCGATTGACGGGGGCCGGGGCTGTTGCCCATGGAGCGACCGGAAAAGGGAACGATCAGGTTCGATTTGAAATGGCTTATGCCTATTTTGATCCAAAAGTGAAAATCATCGCTCCCTGGCGGGAATGGACCATGGAGTCCCGTTCCGATCTGATCCATTATGCGAAAAAACATCGGATTCCCATTCATGCAACCCTTGAGAAACCCTACTCCATTGACAGGAATCTGCTTCATACAAGCTATGAGGGAGGGATTCTTGAGGATCCGTGGGTTGCCCCGCCAGAGGAGATTTTCTCCCTGACGGTCAACCCGGTCAATGCCCCGGATCAGCCTGCAGAAGTTACCGTGTCTTTTGAGAAAGGCACGCCTATTGCCA
Organism: Leptospirillum sp.; assembly: GCA_027323445.1. GTDB lineage: Bacteria > Nitrospirota > Leptospirillia > Leptospirillales > Leptospirillaceae > Leptospirillum. The sequence goes on from DAHWBS010000030.1 coordinate 1,971, forward strand.
TCGACGGGAAACTTCTTGACCCTGTCGATCTTCTGACCGCTGTGAACCGTCTGGGTGGCGAGCATGGCATCGGAAGAGTCGATCTGGTGGAAAGCCGGTATGTGGGAATGAAATCAAGAGGTGTTTACGAAACACCCGGAGGAACGATCCTTCATACGGCCCATCGGGCGCTCGAGACACTGACTCTTGACCGGGAAGTCCTGAACCTCAAGGCGTCCCTTGTTCCCCGTATTGCGAACCTGATTTACAATGGATACTGGTTCAGCCCGGAGAAGGAAGCTTTGTGGGCCCTGATCAAAAAGACCCAGGAGAGGGTCACGGGAGATGTCCGGCTTCTCCTGTCGAAGGGTTCGGTCAGGGTTCTCGGTCGACGCTCCCCCTATAGTCTTTACCGGAAAGATCTTGCAACTTTTGAGAAGGATGGAGTCTATCGTCAGGCGGATGCGGGCGGGTTCATCAATATTCTGGCCCTGAGGCTGAAACTTTACTCGGATCAGGTCGGGGGAGGAGAGTTTTGATGGAAAAAGGGGTTCCTCTTCCCGACAAGCCATGGGGGGGCCGATTTTCCGAGGCGACAGACCAGGAAGTTCTGGGGTACACCGAATCGATTTCCTTCGACCAGACTCTATGGCGTCAGGATATCAGGGGTTCGGCTGCCCATGCGAAGATGCTTGTCAAAGTGGGTATCCTGACTGAGGAAGAGGGCGAAGCCATTCTCAAGGGACTTTCGGAGATTGCCGGAGAGTTTGAGGGGGGGACCTTTCCCATAAGGACCGAACTTGAAGATATCCACATGAACATCGAGCGCCGGCTTTTTGAAAAAATCGGAACGCCGGCACACAAGCTTCATACGGCAAGAAGCCGCAACGATCAGGTGGCACTTGACCTGAGGCTATACGTGGTCGATGAGACCACCGCTCTTTCGGGCCTTCTCCGGAATCTGGTCGAAGTGGTCCTTGAAAAGGCCGAGGGCACGGTCGATCTCCTGATGCCCGGCTATACCCATCTCCAGCCGGCCCAGCCGATTACCGGCGGGTATTATTATTTATGCCATGCAGAGCGGTTGCTGAGAGACCTTGACCGTATGAAGGATGTCCGGCGTCGTGCCGGTATTTCTCCTTTGGGGTCCGGGGCTCTTGCAGGGACGACTTTTCCTATCGACCGGGATTACGTTGCCGGTCTTCTGGGGCTTGGAGGTATTACCGGAAACGGGCTCGATGCTGTTTCTGACAGGGATTTTGCCGCAGACTTTCTTCATGGGCTCTCTCTTTTGATGGTTCATCTGTCCCAGTGGGCCGAGGAATGGATCCTGTGGTCGACGGTTGAATTTTCTGTTCTCGAGATTCCGGACCGTTACATGACCGGGTCGAGCATGATGCCCCAGAAAAAGAATCCCGATATCCTCGAATTGACCAGAGGGCGCGCAGGGCGCGTTCTTGGGGACTATGTCTCCCTCATGACCCTTCTGAAAGGTCTTCCGGGGGGGTACAACCGGGATCTTCAGGAGGACAAGGAGCAACTCTTTGATGCGGTTTCGGTGGGAAAGCGCGCCGTATCGATGATGACATCCCTTTGCGGACAGTCCCGGCTGAAGGAAGAAAAACTCCGCTCGAGACTTTCCTCCGGAGGACTTCTGGCAACGGATATGGCGGAAGATCTTGTCCGCATGGGCGTTCCCTTCCGGGAGGCCCATGCGATCGTTGGCAGGATTGTGGCCCATTCGGACAAGCTTGGCCTGTCGCTTTCCGAACTCTCGGACGAGGAACTGTCCCGATTCCATGACGGGTTTCCAAAGGGTTATGCCAAATGTCTGACACCGGAAATGGCTGTTTCCCGAAGGAATCATCCGGGTGGACCGGCCAAAGAGCGGGTCATGGAACGCATTGCCGCCATCCGGTCGGTTTTGAAAGAGATGGAATGACTCCCCTGACAGGATCTTTTTCACGGGTTTTTGGCATCTTGATGCTACTCTTTTTTCTGTCCGGGTGCGGGGTGGCAGGGGTGCCGACCCCGCCTGGATCGACGCCACCTGAAAAACCAAGGGCGATCGACAGGGAGACGGCTCCGGCGGGTGGACAAAATCAACAGGAGCCGCACAACTCCGACTGAACCGAACGGGGGTTGATCGGGTTTTCGGCAGAAATGCCTTTTTTTGACTTCAGGTTTCTAAACAACAATATCAACCGGATGTTTGTGGAGGTTTTTCGTGAAGCAGTTTCATTATGAAAATGGCGAGCTCTATGTGGAGTCGGTTCCTGTCGAGAAGATCGTCCGTGAGGTGGGGTCTCCTGCTTATATTTACAGCGAGCGGGCTATCAGCGACAGTTATGCTTCCTACCAGGAAGCCTTTTCATCTCACAAGACGATCATCGCCTACGCCATGAAGGCCAATGGAAATCTCTCGATCCTGTCGCTTCTCGGAAAAAAGGGTTCGGGGGCGGATGTTGTTTCCGGAGGCGAGCTCTTCCGGGCCATGAAGGCCGGTATCCCGACAGAAAAGATCGTGTTTGCCGGCGTTGGAAAAACTGAGCGGGAAATGGAAGAAGCCCTTGCGGCAGGGATCCTGATGTTCAATGTCGAATCCTCCATGGAGCTCGATACATTGTCGAAGGTGGCTTCCCGCATGGGCGTTACCGCGAATATCGCCCTGAGGGTCAATCCGGATGTCGATCCGCAGACGCATCCCTATATTTCTACAGGACTCAAAAAAAGCAAATTCGGCGTTCCGGTGAAAGAGGCCCTTGCCGAGTACCTCCGCGCATCAAGCCTTCCGGGAATCAGGCTGACGGGGATCCATCAGCATATCGGGTCCCAGCTGACCCAGATTGCCCCGTTTCGGGATTCCTTTACACGGATGATTGCCTTTTCCGAGGTCCTCAGGGAAAACGGAATCCAGATCTCCTGGCTGGACGTTGGAGGAGGCCTTGGCATTCGTTATGATGATGAATCGGTTCCGACCCCCGGGGATATCAGCCGGGAAATCCTGTCGAGGGTCAAGGATCCCTCCCAGGGGATCATTCTGGAGCCTGGTCGATCGATTGTCGGCAATTCCGGAATTCTGGTGACACAGGTCCTTTATGTCAAGAAGACTGAGGTAAAGACCTTCTACATCGGGGATGCCGGGATGAACGACCTGATCCGGCCCTCCCTTTACGGAGCTTTCCACGATCTTTGGCCCATTCGCGTGAGGGAAGGTGCTGTCGTCAAGGCCGACCTGGTCGGTCCGGTCTGCGAGACCGGAGATTTTCTCGTGCAGGACAGGGATCTTCCGCCGATCCAGGCGGGCGATCTGGTCTCGGTCATGAGTGCAGGAGCCTATGGTTTTGCCATGGCCTCAAACTACAATGCCAGGCCAAAACCTCCGGAGATTCTGGTCAGCGGAGACCGCTTCGAGGTGATCCGTCCGAGGGAAACCTATGAGGATCTGATCCGGTCAGAGTCTGTGCGTTGAGCGAAAAAGAGGATCTTCCCCGCCCTTTGCCGGATGGTGGCCATTCCGGGACGGGTCATGTGGCCGGTGGTGGACCGGTCTCGAAAGAGCCCGAAGTCATCTGGCACGACGATGACGACGACGATGATGACGAACCTCCGATGGCCCCCCACCGGAAAGAAGGTCGGGGATGCTTTCTGACGCTTCTCATCGTCTCGGCAATTCCCGTGATTTTTTTCCTGATTACCTTTACGGGCGGGGACTTCCTCACTTACATTTATATGAGAAACTGGGTGACAGACCATGCGCTGGTTTCCCGGATGCCGATCCTTTACAAGCCTGACCAGGCAAGATCGGTGGTGAAAACGCTTGATGCGTTCTACGATGCGGGACGCAAGGGAAAAATTCCGGCAACCGAGGTGATTTCGGTCAGCTCGGAGTTAAAGGAGCTTTTGTCCTATCCGGGAAGCATCCGTCCTGAGTCCTTGTCGGACCTTGTCAGCCACGCGCGGGCGGTAATGGAACAATATCATGTGGCCGATCCCGGTTTGCCGGTTGGCCCATCGGGAAAATAAGGGGGTAGGTGTTGTTTAGCGGATCGATGGTAGCGTTGGTGACGCCCTTCAAAGAGGGGCGAATTGATGAGTCGGCCCTCAGAAGACTTGTGGACTTTCATATTGCGGAGGGAACGTCGGCGCTTGTCCCCACCGGTACAACGGGGGAATCTGCGACGCTTGACCATTCCGAACATGAGCGCGTTATCGCGATCTGTGTGGAGCAGGCGGCAAGAAGAATCAGGGTGCTCGCGGGGACGGGATCGAACAGCACCCATGAAGCCATCAGGCTGACAAAGTCGGCCATGGCGATCGGTGTCGACGGCGCACTTGTCATTACGCCCTATTACAACCGTCCGACACAGGAAGGGCTGTTTCGCCACTATGAGGCGCTTGCCCTGGCCGTGGACATTCCGATGGTCATCTACAATGTGCCGGTGCGAACGGGGGTGAACATCACCCCCCAGACGATCGAGCGCCTGTCCTCGATTTCCGCCTTCGTCGGGGTCAAGGAGGCCTGTGGCCAGATGTCCCAGATTATTGAGCTTTTTTCCCGGGTTGGTTCAAAAATGGGAATCTATTCGGGGGATGATCTGATCACCTATCCGGTGATGGCTCTCGGTGGTGCCGGGGTTATTTCGGTATCGGCCAACCTTGTTCCCCGTAAGATGGCGGATCTGGTCGAGCTTTGTCTTGCGGGTGAATGGGAAAAAGCCAGGGTTGTCCACGAAGAGCTTGTTCCCCTTCATATGGCACTGGGCCTTGAGACCAATCCGATCCCGATCAAGACCGCCATGGGGCTTTCCGGTCTTCTGTCCGACGAGATGAGGCTTCCCCTTGTGGCGATGTCTTCCGGAAACAGGCTGGAGCTCTCGAAGGTTCTTGACACCATGGGGCTTCTCAAAAGGGGGGAGAAATGACCCGGAGTTCTTCCTCTATCGGCGTCGTGATGGTGGGAGCGTCCGGCAGAATGGGGCGAGAGATTCTTCAAGTCCTTTCCCGGGAATCCGGCATCTCCCTTCTGGAAGCGATCGTCGAGCCCGAAGATCCTCTTTCCGGGAATCCGGCTCCATTTTATCCCGGAATCTCCTGCCGGGGGGAGCTGACGGTTTCCGCTCTCCGGCGGGGAGAGCGCGAGGGGTTTCCAGTTGTGGGCATTGACTTTACAAATGCTTCCTCGACTCTTGCCACGGCCAGAATCTTTTCAGAGGCAGGCGTTGGGCTTGTTGTGGGCACGACCGGATTTTCTGCTGCCGAAAAGGAGGAGCTATTGTCTTATGCATCGAAGATTCCCCTTCTGGTTGCTCCGAACATGAGCCTTGGGATCCATCTTCTGGCGCACCTTGTCCGTCAGGCCGCGAGTGCCCTTCCGGATTTCGATGCCGAGATCGTGGAGGTTCACCACCGGAAGAAAAAAGATGCGCCAAGCGGTACCGCCCTCTTTCTGGGAGAGGCTGTCGCCTCCGGAAGAGGGGAGAGCCTTTCGGAGCAGAGTGTTTTGTCCCGTGAAGGAATGGTGGGAGAGCGTGTTCCCGGAACGATTGGAATGATGGCCGTCAGAGGAGGGGATGTCGTGGGAGATCACACCGTTCATTTCCTGGGGATGGGAGAGCGGCTGGAACTGACCCACCGGGCAAGCTCCAGGGAGACCTTTGCCAGGGGAGCGGTGGAAGCGGCCAGATGGCTTGCGCTGAGAAAGCCCGGCTCCTACCGGATGGAAGATATTCTGGGGATTGCGAAATGATATTTGACTGGGAAGGCAGCTCTTTTGCAGAAGGATCCCTTTTGGCAAGAGTTCTGGTGGACGGAAAGGCGCTCTTCGCGGAAGCCCTGTCCTGGGGAGAGCTTTTCAGGCTGCCCTCCGGGGAGATCCGGACGAAGGACTTTGTGACCATTCTTCCTCCTGTTGTTCCCACAAAAATCGTGGCTGTGGGGCTCAATGACAAAAATCATGCCCTTGAGATGGGGAAGCCGATCCCTTCCGAGCCCCTGATTTTTATGAAGGCGACTTCGTCCCTTCAGGCAACCGGAGGAGTGATTCTTCACCCATCCATGTCGTCGCGGGTCGACTTTGAAGGGGAAATTGCCCTTGTTGTCGGCAAAAAAGCCCGTGGACTGTCCGTTGACCGTGCTCTGGACTGTCTTTTGGGTATAACGATCGCCAATGATGTTACGGCAAGAGATCTTCAGCGGCGTGATATCCAGTATACCCGAGCCAAAAGCTTCGACACCTTCTGTCCTCTTGGCCCATGGATCCTGGTCGGAGCCAGGCCCGACAACCGGCAGATCATCACGCGCGTAAACGGTTCGGTCCGCCAGGATGGCCGGGCTTCGGGCATGATCTTTTCCCCCGCGGAAATACTGTCCTTTATCAGCCATGTGATGACCTTGTATCCCGGGGATGTCATCCTGACGGGCACCCCGTCGGGAGTGGGACCTCTTTCTGTGGGAGATGTGGTGTCAGTGACGCTGGAAGGGGTCGGAACGCTCGAAAATCGTGTCGAGAGGGATCCTTCCCCCGCATGGGAAGGTCTTCCTTCTCTTGCCGAACGATAGCGGATTCCTGCTTCCCGACCAGAACTCTCCGGGTTTCGGAATTCTGGAAAATACCTTTGCAGACCTGCTTGTCCGTCTTTATGGCAAAGGGTGCCGTGAAGACAACATCCTCTTTGGTCTCCTGGCAGCGACGCTGCTTCTTGAAAGCAGACAGGGCAATGTGGTTTGCCATCTTGAAGATCTAACCGGAAAGCCTGTTCCTGCAGGACGTTCTGGCAGTCCGGATCTCTACCCGGAGCCTTTTGTATTTGTTTCGGCCTGCTTGCGACTGAACTCCCAAACAGTTCCCTTTCCAATTGTTTTCGATCGTGAAGGAAAGCGTGTCTGGCTATTGCGCTACCGGCAAGTCGAGGAGCGCATCGCCAGGAACCTGAGCGTCCGCTCATCGCCTTCGTCTCCTCTTTTCGTCCATCCGGAACAGTCTGTTTTTCTGGACCGGGTTTTTGGGGAATCCTCTCCGGAAAACGCCATGAGGCGCTGTGCCGAGATTGTTCTTAGCCGCAAGCTTCTGATTCTTTCGGGGGGGCCGGGAACGGGAAAGACGACAGCTCTCTCCCGGATCCTTGCCACCTGTCCTTCCCTCTTATCCATCCCTCCGGAACGGATCCTCCTTGTCGCGCCGACAGGCAAAGCGGCAGCCCGTCTTGGAGACTCCCTTGCCCGCCTGCTTTGGGATCTCACCGATCTCGAGGAAAGAGATTATCTGTCCAGAATTCCCTCTCCGATGACCGTTCACAGGCTGATTGCCCGGGCGAAAACGGATCATGAACAAAATCCGCTGCCTCTTCCTGTCGATCTTCTGGTGGTTGATGAGATGTCGATGGTGGATTTGTCCCTCTTCGACAGGCTCCTTTCTGTTTTGCCCGAAGAGGCGATCCTGATCCTGTCAGGAGATCCGGAGCAGCTTTCCTCTGTTGCTCCGGGAGCGGTTTTCGGGGAAATCCTGAAGGGTCTCGAAAAATCTCCCGAAATCTCTCCGGCCGGGATTTCCGCTTCGATTTCCATCCTGAAAAAAAGCCACAGGTTCAGCGGTGACTCCGGTGTCGGGCGACTGTCCCGCTGGATCAGGGAAGGAGGGGCAACCTTCCTTGATCCGTCGACCCTTCCGGGGGTTGATTTTCGGCAGGGGGAGAGCCTTTCGGATTTCTATGGGGAGGTGACACGGGATTTTTCCCCGTATATGAAGGCAACGAGCTTGTCCGAGGCTTTTCTGGCCCTGTCGGGAGTCGGAGTCCTGACCCCATTGAGGGACGGCCGGAGAGGAGTGATCGAGATCGCGAGAAATATCGAAAGACTCCTTTTTCCGTCATCATTCCCCAGTCGGTTTTCCGATCGCTCTCAACGGGGCCATCCGGTGGTTATCCTGAAAAACAACAATGACCTCGGTCTTTCGAACGGGGATGTGGGGATCATTCCCTTTCCCCACTGGGGGGATCCCGGAAGGGTTTATTTCGCGAAGGAGGGTGGGGTGGACAAAGGTCTTCCCGTCGAGATCCTTCCTCCGTCTGAAAGCGCATTGGCTCTGACGGTCCATAAAAGTCAGGGATCCGAATTTTCGAAGGTCCATCTTCTTCTTCCCCGGGTCTTCCATCCTTTTCTGACCCGGGAGCTTCTATACACCGCCGTCACGAGAGCCCGGGAATCTCTTGTAGTATGGGGGGATTTCCCGGTTTTTCAGGAGGGTGTCCTGAATCGTTCGACCCGCCACTCCGCTCTGGGGGATTTTTTGTGGTCCCCATCGTCAATTGTCTGACATCGCTTCCTTCTGATCGAGATTCCTGAACCGAAAAAACAGGGGCGACCTTTGTCAAAAAGGTGACAAAAGGAACTGTTGCCAGAGTCGGCAAAATTTGCCGACGGCTTTCCTGCCTTATTGAAAACCGGCGCTTATCCACCCCGGTTCTTCCTTCTTCTCCCTTCAGCGCCGGGATTCATCCCCGGAAAGATTTCCCTGGCACAGGTATTGCTGATGTTTGAACGGAATGATTTTTGAATCGGGGAGGAGGTCAGGATGAGGCAGGGAGAGTTTGCACTTGTATCCGGGGCACAGGGACAAGAACAGTTGATGGAGGTTCTTACCAACAACCTGGCCAATGTGGATACCCCGGGGTTCAAGAAAGACCGGGTGACATTCAAAACATATATGCCCCACAAAGAGCTTCTGGTAAAGAAGCCCGAGACCCGTCCGGGGACGAATATCACTCCCTGGGGAGAGTTTCCGGATCCATGGGGGATGGCCGGTCAGGATGTCCCTCATTCGGGCGTTGACCAGATTCATGTCCGCTATAGCCAGGGAATGATCCGTCAAACAGGAAATCCTCTCGACATGGCCATCAACGGGGACGGATTTTTTCGGGTTTCAACTCCGAACGGGACGTTTTTGACCCGAAATGGCCGTTTCACCCTGGATCAGACTGCGACCCTTGTGACCCATGAGGGCTATAAGGTCCTGGATCAAAAGGGAGAGCCGATCAGGCTTCCCGTTGGCGGCAAGGATCTGACCATCCGGGTTCGCGCCGATGGATCCCTGTTCAAAGGAAATCAGTTTGTCGCGAAACTGGGAATCTATGTGCCTAAAGACGGGGTGCAGACGCTTTCAAAAATGGGCGAGGGGCTTTTCAAATCGGGAAAGATCGATCCTGTCGCCAAACCCCGCGTCATGGACGGAGGTTATGAAACCTCGAATGTGAACGGAACCGCCGAGATGGTCCGGATGATCCAGGCGATGCGGGCTTTCCAGACGCATGTGCAGGTGATGAAAGCCATGAACGAGCTTACAAGCCGGACGGTAAACGATATTTCGATCATTGCCTGAGTTTTTCCAGAATCCAGTCACCGCGACTTTGGATCATGAAAACCTGTCTTGGAAGGAGTATTTCCCATGTTCAGCGCACTTTGGAACGCCGCATCCGGAATGGAAGCCCAACAGACCAATCTTGATGTGATCACGAATAACATGGCCAACGTCAACACCACGGCATACAAGCGACAGCGGGCCAATTTCCAGGACCTGATGTATCAGACGATGGTTCCTCCGGGAGAGTCCCAGAGCCTTCTCGGCAATCAGAGCCCCACGGGTCTCCAGGTAGGTCTGGGCGTTCGCGCGGGCTCCGTCCAGAAGATCTTTCTCCAGGGATCCTTCCGTCAAACAGGATCCCCTCTTGATGTGGCGATTCAGGGAAACGGGTTTTTGCAGGTCAGGCTTCCCGACGGAAGAATTGCCTATACAAGAGATGGAACCTTGAATATCGACGGAAAAGGACGTCTTGTGAACTCAGACGGACAGCTTGTGGATCCTCCGGTGAGCATTCCTCCCAATGCCAAAACGGTCACGATTTCGGGTGACGGTGAAATTACGGTCAATCTTCCCGGTCAGGTCCGTTCGACCAGGATCGGACAGCTGGTACTGGCCCAGTTCATAAACCCCGCGGGTCTTGAGTCAAGGGGAAACAATCTTTATATGGAAACGCAGGCGTCCGGAAATCCCCAGCTCTCAAACCCCGGAGTGAACGGGGCAGGCCATCTGTTGCCGGGTTTTCTGGAAGCATCGAACGTGAATGTGGCTGAAGAGCTTGTGAATATGGTGATCGGACAAAGAGCCTACCAGATGGATGCTACAGGGATTCGTACGGTGAACCAGATGCTTGGATACACGGCATCGCTGTGACCGGATGGAGGTGGTCGATGAAAAACAAAAACCGTTTTCCCGGAGTCTGGTTCGGAGTGATGGGGACTCTTCTTTTTTCCGGACTGGCCTATGGGCAGGACCCCCTGATCACTCCATCGTCTTCGGGGCTGTTTTCGATCAATCAGGACGTATTGCTCCAGATGTCCCGGCAGGCATTGCATCTTCCCTCAGGGCGCAGGATGGTTCTCAAAAATCCGCCCAGAAATTTCCAGGACTATGGAGATCCTCCTACTGGAGGACGGGTGACGGTGGAGTCAATGGACTCTTCAAACGGTGTCATTCATATGGCAGTGGAGGTTCAAAACGGAGCAACCGTTTCCGAGGTTCTGTATTTTGATGCGGCGCTTCCCAAAAACGCGCTCTCCCGGGAAGCCATTTCCTCCGGTGGATGCGAGGTTGAAGAGACTCTCGTCCGTTCGGGGGATGAGGTTCGTATCCTGGCAAAGGGGGCGGGATTTGAAATCTCTCTTCCTGGCATCGCCCAGAATGATGGAGGATTCGGGGAGATGGTCACGGTGGTCAACTCCCGGTCCGGCGCACGGCTCAGGGGGAAGGTTGCCGGAGCGGACCGGATTGTTGTGGAGATGGCGGGCCTGTCGGAGGAATCCGGAAGAGGCGGCTTCGATCCGGGGAACGAAGGGATAAAGGGGCCATGAAGACAAAGGGTTTGTCTTTCCGCCATTTTGGATCTTCGGTCTCCTGCCGGTTTTGGCAGGGGGGAATTTTTTTCCTCCTCTGGACAGTTTTTCTGATGGGAGAGGGATGCACTCCGGCGGTAAAGACGAGCAGGCCTGTTCTGGTCGATGCGGCTCCTCACCCCATGTCTCCTGTTGCGACGCGGGAGTTTTTTGACGGACAGATTCCGGATGGAGACGGTTTTATGGATCTTGCCAGTGACCATCACGCTCTTTTGGCAGGAGATTTGCTAATAGTGAGTATCCCGCCGAAGAACCGTCTTCCGGGATTAGACCAGAACAAGGTGACAACCTTGTCGGGGTTTGTCGTCCGGACACTTCCGGGAGGAAGGCTTTTCATCATGGTGAGACAGACAATCAGGGAAAAAAAACAGGTTCTCCGGTATGTCATTACCGGGTGGGTGAACGAGAGCGATCTTGGTCCTGAAAACCAGGTGTCGATGGGCCAGATCTCGGATTTGAAATATCGTCTCGACACACCTTCTCCCGTCAAGGAAAGCTCATTTGAAAAGCCCAGGAGGGTGGCATCAAGGCCACTTCCCAAGGTGGCACCGGTTTCCCCGACCAGGCCGGTCAAAAAAACGACCTCCCCGGAGACAGGCGCAGGAGGGGGAGCGAAATGAGAAATAACCGGAGATGCCTTTCCTGCTTTTTCATGGCTTTTTTGATCGGGGCGATTTTTATCCCTCTTCTTTCCCCGACATCGGGTCTTGCGCTGCGTATTGAGGATATCGCCCACGTTGAAGGTGTTACGGACAACCCGCTTGTCGGATACGGACTCATTGTGGGACTTCCGGGGACCGGAGACACGAAGCTGTCTCCTTTTACCCGCCAGTCTCTGGTTTCCACGCTTTCAAAGCTGGGTGTGAATATGGCTAGGCTTCAATCCGGAATTCACGGCCACAATGTCGCGGCGGTGCTTCTTACGGCAAAGCTTCCGCCCTTTACCCGGCTTGGCGGTCGATTTACGGTCCGGGTCTCCTCGATTGGCGATGCCACGGACTTGACGGGCGGTACGTTGCTGATGGCGGCGCTTAAGGGTCCGGATGGCAAAATCTACGCAACCGCCCAGGGGGTGGTCGAGACCGCTCCCGACAAGGTTCAGAAAACGGTAACAGCTGCAGCCGCCCCTGCCGGAAAGGGGAAAAAGGGAAGCAAGCCGCAGGTTACGGCGGGGCGTCTTTCCGATGGAGGTCTGGTGGTCCGCAATGTACCGGTTGTCTATAACGGTCGAAAACACCTCTGGATCAATCTCGACAAGCCGAGTTTCCTGACGGCGAGCCGGGTGGTCCGGGGAATCAATGCCGACTTTGCGGGGGCCGTGGCGACAGCCGAGGATGCCGGAACGGTTGATGTAAGGGTTCCGGACGGAGAAGAGGGAAATGTCGTGGCATTCATGGCCAGGATCCTCTCGATTGAAGTCACTCCCGATACACGGCCATTGATCGTCATCAATCAGGAAACGGGAACGATCGTGATCGGCCGGGGTGTGATGGTCTATCCCTGCGCTGTTTCCCAGAAGAGCCTTTCGGTGAAGGTGGGAGGCAAGTCTTCCGGATCGACCGGATTTTCCCGGGTCAACCGTTCTGTGACATTGAGAAGCCTTGTGAGAGCACTGAACCAGCTGGGGACCGGGACCAGAGACATGATTGCGATTTTGCTTGCGCTGAAGGAGGCCGGAGCCATGGATGCGACGATTCGGGTGATCGGATGAATTCTCTCGGAAATATCGACGGAAAAAAAACCGGGGGAATCGTCTCCGGCAGGGAGAAGATGGAGCCAGACAGTGAAAAGGCTCTCCGTCAGGCTGCGACACGCTTTGAATCCATCATGATCGGAATGATGGTGAAGGAGATGTGGAAGACCGTTCCCAAAAGCGGGTTCCCCGACAGGGCTCCGGGGATGGGAATCGCCGAGGAGATGTACCAGCGGGAGCTTTCCAGGGATCTTGCCCGGTCGGGAGGTCTTGGTGTTGCAAAGGAGATCATTTCCAATATGTCCGGATTGGCCGGAACGGGAAAGGTGATCGACGAAATGTCGGGGCAGGATGAATCCCCTGTGCCGGTGGATGCGGGAAAAAGAGGGGATTCATTCAACGTGGTGGCGTAGAACTTACGAACAGGGAGGTTGACTCATGAGCGGCATGGTTATCAATACCAATACGGCAAGTCTTGGAGCGCAGTTCAATCTGAACCAGACACAGGATCGACTCAACAGTTCCATTAACCGCCTGTCCAGCGGATACCGGGTCAATACCCCGGCGGACGATCCTGCCGGATACGCGATCGGACAGGTCATGACAAGCTATATCAAGTCGATCCAGCAGGCGGTGAGAAATGCCAATGATGGAACCGGCCTGATCCAGACCGTCGGAGGCGCGCTTCTGACCGACAACGAGATCCTGATCAAGATGCGATCCCTGGCGATCCAGGCCGCAAACGGGACCTACAGTCCGGACAATCTCTCGGTGATCCAGAACGAGTATCAGCACCTGATGAGTGAAATCAACCGGGTGGCGATGGTGACCAACTTCAACGGGAGGAAGGTGCTCGACGGCTCGATGAGCAACGGTCTGATCTTCCAGATCGATGCCGGAACCGACGACACGAACAGGCTCCTGGTCAAGATCCCGTCCATCAGCACCGATGCCATGGGCATTTACCAGAACAGCACCCTGATCATGTCCCTTGGAGCCACATCCCTCATGAGCTATTCGATGGCGATGTCGGCCATTTCGGCCATTGACGGTGCTCTCTCCGAGCTGAACACCATTCAGGGAACGCTGGGAGCCTTCCAGGATCGTATGACCTGGACCATCAGGAACCTGAATACGGAACTTGTAAATGTCGCGGCTTCGAAGAGCCAGATCAAGGATGTGAACTTTGCGAAGGAAACCGCCCGGTTCGTTCGGGATCGTATCCTTCAGCAGTCCGGAACGGCTGTTCTGTCCCAGGCGAACCAGATTCCACAGGCGGCGCTGAAGCTTCTTCCATAAGGAATTCCGGAAGGATCGCAAAAGGGATTGATCTCCTTGTCCGCCTCCTCTAAAGTTTTGTTTAAACCTGACCGATTAGTCGTATGAGGTGGTTTATAAAATGGAGGATTGCGAGATGAGTGAGAATTGGGGTTCGGTCGGAAACAAGGGACCTGCTCCGGGGGGGC
>DAHWBS010000031.1 GCA_027323445.1 Leptospirillum sp.
CATGAAACCAACCGACGGAGCATGATGCGCTGCCCTTAGCAAGCGAACAAGCGTCTCTACTGGGATAGGGTCGGGAAGAAACTCCTTTCGGATATCACGCCTTGTATAAATTGCATGATAAACACCCATTCGCTCTTCCGGAGAAAAAGAGTGATCCGGCCGGGAAGAGGGCGTTCCCGGGTCAGAAGACGGCTCATCCATAATTTTCACCTGGTTTCATCGATCATTCCCGGATGCATTGTCTGTGAATGGGTATTCCGTGGATTCGAGTACGCACCCTCCTCGTCGGCAGAGGTTTTTTCCACCGTCTCGCCGCCGGTTGAGGGATCGGGGTAGGTAAAGATCTTCCCTTCATAGTTTTTCAGGACAACATCACCGTCACCCATTGAAATCATATAATCAGACGGAAGAACCGGAATCTTTCCTCCCCCCCCCGGAGCATCAATAACATAATGGGGAACAGCCATCCCTGAAGTATGTCCCTGAATTTCTCTCATGATTGAAAGACCAGTGGAGACAGGCGTCCTGAAATGGTTGGCACCTCTCGTCAAATCAGCCTGATAAAGATAATAAGGCTTTACCCTGATCGTCAGGAGCTTTTGGAAAAGCTTCTTCAGCACAGCCGCATCATCATTGACTCCCTTCATCAGGACCGTCTGGCATCCCAGCGGGATTCCCGCATCTGCCAGCATATTACAGGCCAATGAGGTTTCCGGAGTAATTTCATCAGGATGATTGAAGTGAAGATTCATGTAGACAGGATGATACTTTCGAATCATCGAAACCAGAGCCGGCGTTACTCTTTGAGGAAGGGAGGAGGGAACACGCGAGCCGATCCGGATAATTTCCACATGGGGAATCGCCCGCAAGGAGGAGATGATGTATTCAAGATAGTCATCCTTCAGCATCAAAGGATCCCCTCCGGACAAAATAATATCCCTGATCTCCGGATGTTCCCGAATATAAGAAATCCCTTCATCGACCTCATCTCGGGTGACCACTCCTTCCGGAGTGCCGATCATCCTCTTTCTCGTGCAATAACGGCAGTAGATCGGGCATTGATTCGTGACAAGAAAAAGGACCCTGTCAGGGTATCGGTGTACAATGGCCGGGACAGGACTGTCCTCATCCTCAGACAACGGATCAAGCGGACTATCCATATCCATGATCTCTTCGGGATCCGGAATCACCTGCCGGCCAATCGGACCCATTGGATCCTTGATCAGGGACTGATAATAGGCATTGATCCTGACAGGAAAAATCTCTTCAACATCTTTCTGCTCAACACCTTCTTTCGCCAGACGCCAATCTTGGGGAAGCTGGTCTGAGCGACGGATTCCATCAACAAGAAGCCTTTGCCATTCTTCCATATATAGACTCCAAAGCTATAAAGACATTTCCAGTCGAACCGGTGCACCAGGAGCAAGAATGGCATCCGTCATGCCATGAATGATCTTCTTGTCCTGTGGACAGGCAGTCATCAGAACACCACCAAGAGTTGCTTTTTCACTTCGAACAAAATAATAGGGACAGGCTCGAACCCGGTATAACCCCGAGTCGACAGAAACGATATCCGTATCGAAACAGGAAAACTCAAATAATGAAGTACGCACAAACGGTTGCAATACATGAGGAGTGATCGGCCAGGCTTTAAAAGCATCAAAAACACTCCTGTTCCAGTCCTCCTCCGAAAGATCGTGGCCGATAACCACGCCCCGGCTCCCCCAGGCCTCAGACGAAAACCCGGAGGGCTTAATAATGAGTTCCCTCTCTTTTTGAGTCAACCCGATCAGGGACTGAAAATCCAGAAGCTTGCGCCCTTTCACCTCCAGTCCAACAATTGCAGCGCCTGAAGGAACGGGGGTTGGATCAAGTGGCCATGTTTTCGGAATAATCCGGTCCAGAACATCTCTTAAATGTTCCTTGATCTCCGCTTTCCAGTAATCACTCAGGCGGTGATGATGCCAAAGCGCCATGCCCATCTTCTCTTCAAGCCAAGGTTTGAAAGGAGGCGTGACCTTAAGCTTTCCCCCTTTGACAAAATATTGGAGGATATCAATCTTGGGGATATTGGCAAGATCAAAAAGCTCAAAGAACCGATATACAATATTAATCCTGATGATATTTCCAAACGCATCCTTTCGAAAAATCCCATCGCCATCAAACTGAATTTCCCTTGGGTGAAGACAAGCTGCTGGAAAATGATCGGCATCAAGACATTCGGCAAGGTAGCGCATCTCTGCAAAATAGTCATGCGACTCATCAGAAACAAGAATTGCAAGCGACGGATCTGGCCTTTGTGAACGAATCATGGAGGCAAATCCGGAAAGCATTCCGTCTGAGCCGCCAAAAACGCCTGTTCCACCAATATCCCGCATCGATTGGGTCAGGGCATGAAGCAAACCGACACCGCCAGGAACCGAATCCATCTCCGTCAGAACCGGTCCCGAGGGAGTTATCAGCAGATCAGGACGAATGATGCCCGGGAGATCATTCCTGAACTTTTTCGACCGCCCGAATTCGAGCAGTTCGCGGGACTTCCCCCTGTCAAGCATCTCTGAAACGAAAGACAGGCTCGGCTCAAGCGATGATTTTCTGTATAATGCATCAAGAGCCCGATAGAACTCATAAAGTGCTTGCCCTATATGTTCAAGGAGGTTCTGGTCGAACCCGGGAATGGAAATAGGGGAGAAAGGGAGCCTGAACGGTTTGTCAAACAGCCCCTTCCTGCCAAGGAATCGGACCGTATCCTCCGCTGCTCCCGGAAAACCGGATGCCATTATTTCAGGAATGGAAGTCATGGCTTATTCTAGCCCAGGAAGGAGAGTTGGGCAAGAATAAAACAAAAACATATACCCTATTGAACCAACCCGATCGATCATCACTGTTGTCAGATACATTTTGGAGGTTCCTCTGTCACCATTTGAAATCTTGCTCATTAAAATAGCTGCCGGATTCTACTTTGGAGCATTTGTCCTGCTCCTGGGGGATATCCTTTTCTCCCGGGTCAAGCACGGCTCCCTCGCGGGCGTCACCGCCGGCGTCGGCGGAGTGCTTGTACATACTCTAGCTCTTTTTATTCACTTTACGTCCATGGGACATGTGGCCCTTGCCACATTAAGGGAGGCGGTCTCATTTTTCTCCTGGTCACTGGTTGTTTCATTCCTGTATCTTGAACACCAGCGAAAAGGCTCACTTCTTGGAATCCTCATTTTTCCCGTTTCATTCGGTGCGCTCCTCTTTGTCCTTGGCGAAGGAGTCAAGTCCGGACCGGCAAGAGAAGGGGCAGAAAGCCTTCTCGTCAGACTGCACTCCATTCTCGTCGACCTTGGGCTGGCCTCTGCAACCATCGCATTTTTTCTCTCCCTTCTCTACCTGCTTCTTGAAACATTCCTCAGAAAAAAAATCTTTAATACTCTCTTCAACCGGTTGCCCTCCCTGGAGTTTCTTGACCGACTGAACAGGGAGTTCAACGGCCTGGGATTTTTATTCTTGACCCTAGGCCTTGTTTTTGTCATTATTTGGTCTTACGGTACATTCGGTGTTTTATGGCCATGGGGGAAAAGGGGCTCCTGGGCCTTTCTGGTCTGGTTCCTCTACCTGGGACTCGTTCTCCTCAGGCTCAGGAAGGGGTTTCAGGGACGACAGGCAGCATACCTTTCAATTGCAGGTTTTCTTCTGTTTGTTGTGACTATTCTGGCTGTCAATCTTTTTGTAGGAGGCGGGCATTCAGTACTTTAGC
Organism: Leptospirillum sp.; assembly: GCA_027323445.1. Classification (GTDB taxonomy): domain Bacteria; phylum Nitrospirota; class Leptospirillia; order Leptospirillales; family Leptospirillaceae; genus Leptospirillum. The sequence goes on from DAHWBS010000031.1 coordinate 3,743, forward strand.
CATCTGTTGCAAAGCCGTTCCGAAAAGGGAGGCCAACTGAATTGCTGAGAATGACGCTTGCCGGGGTTAACCACAAGAAAACCCCCATAGAGGTGCGTGAGAAACTTGCCTACCCGAAAGAACACCTTGACGAAGTCATCAGAACCCTAAACTCAAGGGACGGGGTTCTTGAGTGCATGGTCCTTTCCACCTGTAACCGGGTCGAGATCATCACTGTTACGACCGGGAGCAACCCCGATCACTCGTTCTTTCTTGATTTTCTGAAAAACACCCACCCTTCCCTGGCCCAGGTCAATATTGCGCCATATCTGTACCACCTTACAGGAGAAGAGGCCATTCGCCACTTTTTTGAAGTGACGGCAAGTCTCGACTCGATGGTCGTGGGAGAGCCCCAGATCACAGGGCAGGTCAAAGAAGCCTACGACAGGGCAAAAACACTCGGCTACACAGGGCTGTTTCTGAACCAGCTTTTTCAGCGAGCCATTTCCGCATCAAAAAGAGTTCGAACAGAAACAGCTATCAGCCATCTTCCGGTCTCGATAAGCTATGCCGCCTGCCAACTGGCCCGAAAAATTTTCCAGACCATGGATGACAAGAATGTTCTTCTTCTCGGTGGTGGGGATATGGCCCAGCTTACCGCCCGGCATATGAAAAAAATGGGAGTAAGGTCCCTCACCCTCATGACAAGGGATTCCCGCAAAGGAATGGCGCTCGCATCAGAATATGAAGCGACATACCGCCCATTCGATGAAATTGAGGAAGCACTTGCAGACTCTGACATGATCGTCTGTTCGACCGGAGCAGAGCATTATCTGGTCACCACAGAGATTGCCGAAAAGTCCCTCGCAAAAAGAGGACGGCGCTCCATGTTCATGATCGATATCGCTGTTCCCAGAAATATAGACCCGGAGGTTGCGCGTCTCGGGAATCTCTTCCTCTATAACGTGGATGATCTGAAGGCTGTTGTTGAGTCCAATCAAAAAGAACGCGAGTTTGAGGCCCATGCAGCAGGAATCATTATTTCCGAAGAGCTCCAGTCATTCGCCCGCTGGCAGGAAAACAGATCCTCCGTTCCGCTGATTCAGGCTCTCAAAGAGCATACAGAGAAAATTCGCCAGTCAGAAATAGAACGTTTTCAGGGGACATTCGCCACATTGCCACCTGAAGCACGCGAAAAAATCGAGATCCTCACAAAGTCCCTCCTGAACAAGATTTTGCATCCGGCGTACCAAACCATCAGACACTCTCCCGGGTCTGAAGAAATTTGGGAATGGACCATGAAATGCTACGGCCTTCCTGAAAATGCCCTTGAATCACTTCCCCAGGAGAAGATTTCAAAAGATCCTCCCGTTTCCACTCCAATCCCCTTCCTGAAAGGTGAAAGCCCGGCCTAATGACTCAAATTCTGAAGATAGGAACCAGGGGATCCGAACTGGCACTCTGGCAGGCTCGCCATGTCGCAAGCCTCATTGAGGAAACATCCGGAATCAAGTCTGAACTGACCATCATCAAAACATCAGGCGACATGATTCTGGACAGGCCCTTGTCCGATGTTGGGGGAAAGGGGCTTTTTGTCAAAGAGATAGAAGAAGCCCTGCTCTCTCACCGGGTTGATCTGGCCGTTCACAGCATGAAGGACGTCCCTGCCGATATGCCCGATGGCCTGATACTGGGAGCCACGATGGAACGGGAAGATCCCCGGGATGTCTTTGTAAGCCTCAACTACCCGAGCCTAAGAGGTTTGCCGACCGGAGCAAAGCTTGGAACATCATCATTGAGAAGAGTTTCCCAGGTCAGGAGAATACGACCAGACCTTATCATTGTTCCCGTTCGGGGAAACGTCGGAACCCGCCTTAGAAAGCTGGAAGAAGGCCAGGTTGATGCGCTTCTTCTTGCCGGTGCCGGGATGAAACGGCTTGGACTCGAGCATAAAATTACAGAATGGCTTGACGTTTCAGACCTTCTCCCTGCAATCGGGCAGGGCGCACTCGGACTTGAGTATCGGGAAGATGACACCAGGACCAGCTCTATAGCTTTAAAACTTTTCCATCCCGATACCCACATAGCTGTCTCTGCGGAAAGAGGCGTTCTAAAAAGTCTGGCCGGTGGCTGCCAGTTACCCGTAGCAGCCTATGCCACCATCAAAAAGGGTGGATGGGTCCAGCTTGAGGCCCGTGTCATGAGCCTCAGCGGCGACAGGGTTCTTACAGAAAAGGTCACAGGACCTTCCGAGGAAGCCGCTGAGCTTGGACTTGCCATCGGACAAACCCTCCTTGAAAAGGGCGGGAAAGAGATTCTGGATGAAATACGCCTTGGTTCCTGATTCAGGAGATCACTAGCTTGGACCTTCCCTCACCACCCCACAGGATTGTTGACGCTCTCAAAACACTCGAAGGAGGGGGCTTTCCGGTTCGACGCCCATTTCCCACAAGTGTCATTCACGATGCGGATCCATTTCTTCTGCTTGACCATATGGGTCCCGTCAACTGGGCTCCGGGAGAGGCTCTGGGCGCACCGGACCATCCGCACAAGGGATTTGAGACGGTGACATACCTCCTTGAAGGAGAGATGGAGCACAAGGATTCCAGGGGGCACTCCGGGCGTTTGGGACCTCTGGACCTTCAATGGATGACTGCGGGGTCCGGGCTTCTTCACTCCGAGCTTCCATCTCGCCTTTTTTTGGAACATGGCGGAGTCATGAACGGATTTCAGATCTGGATCAACCTCCCTTCCAGCCTGAAAAATACACCCCCCCACTATCAAGAGATCCCGAAGGATAAAATTCCGTTCTATCAAAATGAAGAAAAAACAGGACTTGTCAAGATTCTTGCAGGAGAACAATCGGGAATCGCTTCACCGATCCAGACGCTGCATCCGGTCTTTATCGGCCATATCATTCTCGAACCAGGCGCAACAATCTCCCTTTCATTCCCCCCTGAAGACCGGACACTCCTTTACGTCTTCAAAGGCTCTGTCATTCCGAACAAAGACAAAACAGAGATCCGCGAAGGCCAGATGGCCTTGTGGAACCCCGACCCCACCCGTCCGGGAAAGTGGCTTTTCTCCGGCTTGGCGGAAGGCACTGAGGCGCTTCTCCTTTCATCCCCGCCCATTGGAGAACCCGTTGCCCGTTATGGCCCTTTTGTGATGAACACCACGGAAGAAATCAGAGAAGCCATCGAAGAGTATCGATCTGGGAAATGGGGAGATATCAATTAAATGGTCTCTTTCTCCGGTAAAGATATAGTATGAAGTCAACATCCGAAGAGAGATAACCTCCCACCCGGAACATCTGATCAGGCCCCTACAAAAAAGACGTGATCAATTAGCGAATCGGATAGCAACAAGATGGATAGCATTACCCCAGAAAAAAATAGTGGAACAGTTTACCTCGTGGGAGGCGGTCCTGGAGACCCGGAGCTTTTGACCCTGAAAGGGAAAAAAGCCCTTGAAAAAGCTCAAGTGGTGCTCTATGACCATCTGTCCTCTCTGGATCTTTTGGATCTTGTACCGGAAAGTGCCGAATTTATCGATGTCGGCAAAGAGCGGGGACATCCAAAGCTGGGACAGCGCGAAATCGAAGAACTGATGGTCGACCGTGCCAATAAGGGACTGACAGTCGTACGGCTCAAGGGAGGAGACCCGCTTGTTTTCGGGCGGGGGGGCGAAGAAGGTCAGGCATTGGAAAAAGCCGGAATTCCTTATGTTATCGTCCCCGGAGTCACATCGGCCATTGCTGTCCCTGCATATGCGGGAGTTCCGGTTAGCCACAGAGATACCAATTCCAGAATTTCCATCCTTACCGGCCACAGTAATCCTGACCGGATGACCAAGGAGGAAATATCATCCCTGGCCATTCCGATGCAAACGGTAATCGTCATGATGGGTGTTGAACATATCCAGAAACTGGCCGCAAAGATGATCGCCGCGGGCAAAGATAAAAAAACCCCCGTCATGATTGTTCGATGGGGAACAACTGCCGCACAGACATCATGGGACACAACCCTGGGAGAAATAGCCCTTCAGACACTTGTTCCTCCAGTAAGACCTCCTGCCGTTGTCGTCATCGGAGAATCTGCCGGCAAGGATGTCAGGCTGTCGTGGACGCGCCACCTCCCCCTGTCACAAAAAACGATTTTGATCACGAGGGAACGGGAGCAGGCAAGTTTCCTGAAAAACAGTTTGACCGCCCTTGGAGCAGAAGTCCTTGTCTGTCCGACAATCAGCATTGAGCACCCTGATGACTGGACCGAAACGGATAATGCCATCAAAGAGATGGACCAATGGAAGTGGATCATGTTTTTGAGTCCCAATGGGGTCCGGGGATTTTTAACCCGCTTCCTGTTCCTTAATGGAGACTTGAGGAATCTCCACCGGCAAAAGATTTTCTCACTTGGGCCCCAAACGACAAAAAGTCTCTCCGATCGGGGAATCATTCCGGATCTTGTCTCAGAGGACTCCCACGGAGAAGGAGTCATTAAATCCATGAAAAAGGTTATTCTGGAAGGTGAAAAGATCCTCATGGTCAGAGGAGACAGGGGGGATCGATCCATTCCTGAAGGACTTGTCAGCGCCGGAGGAGATGTGTCTGTCATTTCCTGCTATACCAACAGGCTTCCAAGACTTCTCCCGCATGTAGAAGAGCGGATCAGTTCAAGGATTCTCGAGGGAACCATTGACGCGATCGTTTTTTACAGTCCATCTTCTGTCTCCAATCTTTTAAGCTTGTTCCCTCAACTGGCTTCATCCATACGATCAATCCCGGCTTCAGCAATCGGACCCACCACCCAAAAAGCCCTCGAGGCAGAACACTTTTCAAGGATCAATGTTTCAAGAGATACCACCGTCAAGGCAATGGTTCAAACCATTCAGGAATCGCTCAACCAAAAACGACATCATCCATAAAGCAAAGGGGTACGAAACATGGCATTCCCTATTGATCGCCCAAGACGGCTGAGAAATTCTGAAAATATCCGGAATCTTGTCAAGGAATACCGCCTGCACCCTTCCCAGCTGATATTGCCTCTTTTCATCACCTTTGGAGAGAATAAAAAAGAGCCCGTATCGTCCATGCCCGGGGTCTTTCGATACTCCGTTGACAAGCTCTCGCCTGTTATCCGGGAAGCCATAAATGTCGGAGTATCAAGCTTCATCCTCTTTGGAATCCCGGAAACAAAAGATCTTGAAGCTACACAGGCCCTTAATCCGGAAGGCCCCGTTCCATCGGCTATTCGATTCATGAAAGAAAACTTTCCGGAAACAACTGTCATGACTGATATCTGTATTGATGAATACACCTCCCATGGCCACTGTGGATTTCTTTCTCCCGAAAACAAGATCGATAATGACTCGACCCTCGGTTGTCTTTCGCAAATGGCCTTGCTCCATGCCAGAGCCGGAGCGGACGTTCTTGCTCCCTCGGATATGATGGATGGTCGTGTAGCCGCCATACGATCCGCTCTCGACAAGGAAGGATTTACCGATAGGTTGATCATGTCCTATGCGGTCAAATATGCTTCCTCCTTTTACGGTCCGTTCAGGGATGCCATGATGTCCGGACCCCAATTCGGAGACCGGACATCCTACCAGATGGATCCGGCCAACAGAACCGAGGCGATAAGAGAAGCCCGGCTTGACGTCGAGGAAGGTGCCGACATTCTGATGGTCAAACCGGCTCTCCCTTATCTGGACATCCTGAGGGAAGTCAAAAATGCGGTTGACCTTCCAATGTGTGCCTATCAGGTCAGCGGCGAATACTCAACATTGGTCGCAGCCGGACAAAATGGCTGGATAGATCTTGACAGGGCCATACTTGAAAGTCTTCTATGTATTCACCGGGCAGGAGCCTCTACAATCATCACCTATTTTGCCATTCGGGCGGCAGAGCTTCTTCTAAAGGGAAAATGATGGGAAAAAAACAGTCTGGCCAAAACAATGTCAGAACGACAAGCTCCGGAACACCCTCCCGGAGGGGGGATATCCCGACAGATACTGGCACTGTTTTCCGATGAAAATCATTGAACGCTTTTCGGGTGAAGGATTTTCACCATCCAATAACCCTTATCATGGTGGAAGCAAAACATTTCTTTCAATCGGAAACTTTGACGGAGTTCATAAAGGCCACCAGCAACTTCTGAAAAGACTCGTCAGCCTGGCAAAAGAAAATCGCGCACTTGCCACAGTCATCACTTTTTCGCCACATCCACTGGAAGTACTCTTTCCGGAAAAACCGTTTCTCAGAATCATGGATCCATCTCAAAAAGAAAGGATTCTTGAATCCACAGGAGTTGATATCCTGACGATTGTCCCCTTTACCAGTCAGCTGGCAAAAATGAGTCCAGATGCCTTTACCACAGAATTCCTGATGAAGCTTTTTCCACTGGCGGGTCTGATTATTGAAGAAAACTTCCGCTTTGGACATCAACGAATCGGATCTGTTTCTGACTTTAAACGGATTTTGCCTCCACATGGCATCTCGGTGGAGGTTATCCCGCCATTAACGGAAAATGGGGCAAGGGTGTCGAGCTCAAGAATCAGGGATCTTATTCGAGACGGAAATGTCCGGGAGGCGGGAGAGCTTCTCACACGTCCCTTCCAGATCGAAGGACCAGTCATCGATGGAGAACGAAGGGGGAGAAGGATTGGCTTCCCGACAATCAATATACTTCCACCCCAGGGAAGGGTTCTCCCTCCCAATGGAGTTTATGCCACGATTACAAAAATACAGGAAAAAAAATATCCGGGCGTTTCCTACATAGGCAGCAGGCCAACATTTGATCGGGGACAAATCATTCTGGAAACACACTTGTTTGATTTTGACGGAGACCTTTACGGTCTCATGGCTGAGGTCTCTTTCATTGAGCACCTGAGAGGTGAAAAATCCTTTAGTGGTCCCCAGGAACTGATCCAGTCAATCCGGCAGGACTCTGAACAATCCCGAAGGCTCCTGAATGAACTCTCAGGATAATATCCCTCCTGATTTCCAGTTTTTTGTTGAGGTATTAAGCCTTTTCCTCAAAAGGCACCGGCTATTCGAGAACAGCCGCGAAGATTACCGGACCTTTGTCGGCGTTTCGGGAGGAGCTGACTCTCTCTGTCTTCTTTACACATTGTCCCTGATCCCTGAAATCAGGAAGACTCTGACCATTCTTCACTTCAATCACCAGACCGATCCTGAAAGAAATGAAGACGAGCAATCCTTTGTCAGGGATCAAGCCATAAATCTGGGATTACCCATTATTACCGGCTATCGGGAGCAAGGTCTTTCGACTCTCTCAGAAGACACTCTCCGAAAAGAAAGATACCGTTTTTTTGACCGTTATCTTGACAAAACGCCTCGGTCGATCCTCTTTCTGGGACATCATCGTTCCGATCAATCGGAAACAATCCTCATGAATCTTTTTCGCAACAGGGGTCCAAGAGGTCTTTTGGGGATGCAGGAGTTCAGGGATGGACGATATGCCCGCCCATTTCTGTCATTGACCTCATCGGCCATTCGAAAAGCTCTTCGGGAACAGAAGATTCCCTACCTTGAAGACCCCAGCAACAAAGACAGCCGTTACCTCAGAAACAGGGTCAGAAATGAACTGGCCCCCTTGATCATGGATATCTTTCCACCCAAAGGAATTGAATCCCTTGCCCTTCTTTCAGAACAGATGGAAATGGAGTTCAGGCCAGCGATTCAAAATATCAAATATCTTCTTGATCATGAGAGCCGGGGTACAATCGTCATGCCGTTGTCTCTCTTTCGATTTCTATCGCCTGTCAGGCAATCCATTCTGCTGGAGCATCTTTTGAAACAGCAATCCCGATGGGGGCTACCCATTCCTCCATCAGGAAACATTCTCCGCAGCCTGAACAAGGCACGCCCTGTGACCGGGCCGATGGGAAACGACTGGTTCGTTTCAATTGAGTCCGGGAAGGTTCGAATTTACCACTCCACCGCAGGAGATGATCTCGATGAGACACTTTCCCCCTTTCTTCAACTTCGACCACTCGACACCAAAAGCAATATGGAACAGAATATAAAGCTTCCAAAAGGAGGAATGATCCGCCTGACATTCAAACCCGTCGAAAGCGATCTGAACCTCTGGGAAAGAGGAATGAGGCCTTCCCGACAATGCATCCTTATGCAAAATGAGCTATCAGGTCTTGTCCTGGGGTATCCTTTCCGAGGAGCCAAAGTCAAAAGCGGATTTTCCGGACAATCTTTAAAGAACCTGAATCGAGACATTCTGAAGTCCCGACTCTGCCGGCAAGAAAGACCAAAGGTTCCGGTACTTTACCAAAATGGTGTAGCCCTTTGGGTTCCGGGAGTGATCCCACTCCCTCACTCCCCTCTCCTTGAAACAGGATGGGGACTCAAATTGACATACTTTCCATGGAAGGAGTTCTGAACCGTTGGAAAAAATTTTTGGAAAGCCGCTCATTACCCACGATGAGATCGTCCACAGGATCAGAGAGCTTGGCATTCAGATCACTGCGGACTATTCAAACAAAAACCTGATCCTGATAGGGGTTCTGAAAGGTGCTTATGCATTTGTAGCAGACCTCTCCAGAGCCATTGGCCTCCCTGCGGGCATCGATTTTATCATGACATCAACAAAACCCGATGGAGAAAAAACCATTACAACCCCAACCATGGACTTGAGATCGGCGGATGTCCTGGTAATAGAAGACATCATTGACTCAGGAGTAACGGCGAAAGTCATTCTTGATCAGTTGACCAGGCTCGGTGCCGACAGTGTCAGAATCTGCTCGCTTCTTGACAAGCCAGCCGGAAGGAAACTTGATATCACAGCAGATTATATCGGTTTTTCCGTTCCGAACCGATTTGTTATCGGATACGGGCTCGATTACAAAAACAAATACAGAACACTACCTTACATAGCCGTTCTCGACGAACGAGCCGGATCCTAGTCTCAACGGATCAGTTTTCGTTGATGAGAGCAAGATGTCAATGCTAGAATGCAGGGCATGTTGCTTATTCACGATTAAAAAACAGGTACTCTGGGGGTGTGAATGAAACCGTTTTACAAGAACCTCGCGCTCTGGCTCGTTATTGGATTGGTTATCTTTCTCGTCTTTGACCTGTTTCAGGTACGACAGCCGGGTTACAAGAACCTGATCTTCTCCGACTTCATCGCCAAACTTCAATCCGACCAGATCAGTGAAGTGACGATCAAGAACAATTACATCAGCGGGGTCATGAAAGACGGATCCCATTTCAATACATACGCCGCAAACGATCCTAACCTTGTTTCCGAGCTTCAGAAAAAAAATGTACGGATTGTGGCTGTTCCCCCCGAGGAAAATCCATGGTATTTGAACCTTCTTATTTCATGGGGACCGATCGTTGTACTGGTACTGTTGTGGATTTTCTTTATGCGCCAGATGCAGACAGGAGGAAACAAAGCCATGTCTTTCGGAAAATCGAGAGCAAAACTGATCTCTGAGGACAAAAAAAAGATCACCTTTGCCGATGTAGCCGGAGTAGAGGAAGCAAAGGAAGAATTGGTCGAGATCGTGGACTTTCTGAAAGATCCTTCGAAATTTCAGAGGCTAGGCGGCAGAATACCCAAGGGTGTTCTTGTTGTTGGCCCTCCTGGAACGGGAAAAACCCTTCTGGCAAAAGCGATTGCAGGAGAAGCTGATGTTCCTTTCTACAACATCAGTGGATCGGACTTTGTCGAGATGTTTGTCGGAGTCGGTGCATCGAGAGTCAGGGACCTTTTCGAGCAGGGCAAGAAAAATGCTCCCTGCATTATTTTTATCGACGAAATTGACGCAGTGGGTCGCCACAGGGGTGCAGGACTGGGCGGTGGCCATGATGAACGCGAGCAAACGTTAAACCAGCTTCTGGTTGAAATGGATGGCTTTGAAAGTAATGAGGGCGTTATTCTCATTGCCGCAACAAACCGTCCGGACGTACTTGACCCCGCACTTCTCAGACCCGGACGCTTTGACCGGCAAATTGTTGTTGGACGACCAGATTTGCAGGGACGAATGAAGATCCTTGAAGTCCACACAAGAAAAATTCCGATTGACTCATCGGTCAACCTTGAAACAATTGCGCGTGGCACTCCGGGCTTTGCTGGAGCCGACCTTGCCAACCTTGTCAATGAAGCAGCCCTTCTGGCCGCAAGACGCAACAAGAAGACAGTCGAGATGCCAGACTTTGAAGATGCCAAGGACAAAGTGCTCATGGGTGTCGAACGCCGTTCAATCCTCATCACCGAGGAAGAAAAGAAGGTCACCGCATTCCACGAGGCTGGCCATACACTGGTGGCAAAGCTTATTCCTGGCACCGATCCTGTTCATAAAGTGACAATCATTCCGCGCGGAAGGGCACTCGGACTGACCCAGCAGCTTCCGACCGAAGACCGGTATACCTATAAAAAGGAATACCTTCTCAATACGATTGCCATTCTTATGGGTGGCAGGGTTGCTGAGGAGATTGTCATGAAAAGCATGACAACCGGAGCGGGAAACGATATCGAACGCGCCACAGACATGGCGAGGAAAATGGTCTGTGAGTGGGGCATGAGCGATAAGCTTGGACCCATTACATTTGGCAAGAAAGACGAAGAGATCTTCCTTGGAAGAGAAATTTCCCAGCACAGGGATTACAGCGAATCGACTGCACTCGAAATCGACAGTGAAGTCAGCAGGATCGTCTCTGAAAACTACCAGAGGGCCAAAGATTTGCTCACAACCAATGTACAAGCCCTGAACAGTATCGCAGAGGCTCTTCTGTTAAAAGAAACTCTTGACGGGGCTGAGGTCGATGAACTGATCCGCACCGCCAATGCACCCGCCTGATCTGTCCACACGAATCCGTAACGCCCAGACCAGCAGGTCTGGGCCTATGATTATGGGGGTCATGAATGTGACCCCCGATTCGTTTTCACCTCTTTCCCGTGTTTCAACAGCAAAAGAAGCTTTTGAAAAAGCACAGCAATTTCTGGATTCCGGAATGGATATACTCGATATCGGGGCAGAATCAACTCGTCCCGGCTTTATCCCCATCTCAACGGAGATCGAGCTCGAACGTCTGTTACCGGTATTGGATCTTGTCGCCAGACTTCCCATCCCGATCTCCATCGATACCAGAAATCCGGTTGTCATGGAAAAAGTAATGGCTTATTCTCCCCTCATCGTCAACGATACGGGGGGGCTGGAGGATCCGGAATTCCTTCTCCTGATGAAGAAATACAATAACCTTTTGGGAGTTGTCATGCATGGAGCCGGATCAGGGGTCAGTAAACGGAAAAAGGACAATGGCCAATCTATCGTAAGTTCTGTTTCCGATTATCTGCAGTCGAGACTCAGGGAAATTACAGAGGCCGGGATTGCCCCTGAAAGGCTTCTCTTTGATCCCGGAATCGGATTCGGGAAAAACACAACGGAAAACATTCACCTGATCAAACATATTCAGGAGCTGATCCCTGGCCTGCCTGTTCTCCTTGGGGTTTCAAGAAAAAAGTTTCTGGGAGAGATCACCCGGGAGGAAAACCCCGAGGAAAGGGATCCCCAGACTCTTGCCGTCATGGCTTACGTTTTTGATAAAGTTTCGATTTTCAGGGTTCATGATGTCAAAGGGGCCGTAGCGTTCCGGAAAACACTCCATGCCATCAGCAAGGGGACCATCCATGATGGGCCTTAATATTACCTGGCACAGTATCGTTGATATCTGCGCAGTCTGGTTCATCATCTACCAGATTCTCCTGCTTCTGAGAGGCAGCCGGGCATTCCAGATGGTTGTCGGGATTCTGGTATTTCTCTTCATATACCTTTTCTCCCGTCTTCTGAAGCTCGACACACTCAACTGGATGATCACCAGTTTTTGGTCTCAATTGATTCTTGCAGTTCTGATCCTGTTTCAACCAGAAATCAGAAGAGCTCTTGCAAGAGTGGGAAAGTCCCCGCTCCTTCTGGGATTTCGCCTTTCTGAAACATCCCTGGATATAGACGAGATCCTGAAGACCCTGCAGACGCTTTCCAAAAGGGGGATGGGGGCGATAATTGTTCTCGAACGGAATAATGATCTATCGGATGTTGTTGAAGTTGGAACAACGGTTGACGCCACTATTTCCCAGGAGCTTCTCACCTCAATTTTTCTCTCCTACTCCCCGCTCCATGATGGCGCAGTCATTATCCGCCAGAACAGAATTCTCGCTGCAGGATGCTTTCTCCCGATTTCTCTTTCGGGAGACGTATCCCGCCATCTTGGAACAAGACATCGTGCGGCCATAGGAATCACAGAAGAAACAGATGCACTTGCTCTCGTTGTGTCAGAGGAAACAGGACA
>DAHWBS010000032.1 GCA_027323445.1 Leptospirillum sp.
GATTGATCGTCCAAAATCTTTTTAAGAAAGTCATTCACCCGCTCATAGATTTTGTCGGAAGTCAGTTGTGTCGGTAGTGCAAAATAAAGCCCGGTCGCCTTTTTTGCTTCCATCAGTCGATATGCAGCGTAGAGAGCGGCTTCCGTCTTTCCTAATCCCATGGGAGCTTCCAGAATATAAACGCCCTGTTGATTCGCCGCTTCGATCAATCTAACCTGAGCCGCTTTTGGCTTAAAACGAAAGATGTCAAAAAAACTCAAAGCAGGCTTCAATTCTGGAGGAACAAATCCGGCCAAATTCAACGCAGAATCAATCTTTGATTTCCACTCATCGTCCGGATTTTGGAAGAGTGATCCGGATCCAATCCAGTCAGAAACCGTAGTCAATCCAGACAGAACACGGGCTTGTAGAGGATTTTTCACAACAGGAAAATCGGTATTCAAGGCCTGCTTGAGTTCTTCAATCAATTCTGTCCGCCGAACCAGCCAGGATTCTCCGCCGAAAACATCGTCACTCGCCCGATAAATTGCCAAGCTTGGCGAAAAACCATGATGTTGGCCAAGAATCTCCGGGATATAATGCCCGATATTTTGGTCCGCCGCCGTTACTTGGCTGACTCCTGCATGCCCTCCCCACTGCTTTTCAATCTCAGGATTGAAGTCACGCAATTTTAAAAAAACGGCCTCGTCTTTCTGAGAAAGGGCTGAATAGATTTTTTTCTGAAAAGTAGGACTGACCTTACCAATGTCATGGGCTGCAGCGACAATTTCGCTCCCGTCCGGAAAAAATTCCGAACGAAGAGATTCAGGCATTCGCAGAATAATTGCCCGAGCCACTTCCCCAACAATTTGGCAGTGCTCAAGGATCCGCCGGCCGGGCAAGACGGTGTTTTCGATTGTTTTATGTGATTTCGCCAAACATTGACTTAGGGGGAGTAGTGACGCATTAAACGATTCAGGCGATTTTTGTTTATGGCGTCCAATCATTAACTCACCAAACTCTGAAGTTTTAGCCTCATTATTATTGGTTCCTCAGGAAAATCTGCTGGTCGCGAATACGAATAATTGATAAGGATAATTTTATAGAAGTAGCGTTTTGAGAAAGCGCATCCCGGCTTTTTTTTGAGAACATGAGATTACCAAAGTCTCATTCTCAAAGATATATACCTGTTAGCCTCAATAGAAATGTCCGCAATTGATGAAGATCGCTGATGATAAAACAGTGGAGGATATTTAAAAAGGGAGAAGCGGACATTACTACTTGGGGCTAACACAAATATGGCTCTGGATATTGACAATTTTTCCGGATAACGTATTCTGGAAAGATCCATTTATTAGAGGATGATCTAGACAATGAGCAAAAATCGCCATAGATTATGAATCACGCCTTTTAAAATGCGCCCGTAGCTCAGGGGACAGAGCAGCTGGCTTCGAACCAGCGGGCCGGGAGTTCAAATCTCTCCGGGCGCACCAGCCCAAAAATGTGGACCAGTCGTTCTTAGCTCACTATTTATTTTTGCGGACTCTTTTTTGAGATTGAATTCATTTTGTCCCCGAGCCAATTTCCCGCATTTTGGACCGCCTTCCCCGCTCCGTCAACGACACGCTTCACATCCTGTCCAAAAGAATCACTTTTCAGGTAGTCTCCCGTTTTTTTGGCCGCTTGACTGATCGATTTTCCGGCATCTTCTGCCTGACTGGAAAGATCCTCCGCCTGAGAGGATCCCTGCAACAAGCCCCAAAAAAGGACGACACAAAAAAGAAATGAAAAAAAACAGGTCATGCCATGATTCCGTACACCAGGCCGTCTCATTTAAAAGTCTCCCACCATTCCTGTTACAGACATTAAATATCAAAATTTTCCCGATTCGCTACCCGGAACGAAATTCAAAAAAGAGGGCTCTTATATAAAACAGGTGCGGAGGGCTCTTCATTTGCTCTTGAACATACTGCGTTCGAAGCCAGAAGGCTGATACCGGAGGAAGAAAAGCCGTCCTCCTCTTTTACGATTGATCTCCGACCACAAAGCTCTGGGTGGTCTCGAAAGCTTTGACACAGTCACCTTCATGAAAGCCGGATTCTATTAAAAATCATCCTTCTGTGTCATAGTAAACCCGATTCATCTCCTGGAAAGGAGTCTCTGATGACAAACGTTCGATTACCGGCGGTCGCGGGTGTTTTTTATCCAAAAGAACCGGACACTCTTCTGGCCATGGTCGAAAAGATGCTCGAAGAAGCTCTTCTCAAAACTCCTCCCGCCATAACATCCCGAGGAACTCCCCGCGCGCTCGTTGTTCCCCATGCGGGATTTCTCTACTCGGGACCCATAGCGGCATCTGCTTACTGTCTTCTGAGCAAACTCAACCCGCCACCCGCTCGGGTTCTCCTTCTGGGGCCATCCCACCGGATCTTTTTCAAAGGAATTGCCACATCGACAGCAACCTCATTCGGAACGCCCCTTGGAGAGATTCCTGTCGACAGGACGTTCGTCGATCAGATGGAAACGCTTCCAGGGATCGATGTCTATGATCCTGCTCACACACAGGAACACTCCATTGAAGTCCAGCTCCCCTTTCTCGAGGTCCAGCTCGGCCAGGTTCCCATCATTCCTCTGGTTGCGGGAGAAGCTTCCGACTCAATCGTCGCCCGGATCATCACAGCCGTTCTCAAAATTCCCGAAACACTGATTGTCATCTCGACAGACCTTTCCCACTATCTTCCTTCCGGGCAGGCCCGTCTCCTTGATGCCAGGACAGCATCCGCCATCGTCTCTCCTGAATACCGTCCGCTGGATCATCAAATGGCCTGCGGGTCACATCCCTTGAACGGATTTCTCATGGCCGCCCATGAAGCGGGACTGAAAGGAGAAATCCTGGATCTTAGAAACTCCGGAGATACGTCCGGCCCCAACAATGAGGTCGTAGGCTATGGATCTTTTGCATTCTGGTCTCCCTGATCCCGACTTCCGGGAAGAAACCCTCCCCGGGATTGCACGAAACGCAATCGGGGCCGATCTTGGATATCCCGAAAAGAGCTTTCCCGACCATCCACGGCTCCACTGCTTTGGTGCAACGTTTGTGAGCCTGACATTGAACGGAGACCTGCGGGGCTGCATCGGATCCCTGGTCCCTGTTCGACCACTGGCAGAAGATATCCGGGAGAACGCCCGAAGCGCCGCCTTCAGGGATCCAAGATTTTTCCCTGTAACAGTGCATGAATGGAAGGCCATGAAAATCGGGATTTCTCTCGTCTCTCCCCTGGAACCGTTTTTATTTACAGATCTTGATGATCTTGTCCGACAGATTTCAGAAAAAAGGGAAGGCCTTTTGCTCAAATGGGAACACCGGTCAGCAACCTATCTTCCTGAAGTATGGGACATGATATCTGATCCCTGTCAGTTTCTCAGCGAACTCCTGAAAAAGGGACAGATCCCCCCGGACGCGCGTCCTCCGGGACTGATGGCATTCCGTTACACAAGCACCCTCATCGAAGAGGTCTAGATGGAGACCATGCGATTCGTTGGACAATGGTGGCATGAGCTTCCTGACGGCAGGATCCAGTGCGACCTTTGCCCTCGGGACTGTCGTCTTCACGAGGGGCAGAGGGGAGCCTGTTTTGTGCGCATGATGGATCACGGGGAAATGATCCTGACCACATGGGGACTCACTTCTGGTCTTGTTGTGGATCCGGTCGAAAAAAAACCCCTGAACCATTTCTACCCGGGAACATCTGTCCTTTCTTTTGGGACCGCCGGATGCAACCTCACCTGCAAAAACTGCCAGAACTGGGAAATGACAAAGTCGCGCGACATGGAGATTCTCGCCAAAAAAGCCACCCCTTCTGAAATTGTTCAGGTTGCCAGACAGACCAACTGCAAAAGTGTGGCCTTTACCTACAACGATCCGGTGATTTTTGCGGAATTTGCAATTGATGTCGCAATCGCATGTCGTGAGTCGGGACTGAAATCCATCGCCGTTACCGCGGGGTATATTCACCCCGAACCCGCCAGGGTGCTCTTTCCCTTCATCGATGCCGCCAATGTCGACCTCAAGGGATTCTCCGAAGACTTTTACAACAGGGTCACCGGTGGACACCTCGCTCCGGTTCTTGACCTTCTCCGCTACATTCATCATGAAACAAACGTCTGGCTTGAAATAACAACTCTCCTGATTCCCGGGCTCAATGACTCGGAAAAGGAGATCGGGGAACTTTCCCGATGGGTATCGACTCATCTCGGACCTGACGTTCCCCTTCATTTCTCCGCATTCCACCCGGACTTCAAAATGCTTGACCTTCCGCCCACCCCTCAAAAAACACTGTCCATGGCGAGAAGTATTGCCATGGACGAAGGCCTTCGCTTTGTATACACCGGGAACACTCATGACCCCGAAGGAGGAACAACCTTCTGCCCGGGATGCCATTCTCCCTTGATCGTCCGTGACTGGTTCTCCATTCTTTCATGGAACATCGATCTCAATGGCTGTTGTGGAAACTGTCACCGAAAGATCCCCGGTTTTTTTGAGCAGACACCCATACCCGGAAAACACACGTTCCGGACCAAAACCTCCTGAAACATTGTCAAAACAGAAGTCTGACATGACGCTGAAGAAACAAGCCCCTCGCGCCGGAACAGAGCATCCCTTTTCATCACTACATATTGCAAAATCCAGTGAATCCATCCATATTTTCCAAAAGTCATCAACCCGGCACCGTTCAAGACATTGCGGGATCTTTTCGACGGAAACTCCCCATGTGAACTTTTGCCAATGACAGGAGTTATCCACAAAATCATCATTATTCCCCAAGAGACTCACCCGACAAGGAAATACCTGTGAACATCTCTATCATTTGGTTCAGGAACGATCTCAGGCTGACGGGGAATCCGGCTGTTTTTCACTCCGCCCGGTCCGGACAGGTTCTGCCGACTTATATCTGGGATGAAACGCTTCCCGATCAGGAAGGTGGTGCTTCCCGCTGGTGGCTTCATGAAAGCCTTCTCTCTCTTGAACGCTCCCTTTTATCGACTGGATCCCCTCTTGTTTTTGCCAGAGGATCGACCTTGGATATCCTCGTACGTTTTGCAAAAACATCAAAAGCTCAAAAAATTGTCTGGAATGAACGCACTGAACCCTGGGCAAGAGCCTTTGACAGCATGGTTAAAAACGAGCTTCTCTCCTTTGGGCTGAAGGTCGAAACCTATCCGCCGGATCTTCTTTCAAATCCGCATGAGATGGCCGGAAAAAATGGTCCATTCCGCGTCTTTGGCCACTTCTGGAAACATCTGCGACCAACATTGAACCCTCCGGAAACCCTTCCTGCTCCCCTCAGGATATCTCCGCCGGAGATCCTTCCGGTGTCGGACACTCTTTCCGGGTGGGGATGGAACCCGCAAAAACCAGACTGGGCCAAAGGACTGAGGGAGGAATGGGTTCCGGGCGAACAACACGCGCACAGGACACTGGACAGGTTTCTGGATGAAACACTCGGAGATTACGCCAATGGCCGGGACCGGCTCGACAGTCCGGCTGTTTCCAGGCTTTCACCCTTTCTTCATGCAGGAGAGATCACTTCAGAGCAGATCGTCCGGAAAACGCTTGATAAATTGCTCGATCATCCCGATCTTGAGGCTGATGGAGAAAAGTTCCTTTCCGAAATTGGCTGGCGAGAGTTCTCAAGACACCTTCTGATCCACTTTCCCCAGATGGTCGATACACCCTTTCAGAAAAAATTTTCCCATTTCCCATGGAAGGAAAACACTGGATCCCTGCTGGCCTGGAAATCGGGAAAAACAGGCTATCCGATCGTTGATGCCGCCATGAGACAGCTCTGGAAAACCGGCTATATGCCCAACCGGGCGAGAATGATCACCGCGAGCTTTCTCTCGAAAGATCTTCTGATTTCCTGGCAGGAGGGGGCGAGATGGTTTTGGGAGACACTTGTTGACTGGGACCTTGCAAACAATACCGTCTCCTGGCAATGGGTCTCGGGAGTGGGGGTCGATGCCGCCGCTTACTTCCGGATTTTCAACCCCGTTCTTCTGGGAGAACGATTCGATCCTGAAGGCCTCTATATCCGAAAGTGGGTTCCCGAGATTCGAAACCTTCCCGATCACCTGATCCATCGGCCCTGGGAGGCCCCGGAAAATATTTCAGGACAAGCCGGCATCACCCTCGGTCAAGACTACCCCTGGCCCATCGTCGACCATCAAGACGCCCGGCAGGAGGCCTTGTCGTTATTCCGCGCCCTTGGAGAAAAAGGGACAGGAAAACAGGGATCAATGACTTTGGGACAGGAGTGAGACCGGAAATTCTTTCCCGAGAGCGTCCCGCCCCAGTTCCACGAGATGTTGATGATGGGTCAAAAAAATAACCTGGGTTTTGGCCGACAATTCCCAGAGGACCTCCAGTGCCGCTTTTGCCCGGCCATCATCGAGATTGATCAGCAGATCGTCCGCAATAAACGGCATCGTCATCGAATGTCCCAAAAACTCATGGACAGCGGCCAGGCGAAGTGCAAGGAAAAGCTGGTCGGCAGTACCGGTACTCATTTGAGAAACACTGACCGGAGGACCATCCGCCCGAAATGCCAGGATCCCGATCCGGTCCTGATCATCGTAATCGATACCCAATGACTCGAATGACCCGAGTGTCAGCCGCGAAAACAACAGGCTCGCCCTTGAAAGGAGCGGTCCCTGATTGTCTTTGCGGTAGCGATCGATGGACCATCTGAGAAGGATCGAGGCCCCTTTCAGATAGACAGCCTGCTCTGCCGTCTCCCGCATTTCCGAAAGAACCCTTTGGCGATCAGATGCCGCCTCTACCGCCAGCAGATCCCCGCCAAGAGAGGAAAACACATTTCTCAGCCGGGTCCTTTCCTCGACAAGAACCTCGTAACTCGATCGCAATGCCCCGATTTCCAACGTTCCCGACTCCACGAGGTCTCCCAGAAGAGCCGGATCAGGAACCTCTCCACATTCTCTTCTGAGATCCGCAATGGAATACCCGTCCCCGTTTTTGAGAAGAGAGGCGTTTATCGTCTCCTTCTCGGCCTCGAGTGCCAGGAATCTTTCCTGCTTTCCGATGACCTCAGAAAGACTTGGGGCATCCTGAACGTTTGCGTCCTCGAGAAGAAGCCTGATCGTTTCCGATCCTTCGCGGTCGACTTCGCGATAATGCCGGATCGATTCTTCGACGGAAAGAATATCCTGATCTTTCTGCCCGCAAAGCTCGATCGCCCTCTGGGACTGTTCCAGCCGTTTTTCCATGATTCTCATCGAATCCTCCGGAGACTCGGCCAAAAGATCCGGGGCCACCAGAGGAACAAGCGATCTCACCATTTCATGAAAATGTCCTGCATCGTTCTCGATCGACTCAACCCGATGGCTCAGGTCCCGGATGGGTTCTTCCAGAACCCTCATGCGATCGATTGCCTCAAGAAGATGGGAAACCACTTCCGGGCTTTGCGGAAACCCAATACCAATCTCCGCAAGGGCTCTCTCCCACGAAGACTCCCAGTCCTGAAATCCCTTCATCGCCGCATCGAAGTCGCGCTGTCTTCGGTTGACCTCTTCTTCAAGCTTGAGGATCTGTTGATTCTCAAGCTTCCAGAGTGCGGTTTCATCGGATAATTCCCGAAGATACCGCCCGGCCATTTCGACAAGAAATTCCAGAGGCTCCTCTCCTGTCAGGGGCTGTTTCCCCTCCAGCCTCAAAAGTTCCCTGGAAAACAGGGCGCGAAGATTGGAGACTTCCCGTGAAATTGTCCCGATTCTCTCTTCGCACAAATCCCTGGTCGACGATAACGTGAGAATAAGCTCCCGATCCAGAAGCCATTTCATCATAATCTCCGGCGACTCCAGTTCAAACGGAACTTCCCCCCATAATTCTCCCCACTCGCGAAGAAGATCCTCCCTGGCGGCAAAAGCCAATTCGTTTTGCGACAAGAGCTCCTCAAGAAGGCCTTTTTGTTCGTCAAGCTTCTGGGCAATCACCCCGACACGGGCCTCGACCTCCGCCTTGTCAAAACGTCTGTCGGAAGCAATGTCGGCTTCTCTCTGGAGCTCCTCAAAAAATGCGACCGGATCACTTTTCCCCCGAATCTCTTCCACCCCGGAGCCGGAAGGAGGTACATGAAGGACATAAGTGTCCCTGACCACCTCCCATACACGATTTCTTTTTTCTCTCAGGTTTTCGAGAATCTCCTTCGTCACCAGACGCTCCCGTTGAAAAATTCCATCGAGTGTCGCGGACAGGCTCCCCATCTCCTGGCGGGCGGCCTGAATGAGACGGACCCTCTCCCTCTCTCCGGCCTCCCATTCGGCCAGACGATCGCGAAAGCCGGTGATCCGGCCGACTCCTGGAACCTTGATCGACACAAGATTCTCCAGGGAGCTCACACAGGGGGAGAGAGAGGCAAGACGGAAGCGGATTTCCGAATCATGTCCGGAAAGCTCCTCACGAAGGCTCCCCAGAGATGAAATCGGATCAGAAGCATTCCGAAAAGCGGACAGAGCCAACTCAAGTCTTGATCCATCGGCCGGATGCGAGTTATTCAGGTGCTTTTTCTGAAGGGACTCCAGAGCCCCCTTTGTCTCCAGAAGCGATTTTTCGGCACCCGACAGCAAAGAAAAAAGTCCCCCCCGCTCAGAAAGCCGTTTTGAAACAGCAAGCGATCGGGCCCGTGAGGGAATCCTGGAAAGGAGAAGCTCCACCTCCTCCATCGGCTCCCAGGACAGCTCCCGAAACAGTGTGCGAAGATCCTGAATCAGGGACAAAAGCTCCGCCTGGCGCTTGGGAAGATCCTCCCTGGCTTTCTGGACATGGATCCTGACTTCATGGAGACGGGCTATTTCACTCGCCCTGGTCAGGATTTTTTCGTCCAGAACAATTTTCTTCCTCTCGGAAAGGGAGTATTCAAGCCGCTCCTTCAGTGTCTCTGTCTGAATCCGGGCGCCCGTGATTTTCTCCTGTGCGGACTCAAGTTTTTCCCGGGCATTGCCCGGAAGAAATGGAAGAGGGCCGATCGAGGACATCTCCGTCTCGACTTGATCAAGACGGGTTACATCCCGGAAAACCCGCCGAACACGCTCAATCTTTCGAAGGGACAACGTCTTCTCAAGAATCTGACGATCAACCCGATCACATTCATCCTGAACCCTTGAGATATCCTCCCTCAATTCCAGCCATCGGCTTCCCGACAGACTGTGTTCCCGGAGTTTGCGGTCATTCTCCTTGAGTCTCTCTTCGAGCTGGCTGTACTTTCTCCTGGAAGATCGTCTGGGTCCCCACAAACCATCAAGCTTGTTCTCAAACATGTCGAGACATTTCCTTAACCCCGGGATTCCTGTTCCGGCGGCAAAGAGAATCTGTCCCGCATCATCCCGGGAGTCGAGGATCTCTCTTCCACCCGCATTGAGTCCTGGATAATCGAGGCTGAACATCCTTTCGAAAAACATCCTGTCGTACCCTCCCAGGAAAGGAGAAAGAGCACTGTCTCCCGATGGGTGGGGAGTCCCGTCGGCGGACAACAGCGTTTCTTTCTTTCCCTTTCTCCGGAAAAACGCAATCGACTCACCGGCGTTTTCCAGAACAGCACCAATCCGCATTTCCCCATACGTGTGGAGAAAGTTATAGGGTGAATTGTGGGGAATCCCGAACAACAGGTCCGAAATGGCAGACAGGGTTGTGGACTTCCCTGCCTCATTCGGTCCAAAGACAATATGAAAATCATGGCTTCCAGCCGAAAAATCAATGGTAGCATCCGTAAATCGGCCATATTTTTTCAGATCCAGACGGCTGAACCTCATGATTTCGGCTCCTGATTCCGGACATAGGACAGCAAAAATCTTATGACCGGCGGGAGGAAGTCCCCATACTGCCTGTCAATGGCCGACTTCAGGGCAGGATCTTCATTGTCGATCCGGAGATCAAAGGGCAGCGTCTGGATCAGTTCTCCCATTTCGGACTCCATCATCCTCAAAAGCTCCGGATCTTCATGAGCCTTATCGAGGATCTGGGCCAGATCCATAAAAGACGAATCCTCCTTTTCGTCAAGCCCGATCCCCCAAGGCTCAGTCTGAACCACAACCCGCTCAACCCAAGCCACAGATGCCCCGAGAGACAGGGCGGAAGACCGTGACTCGGCAAGAAGCGTCTCCCTCGATGACTCAATCTGGAAGTGAAGCTTTGTCTTTCCGGAAATCACGATCCGGCAAGCCAGAAGCCGGCCATCCATTTCCTCCGAGACCCGCAGGATCGCTTCACGGATATGATCGATGAGGTCAGAAAAATCATCTTCCGGATTGACATTGACGCTGATAACTTCCCATCGGACAACGTCGACCGGCAAAAAACCGATGTCGGTGACAGCGCCTTCATTGACTGTCACGAGACAGGCTCCTTTGGGGCCCGTCTCGCGAATATGCCTCCCCTGCAAATTTCCCGGAAAAACAATGTGGGGGTTCCGATTGATCACCTGGCCTTGATGAACATGGCCCAGAGCCCAGTAGTCATACCCTTTGGCGATCAGTTCCTCACGACTGCAGGGAGCATAATTGAGATGGCCACCCAAACCACCAAGACCTGTATGCAGAACACCGATGTTGAACATATCCGGAACGGGATCCGGAAACCCCGGAACCAGGTTGTCCGTCACGTCCCTTTGTCGGAAACTCATGCCATGAAGGGCGACAGACAGGTCCAAAAGCTTAAAAGTCTGGGCATGGCGCGTTCCAAAGAGGTTTACGTTCGGTGGGAGCATGAGGCTTCGGGTCATCTGGCTTGCCGCATCATGGTTGCCATAAACCAGAAATACAGGAATATTTTTTGACGAAAGCCGGCCCATCTGGGCCACAAAAAAGAGTCCTGTCTGATAATCCTTCCAGTCCCCGTCATAGAGATCCCCGGACAGGATCAGAAAGTCCACCGTCTCTTCAATCGATTGAGTCACAAGATTTTCAAAAGCTTCCCGTGTTGCCTTCTGAATGCGTCTTGCATCTTCTCCCTCCTGACCCGATAACCCTCTTAGCGGACTGTCAAGATGGATATCTGCGGCATGGACAAACCGGAACAAAGCCATTATCGCTCCTCTTGCTCAAGATGAATGAAGAAAGCCCTCCCAATCCGAACGAAAACCCTGGACTGTTTTAAAAAATTTCCTTGCTTAGAAAACGTAAGGATTCCTTCCCGGGAAAAAATATGACATCATTGTATCCATGAAAGCTTACGGCAAATTTTGGACTTGCCCAGAATACTCTCATCAGAGTTTGATCCAAATCACATCCATTTTCAGGAAATCTTGCTATGGTAGGTTAGTTATTGTTACTCATACTAACCTAAGGAGATTACCATGGACTTCAAAAAAACAGTTCCGGTTGCCATTATCGTGTCACTGATTGCCGGTGTGGGATTTGCCCATGGGTCAACATTCCTCACAAGCAAGACGACAACACCAGAAAAACAGGCTGCGACTGAAAACACTGAATTAAAAGCCGATAGTCTCGACATCAAGAACGAAATCACAAAGCTGACCGAACGACTTAAAACGCTTGACGCAAACAAGACCAGCAACCCTGACCGGACCGCCGACATCGCTGCCCTGAAAGCAGAGATCTCGAAGCTCAGGGCACGGCTCACAGCCCTCGACAGTCAAAAGTCATCCAACCCTGACCGTACCGCCGACATCGCTGCCTTAAAAGCAAAGATCTCAAAGTTCAGGGCACGGCTCACAGCTCTCGAGAGCCAGAAGTCACCCAACCCTGACCGCACCGCCGACATCTCTGCCTTAAAGGCAGAGATCTCAAAGCTCAGGGCACGGCTCACAGCTCTCAACAGCCAGAAGTCGTCCAACCCGGACCGTACCGCCGACATCGCTTCGGTCAAGAGAAGAATTTTCATGCTCAAAAACCGCCTGAAAGCCCTTCGGGCTGAAAATAGCATGGACAATGACCGGGCAGACCGGGAATCTCCTGAAGCTTCCATGCACCATGATGGAGATGATCATCATCCGGAGCTTGGAAGATCCTCTTTTGGCCACGATATGCACGAGGAAGCCACCCGGGAGATCATGCACGGATCCCATGAAAGAATAGCCGCACTGTACTCTCCATCCCACCATGCAGGGTATCATGCCCGAATGCACAGACACTCCCGATAATGGCTCAACCTGACCAAAAGGCCGGGATCCTCCCGGCCTTTCTACTGATTGCCCTTCTGGGCTCCCTTACCGGAGCCCTTTTTAACGTGAACAACGTATTCGCCGCAGAACAATCCGGATCAGCCTCTCTGGATCATGACTGGAATACGATCAATGCCAGTATTGCCCAAAGAAAGTTTTCCCTGGCAGAGCAGCAAATCGGCAACTACATCAAATTCCATCCTAAAAAACACAAGGCCTATACCCTTGGAGCCCGGATCGCACGAAAGATCCATCAGCCCGGAAAAGGAATTGCCATTCTGGATAAAGGAATCCGGCAATATCCCGAAGACAAGACACTTCTCAGACTTAAAGCCGAGCTTCTGATGGAGCAGGGAAACATGTCCCAGTCCAGAGCAATCCTGAATCGGCTTTCCAGAGATCCATCCCTGTCCCCGGAAGAAAAAGGAAAGGTCACTGAGGACAAAAAAACACTTGAAATTCTTGTGTTATCAACCCCACCCCTTGAAACATTTGACCAGAACATCAACTTTCAGGAACCGATACCGCCCCCGTTTCAGTCCCCCTCAACTTACGAGTTCGAGAACGCTGACTACCATGTCCACATCCAGAATGTCGATATCGGATATTCGGGTGGATCCTCTATCGGAACCGGAATCACCGCCGAAACCCCTCTTTTAAAAGACACTGTCCACTTTCAGGCGGGAACCAATCTCTACGTAGGATCGGCCTCGGGACAGACGAGCGGCCTTGAGTCCTACCTTTTTGCCGGTGTGGACGGACAGGGTCCAGAGGGAATCCAGTACCTTCTGGACGCGGGGGATGTCTTTGCGGGGAATCAGGTCAATGCCGGACTTTACGGCCATCTTGACCTTCCGCTCGGAAGGCTGAGAGTCGATGGACAAGGATGGTATCAACTGCCCTGGAGCGGATATGGACAAGCCATTCTCGAAGGAGCTCTCCAGTCCGGAGGGCTTCTGAACGCAACTGTTTCGCTGATTCCTTCGCTGTCTCTTTCGGGCGAATACGAATATACCTACGACACTCTCCAGGGAAGCCAGACACCGTTTGGAATCAACCACAACACAATGGTTGCCATCGACTGGAACTTCCTGAAAAAGCCGGACCTTCATCTGGTTGCCGGCTACGATACACAGTCATTTACCCCATTTATCCCAAACGCAACGAATCTGGTCCCCGTCCTTCTGTCGTCAAATTTTGGATTTGCCGGGCTTTCCTCACTGGACCAGATTGGTCGCTATGTGGTTTTAAACGGTCAGCTCGGCGGAGTGGTCGGAACATTCGATACTCCAGGGCCACTTGTTGGGATGCAGGCCGACATAGGGGCATCTGTCCAGGCCAACAAGCATCTTGAGTTTTACGCAAATCTCTCCTATGAATCATTGGCCGCCGCCTATGTTGGTGCCGTTACCACCATGATGTTCGGGATCAACGTATGGCTTTAGAATCAACAAAAGAACATTTTGTGCTTATCCCGCACAGCAGGAAAGCTTTTTGACATCCTTGTAAAAGGACTGGGCGCAAAGTTTCAGACTTTCCACCATGGTCAGGTAAGGGAAAAACTGGTCTCCGATTTCCCTTACCGTCCTCCCGCACGTGATCGCCATGGCAGCGGTCTGAATGATCTCTCCCCCTTCCGGAGCTAAAATCTGGACTCCGATCAAGCGTCCGGATTTTTTTTCTGCCACCATCTTGACCCACCCTCTGGTGTCAAAATTAACAAGGGCACGGGGAACCTGATCAAAAAAGACCCTCCGGACGTCAACTTCCACTCCCCTGGAGACTGCATCCGCTTCGGAAAGACCGACCACGGCCACCTGCGGATCGGTAAAAATAACCTCGGGAAGCACCGAAAGATCCAGAGCAGAAGGCTCTTTTTCCATCATGTTGATCGCAGCCCTGGTTCCGGCCGCCGCCGCCACATAGACAAACTTTGGAAGACTGGTGCAGTCTCCAACGGCAAAAATACCCGGAACATTTGTTTCCAGTTGTCCATTGACGACAATCGACCCCTCAGAATCGGTCACCACACCCGCTCTTTCAAGAAACAGACCGGAGGTGTTCGCAATACGTCCTGTCGCAAGCATGAAGGCATCTCCCTCAACCGTCATCCCGTCAAGATGCGCAATAAATCTTCCTTTTTCGTATTCCACCGCAAGAACTTTTGCGCCTGGCAGGAAACGGATTCCCTCTTCTGACAAAAAGCTTTCAAGATCTTTTCCGATTTCAGGATCCATCCGTTTCAGGATTTGAGTATTTCTGTCGATTATTGTCACACGGCTTCCGAGCCTCTGGTAGGCCTGCCCTATTTCAAGCGCGACAAATCCAGCACCCAGAATCACCATCTCCCGTGGTACATCTTTTGAAAACAAGGCCTCGTTCGACGTCCAGAAAGGGGTTCCAGCGAGGCCGGGAATCTCCGGAATATGGGGACGACTTCCCGTTGCAACAAGGATACGATCCGCCTCCAGAAGCTCTTCACCCCCGTCATTTTTTCTGACATGAACGACTCGCTCGTTCTGAAAGGAAGCCATTCCCTCAATGAAAGTCACATTCGGAAGCCCTCTCAGGAGACGACTGTATTTTTCTTCCCGGAGTTCCAGAACTCTCTCTTCCCGCTGTTTTTTGAGAAGAGGAGCGGAAAACTCCGATTTTGTCGTTACAATACCTTCAAATGGCTGAGACATCGACTGATGGATGTGGTGTGCCTGGCGGATCAAAATTTTGGAAGGCACGCATCCTGCATTGACGCAGGTTCCGCCAATGGTCCCGCGCTCGACAATCGTAACCCTGGCTCCGAGCTCGGCGGATCGAATAGCCGCCGCAAAAGCACCTGATCCGCCGCCGATGATGACGACATGTCTAAAAGATTGTCCGAAGGACTCATTTTCGATGGGAAAAAGCTCATATCCTTCACCCGTGTGAATAGCAATCAAAAAGTAGAGCACCGTGGGAAGGAAAAAGTAGACCACCCCGAGTGGTAAAAATCAGGTTGTTTTATGCATTTTCTTTCCCAATTTATGGTGACTCTCCCTGAATCGGTAAGATTCCCCCTGAAAAACGAGAACGTGGGAATGATGAGTCAATCGATCCAGAAGAGCCGTCGTCAGGGACGGATCTCCAAAGACCTCTGACCAACGCGAAAATTCAAGGTTCGAAGTGATGAGAAGACTTCCTCGTTCGTATCGGTCCGAGCAGAACTGAAAGAGAAGAGGTCCACCCGGTCCCAGAGAGACGTATCCCAATTCATCGATGATGACAAGATCAAAGCGGCTCCATTGTTTGAGCGCCCGAGAAAGCCGGGCTTCCTTCTCCGCCAGAAGGAGCTCCTGGATCAGGGCTGGAGCGGTCACAAAGCGGACCCGGGCGCCGGACTTGATCGCTTCAAGACCCAGAGCGATCGCGATATGTGTTTTACCGGTGCCGACCTGTCCCACCAGAAGCACGTTTTCTCGCTCTGTCCAAGCCCTCCCTTCGGACAGGAGCCGGATCTTTTCCCTGGAAAGAGACGGAAGAGCCGTAAAATCAAACGTCTCGAGCGTCTTCACAACAGGAAAGCGCGCCTCTGAAAGCCTCCGGCGGATTTCGTTCTCTTTCCTGCTGGAAACCTCCGCTTCAAGACACTCTCCCAGATAACCGAGGGGAGAAAGACCGGTCTCGATGGCTTCCCGGGCTT
>DAHWBS010000033.1 GCA_027323445.1 Leptospirillum sp.
CTCGCATCGATGCTTCAAAGCAACACTCTCCAGCTCGGAGGGGCGGTTGGAGTGGCCATATTGGGGAATATCCTCGATCATCGGACGGCTTCTTTTATGGACCAGTATCGTTCCCATGATATCCTGAGTGCCTATCCCATGCAAAAAACGCTTGCGCAGATTCACCTTGAAGCGCATCATGGGCTTTTGATCAATGAGTCCGGATCGGGTGTCGCAACCGGACTTCTCTCCCAGATGATCCATACCCAGGCGAGTATTTCTGCCTACAACAATACCTTTCTTTACGCAGGTTTTTTTGGTCTTCTGGGGATTCCGATCATCTTTATGATGAAACGATTTACGCACGAGTCACTGGCAGGAAAGCCAACAGACAAGTCTACAATGGGGGGTATTGCGGAATGAAGCCTGTTTTTTCAGGGAAACGGGAAAGAACTATTGGATTCAATTTCCTTTTGGAATACGGTATGAAGCTTTTCTTAATCCTTCTTTTTTCCGCTTTCGGCTTTTTCCCGGTGTGTGTGGACAGTGCTTTGGCGGATTCAGGAACGCTGACCTTAAAAGAGGCGCTTGCCGAGGCCTTCAAACTTCGCCCCAATTTGAAGTCCGAAAAGGATATGGTCCAATCGAAGACCTATGATGTCGGAGGAGCGAAGGCATCCTATCTTCCCCAGGTGCAGGCAAGCTACCAGAACAACTACGGAAACAGTTTCCTGGGATATTTCCTTTTTCCCGGCTACCAGTTTCTGGACTATCAGCTTTTTACCGTTGGCGTCAATCAGCTGATCTATGATTTTGGCAGGACAGGCCATCAGGTCTCTTTTGAGAGACGGGCCATGGATCAGGAGAAAGAAAAACTGCGCAAGGTCTCCCTTGATCTGATCCATGATGTGGATATTGCCTATCTGAATGTTCTCGACAAGGAGCAGGGGCTCAGGGTTGCTATTGCGGGTGAGGATGATGCCAAGAAGCACCTTGAGGAGTCCGAAGCGCGTCTTTCTGCCGGGGTGGGGCTCAGGATCGATGTGACTCAGGCAAAGGTCAATCTCGAAAACGCGATCATGTCGAAAATCCAGGCGGAAGGTGACAGGGATGTTGCGCTCGTGACCCTCCGGAAGTCCATAGGCCTTCCAAAGGGGACACATATTCATGTCCAGCAGTATTTTCCAGGAGACACCGAATTCGGTCATGTCAGTGATCACGATCTGGATATTGCCTACCAGAATCGTCCGGATCTGCTGGCCTCTCATGATGCGGTTCTTTCAAGCCATGAAACTCTTCTCGGGGCCAAGAGCCAGAACTATCCGACCCTTACGGGAAATGGATCCTATTTTCTGGCGCAGATCCCTACACAGGCGTTGGGGAGCCCTGCCATTCCCAATAGCGCATTCTCAAGTTTTTCCGTGGGTGGAATGCTGAATATCCCCATTTATCAGGGGGGGCTTGTCATGGACCAGATTCATGGGGCCA
Source organism: Leptospirillum sp. (assembly GCA_027323445.1). Lineage (GTDB taxonomy): Bacteria > Nitrospirota > Leptospirillia > Leptospirillales > Leptospirillaceae > Leptospirillum. Next base: position 1,468 of record DAHWBS010000033.1, read on the forward strand.
GGGCTCGTGAAAGCGCTGCAAAAAACCAGTATGAAGAGACACGCCAAGAGGTCAGGTCCCAGCTTCGCTCTGCGGCGATTCTTCTTCATGAAGCAAAGTCGCGTCTGGCTGAGGCCAAGCTTGCCAAACGTTATGCCCAGGAAAATGATGACCTGATGGAAAAGGCATTCAATGTCGGTACGGCAAGGTCTGTGGATGTTGTTGATGCGGAAACACAGCTGAGAAGCTCTCTTGCCGTTTATGTCCAGGCCCATTATGACGTGATCATGCGATGGGTGGACTACAAATATGCAGAGGGACTTTTAAGTGCAGACGGCCATGAAGCAATCCCTTGAAGGTTTTTGGAAGGTTGCCTCTCAGGTTTTTGCCGGATCGTCTGGCTCTGATTGTTTTAAAATGTTCTCCAGACAGTGCTTTTGGTTTATCAGGAGGGTCCATTGAGTAAACATTTTTTGAAGATTGTGGCTGGAGGCGCGGTCGTGTTGGCGCTTGTCCTGATAGGGCTGTGGTGGGTCAGGGACCGGGAACGGAATGTTTCAACCACAGATGCGTTTGTGACCGCAAGGCCTCATATGGTTACAACACGGATTTCTGGTGTCGTCACAAAAATCTTTGTTCACGACAATCAGGTGGTTCATCCGGGAGATCCTCTTCTAGAGCTTGACCCGAAAGATGTCCTTGCCCGTCTTGCCGTTGATCGGGCGGATCTGCTTTCTGTGTCGAAAAAGATTCCTCTCGATGAGACCCAGATCCGGATTGCGGAACAAATCCTGTTAAAAGCCAGGTCGGACCGGGACAGAGCCTTGAGTCTTTCAAAAAGAGGGTATTCGACGGAGGAAGACCTGGAGCATCTTGAGGTCGCTCTCAAAATTGCCCGACACCAGCTTTCAAAAGCCAAAAAACAGATCTCTCTTGACAAGGCTCTTGTCAAGAAAATGGACGCGGCCCTGTCTGCGGATTTGCTGAACAAAGGCTATCTAACGGTGGTCTCGGAGATTTCGGGAAGATTAACGAACCGGACGGCAAGTCTTGGAATGTATGTTTCTCCCGGACTTTCGCTTGCCACGATCATTCCCTTCCACACATGGATTATTGCCAACATGAAGGAGACCATGATCACCCATATGAAGGTCGGGGATCCGGTCACGATTCATGTGGATGCCTATCCTGACCGGACCTTCAGGGGGAAGGTGGAAAGTATCCAGCAGGCAACAGGTGCGATCATGGCGCTTCTGCCACCGGAAAACGCCACCGGAAACTTTACCAAAGTGGTGCAGAGAGTGCCGGTACGTATCGCACTTCTGCCGAACTCGGATCCGGACCATCTTCTTCTTCCCGGACTTTCGGTTGTGCCAACGGTGCATGTCGATCCTTCCTACCATCCGGCATTCGGCCACCCGGAGAAGTGATGGAGGCGCCTGCAGAGCCCCAATCCGGACAAGGGGACATGGGATATCCCATACGGGAGCGTGTTCTTGTTACCGTTTGCGCCATCGGAGCCACCCTGATCGAAACGGTGGATTCAACGGTTGTGAATGTCGGTCTCCCGAAGATGATGGGAGGGCTCGATGCGACCGTCGATGAGGTTGCATGGATCATTACCGCTTATTCCATCGGAAATATCCTGATGATTCCCATGACCCGATTTTTTGCGGACAAGATCGGCAGAAAGGTTTACTTCACAGGGTCGATCCTTTTTTTTACCGTTTTTTCCTTTTTTTGCGCCCAGTCAACATCCATGCCGGAACTTGTGATTTTCAGAATGCTTCAGGGGGTGAGCGGAGCGGCCTTTTTTGCGACAAGCCAGGCCCTTTTGATTGAAGCTTACCCATCAAGACTCGTTGGTCTCGCCAATGCGCTTTTTGCGATCGGTATCAGTCTCGGCCCGGCAGTGGGTCCCGTCATCGGTGGCTATATTGCCTATCATTTAAGCTGGCCATGGATGTTCTACATCAATGTGCCAATAGGAATCGTTCTGACCGCCTTGTCCTACAAGGTGATCAGAAACTCCCCGTTCATCAACCACGAAGAGACCGCGGATGTCTGGGGGATCCTTCTTCTCGCGCTCGGCATTCCTGCCCTTCAGATCTTTCTTGAAAATGGCCAGGAGTTTGCCTGGTTCGACTCTCCGATGATCAAGGCCAGTTTCTGGATCGCCGTAATCAGTCTGCCTCTTTTTGTCGTTCGACAGTTTCTGGCAAAGCATCCGCTCATTGACCTCAGGGTCTTGAAAAATCGCTCTCTTGCCGCTGGCTGCTTTGGTCTTTTTTTTCTGGGGCTTGTTTATTTCGGGACACTTTTTACCGTTCCCCTGATGGGACAGATCCTTCTTGGCTGGAACCCCTACAAAATGGGGGTTGTCCTGCTTCCCGGAATCCTGTCCTTTACCTTCACCGCCATATTTGTCGGCGGAGCAATGGGGAAGCTTCCTCTATTGCCCATCATGTTTTCGGGAATGGGCATTCTCCTGCTTTCTCTTTATGGACTCTCTAACCTTTCCATCCAGATCGGCCCCGATGCGATCTTCTGGCCATTGATCGAAAGGGGGGTCGGTCTTGCATGCCTCTTTCCGCCGATCATGACTCTTGCCATGTCGACCCTCTCCAGAGAAAAGGTTTCTTCCGGAGCGGCTCTTGTGAGCATGATGGGACAGGTTGGAGGAACGGTCGGAATCGCTTTCATGACGACGATGCTTGAGCGATTTGAACAGCAGCACCGGAGCGACCTGTCGGAGCATCTGTCGAATTCAGCTCTTTTTTTCGAGCAACATTCCCAGATGTTGAACTCCACCTTCATCGCCCATGGTATTTCGCCACAAGCGGCCGGGCCCCTTTCCTTCGCATTGATGAACCAGACCCTTGACGCCCAGGCGATGATGCTTTCTTTTGGAAACCTGTATCTCTTGACCTCCGTCGCCTGCCTTTTGCTTCTCTTTGCGATCTTTGGGTTTGAACGCTCAGCCATTTCCCATCCCCAAAAAGCAGCGGCGGTCGACTGATCTCTTGAGGCTCTCCTGTTTTCTCCTTGAGGGACCCGCCCGATACAATGCTTGACAATGAATATCACCCCCTGATATCGTTTTAGCACTCACTTGATGCGAGTGCTAATTAGGGATAGGCACCTGTGCACGTGTAGTAGGGGTGGCGGAGATGGATGAAAGAAGTTGGGAAGTTTTAAATGCGACGGTGGTAGGTTATATTAGAAATGCCAGTCCTGTTGGTTCCCGGGCCGTCAACAGGCAGTTCGGTCTGAACTATTCTCCGGCCACCATCAGGAATGTCATGGCGGATCTTGAGGAGACGGGGTACCTGACTCACCCGCACACCTCGGCGGGAAGGGTTCCTACACCGAAGGGTTTTCGGTATTTTGTTGACAATACCCGCTTCCCCGGGCTCGAGTCGGAGTCTGCTGATCAGCTTTCTCATCTTCTTGATGCGGTTCTCACGGATACGGCTTCGCCGGACTTGCTGTCTGTCCTGTCTACAGTCATCAATCTGGTCAGCAGGATGACCCGTTCTACGGGGATTCTTTTGGGAACCGGGACAAATCTTGAGGAACGCCTTCTCTCTCTGGACCTTGTCCAGATTTCTCCACGGCATGTCCTGGTGGTCGTTATTACCGAAACAGGCTCATTGCTGAAAAAGACACTTCTGGTTCCGGAGAATGTGGATATTCTGGAAGTGATCTCCATGGGCCACAAGCTCAGCCGGATGGCCCGTCACAAGACTCTTCTCGAAGTCCGTAACGAGATTGTCTCGGAGCTTGATGCTCTGGGCAGGTCCTTGCTTGATGTCTTCACCCAGTTGACATCGCTTGCGCCAGAGCCTGATGTCAGGGTGTTTTGTGCATCCTATTTTGCGGAAGTTCCCGAGTTTAAAAATGCCAACACCTTGCGGGAAATCATGGAGGTTTTTGAGGAACAGTCCGCCCTTTACAGGATTTTTGAAGAGCTTCTGACGGAAGACCAGATGGCTCTCAGAATTGGAAACGAAATACCGGTGAGGGCTCTTGAGCCCTGTACCCTGATTTCGATTCCTCTTCGAAGCGGGAATGTCTGGCTGGGATCGATTGGTCTGGTCGGTCCGATCCGGATGAACTATGACCAGGTCATTCCAATCATGATGCATCTTTCTGATCGCTTGAACATGTGGATTGACGAGGTGATGCCTTCGAACCCGCACACCGATCTGTAAGAGGATGATCCGGTATTTTTTATTTTAGAAAGTGATTGAAAAGCGGAAATCTGTTGGATAGTGTTTCAGCTTATTCATAAAAAAGAAGAAAAGAGGAATAATGGAAGAGAATTTCCGTGAGGACAAGCCATCCGATGCTGATTTCCCGGAGGCAGAAAATCAATCAGAAAATCCTGTGGGCGAAGACTCTCCGACCGCTTCTTCCGAGCAGGAAAACTGGAAAGAGCAGTATGTCCGGCTTTTGGCCGATTTCGATAACTACAGAAAGCGTACCGGAAGGGATAGCGAAGAATCCAGAAAGTTCGCGAATGAGTCTCTTCTGGCGGCTTTTTTACCGGTACTGGACAATCTTGACCGGGCTCTTCACCATTTTGAGAAGCAACAGTCAACTGGAGCCGATACGAATTCCCTGATCGAGGGAGTCAGGCTGACCCAGAAGCAGTTTGCCGAGCTTCTGGAGAAGTATCATGTAACGAAGGTTCCAACCCATGGGGAGGTTTTTGATCCGAATGTCCATGAAGCGATGGGATATTCAGAGACTTCGTCTGTACCGGAAGGAACGGTCGTCGATGTGTACCAGCAGGGGTATCGCCTGCACAATCGTTTGTTGAGGCCAAGCCTTGTGACTCTGGCAAGGAAGCCTTAGATTCGTCCGGCTTTTACCAGATCCCCTTTAAAGGAGAGGCCGGGTTCAGGAATAGTCAGTAATAGATTAAAGTCGGGTGTGCAGTCGTAGTTCATAACGGATAATTCAAAAGAAGGGACGGTGTTCAAAAATGGCAAAAGTCATCGGAATTGATCTTGGAACGACAAATTCAGTGGTCAGCATCATGGAGGGTGGAGAGCCGGTTGTCATTCCCAATCAGGAAGGTTCCCGGATCACTCCTTCGGTTGTGGCCTTTACCGACAAGGGAGATATTCTGGTCGGCCAGGTCGCAAAACGCCAGGCGATCACCAACCCGGAAAATACCATTTTTTCGGTCAAACGACTGATCGGACGGAAGTTTAACTCCGACGAGGTTGCTGATGCACGCAAAAAGCTTCCGTACAAGATTGTTGCCTCTCCGAACGGAGACGCGCATGTCGAAATTCGTGGAAGAGTCTACAGCCCGGCCGAAATTTCGGCGAAAATCCTTGGAAAGCTCAAGCAGGCGGCAGAGGACTATCTTGGCGAGAAGGTAACGGAAGCTGTCATTACCGTTCCGGCCTATTTTAACGATGCCCAGAGGCAAGACACCAAAAACGCCGGACAGATCGCCGGCCTGAATGTTCTCCGCATCATCAACGAACCAACTGCGGCATCACTTGCATATGGTCTCGACAGCAAGAAGGAAGAGAAGATAGCTGTCTACGACCTTGGTGGCGGTACTTTTGACATCTCTGTCCTTGAAATCGGTGACGGAATCTTTGAGGTGAAGTCCACTAACGGAAACACATTTCTTGGCGGCGACGACTTCGACATGAAGATCATCGATTTCCTGATTGCCGAATTCAAAAAGGAAAATGGAATCGATCTGTCCAAGGACAAGATGGCTCTCCAGCGATTGAAGGAAGCGGCCGAAAAAGCCAAGATCGAGCTTTCCACCGCAATGGAGACAGAGATCAATCTTCCCTATGTCACGGCCGATCAGACAGGTCCGAAGCATCTGGTACTGAAAATCTCTCGCTCGAAACTTGAACAGCTCGTGGATGATCTGGTCTCCGGATCCATTGAGCCGGTCAAAAAGGCAATGAGCGATGCGGGACTGACAACCTCCCAGATCGACGAGGTCGTTCTTGTTGGCGGGCAGACCCGTATGCCCAAGGTGCAGGAGACAGTCAAGAAGTTTTTTGGAAAAGAGCCTCATAAAGGTGTCAACCCGGACGAGGTCGTTGCCATTGGCGCAGCCATTCAGGGAGCTGTTCTGAAGGGCGATGTCAAGGATGTTCTTCTTCTGGATGTCAGCCCTCTTTCTCTCGGTCTTGAGACACTGGGCGGCGTCTTTACCAAGCTTATCGAACGAAACACGACCATTCCGACAAAGAAGAGCCAGGTTTTTACCACTGCCTCCGATAGTCAGGGCTCTGTTTCGATCAAGGTCTATCAGGGCGAGCGCGAGATGGCCGCCGACAACAAGCTGTTGGGAGAGTTTGACCTTGAAGGGATCCCGCCGGCACCTCGAGGTGTTCCCCAGATCGAGGTGACCTTCGATATTGACTCGAATGGAATCGTTCATGTTTCCGCAAGGGATAAGGGGACCGGCAAGGAGCAGTCGATCCGCATCACGGCCCAGGGAGGTCTTTCAAAAGAAGATATCGAACGGCTGATCAAGGAAGCGGAGATGCATGCCGCCGAAGACAAGGCCAAGAGAGAGTCCATTGAGGCCAAAAATAATCTCGAATCGCTTGTCTATTCAACGGAAAAATCCCTGAATGAACTCGGGGACACAATCGGAGATGTTGAGCGCGGGACTTACAGGGAGGCCATCGAAACGGCCAAGAAGGCGCTTGAATCGACCGATCCGCAGGTTCTCACAGCAGCCCACAAGGAGCTTGAAACCCATTCCCACAAGATTGCCGAGATGATCTACAAAAAGTCCCAGGAAGCATCCGCGCCTCCGTCTGACGGTCAGCCCTCTCCTCCTCCGGGCGGACCGGAAGTGGTCGATGCAGAGTATGAGGATGTCAAAAAGGACAATCACTGATATAATAACGCCCATCTTTGGTGGGTGGACGGAGGGGCGCCAGGGTGGCGTTCCTCCGTCTTTTTATTTTCCATGACCAGTAAGAACCATCTTGACCCGCTTCATCACAGTGCGGAAAGGGACCGATGGACCGGGATGCGTTTCCGGTCGGGCCTTTCCCGGTGATCTGGTTCTGAAAAAGGGAGATCGTAAATCGTGGCGTCCAAGGATTATTACAATATATTGGGAGTGAGCCGTTCGGCAAGCCAGGAAGAGCTGAAAAAGGCTTACCGAAAGCTGGCGATGCAGTACCATCCCGACCGCAACCCGGGAGACAAGGCTGCGGAAGCCCAGTTCAAATCCATCAATGAAGCCTATGAAATTTTGGGAGATCCTAAAAAAAGATCCCAATACGATAACGGGGGCTTTTCCGAAGGGTTCGATATGGGAGGCTTTTCCGGAAGAGGAAGTGGCGGCGGCCATTTTGGAGATGTCTTTGCCGATGTCTTTTCGGAGTTTTTCGGAACGGCCCAGTCGGGGGGCTCCCAGGCACAACAGGGAGAACATATTCTCAGACAGGTCGAGTTGACCTTTGAAGAAGCCGCTCTCGGAAGAGAGATCTCAGTGAAGGTGCCTCGATGGGAGTCCTGTTCTCCCTGTCAGGGAACGGGTGCCAAAGCGGGAAAGGCCGTCAAGGTTTGCTCGACATGCCGGGGTTCAGGCTATGTTCGTATCCAGCAGGGATTTTTCGCTGTCCAAAGGGCCTGTACGACCTGCAACGGCGAGGGAAACATCATTACAGATCCTTGTCCCGTCTGTTCGGGCAGGGGTCGCCAGTCTGTCGAGCGCACGATTACCCGTTCCATCCCTCCGGGAGTACAGACCGGAATGCGGGTCCGTATCGGGGGAGAAGGCCATGCGGGAAGCCACAATGGGCCTCCGGGAGATCTTTTTCTCGATATCATTGTTCGGCCTCATGATATTTTTTCCCGTGAGGGAGATGATCTGGTCGTCGAGAAGAATCTGTCTTTTATTCAGGCAATCTTTGGGGATGAGGTCGATGTTCCGACACTTGGGGCCAGCATCAAGCTGAAGGTCGATCCCGGAACCCAGCCTGGAACCCTCAAGCGTTTCCGGGGAAAAGGCCTGGTCAATCCCCAGAACCGCCAGATGGGGGACCTTCTTGTCAGACTGAAGGTAGAGATTCCAACGCAGCTTTCCAAAGATCAAAAGGAGCTTTTGGAAAAGTATGCCGAAATATCCGGCAATGTTGTCCATGATTCCGGGCACCATGACGGGGGAATTTTCTCCAAGGTCAAATCAATGTTCGAATAGTCCATAAAATGGCCGGTCCCAGAATTTTTTGGCTCACTTCGGCGGAGCGGATACTGCCCTCTCTCGGAGAGGGCAGTACGCTCTTTCCCGGAGAGGAGCTTTCTGTTCATCTGACCAGGAGTCTTCGATGCCAGAAGGGAGATTCTTTCTCTTTTTGCCAGCCAGACTCCGGCCAGGTTTTCAGAGGGGAGGTCACTGGGTTTTCTCCTCTTTCTCTCTCGATTTTCCCTTTGGAAAACACGTCCTCTTTTCGGGTACAGCGCAATCAATCCCGGTTTTCTATGGCGGTCGCTCCGATCAAGGGTGACTTTCTCTCCCAGACCCTTTCCCAGGCGACCATGTGCGGTATTGACCGGCTGGTCTGGCTTGCTACCGACCGGGGTGTCGTAAGGTGGACCCCGGAAGAGTTTTTGAGAAAAAAAGGGCGCATGGAGGCGATCATTCGGGAAAAGAGTCAGCTGGCGGGAAGAACCGACCGAATGGCTCTTGATCCACCCATGACGCTTTTTGATTTGGCGGATGATCCGGACAGATCGTTTCTTTTCTTTGACGAAGTCGCTTCCTCCTGGGGGGGGGATCGACCATGGTGGGAGGGAGTGGTTTCCGAAGTGGCCAAAAAAGAGGGTAAACACGAGCTTGTCGCCCTGATCGGCCCCGAAGGAGGCTGGTCGGAGAGGGAGCGGGCCTTTTTGGAGACACTTCCCCCTGACCGACTTTTTGTCGGAAGCCTTGGTCCCCTGATTCTGTCCGCAGAGGCTGCTATTTTATCGGTGATTTCCCTTTTGGGAATTTCCGGCGGTTATTACAGGAATCTTTTTTCTTCTGAAAAGGGATAGCTTGAAAGTGGTATCGGGGAGATTTCAATGATTCTTGACCGGATGATGGCATTTTTTATTGATCTTGCTTTGATTCACTTCCTTTCGACCGGATGGATCACTCTTTTTCGGGAGGCCATCGTGAAATCGGTTTCTCAAGAAGAATTCGATAATCCATTTCTTTTATGGGCCCAGTCCGCGACTCATCCCATTTTTTCTATCCTGATCTGGTTTTTCTATTTTTTCGCCTTTCTGACATTCTTCTCCGAAACTCCGGGGATGTCTATTTTTAATCTGAAAATCAGAAGGATATCGAAGAACTCGGAGTCCGTCGGCTGGAGGTCAGGGGTTGTTCGTACAATGGGTCTCGTTCTTGAGGTCTTGATTCTTGGCTTTGGTCTTCTTCCTGCTTTCTTCTCCTCTTCCGGACGGACGCTCCATGATTGCCTTTCCGATACAATGGTCGTCAGGGCAAGCTCACAGGATCTTCCCGTTCTGGAGGAGGTCGAAAGGATTTAACGACTTTTTTTGTAATCAATGAATAAAGAAAGAAAGGATCTTTATTATGCCGGACAAGGATTTCTGGAATTCACGGTATGTCGAGAAGAATACGGGATGGGATCTTGGTCTTGTCTCTCCCCCGCTTATATGGATGGTGGAATCCGGGTGGCTTCCTCCAGGCTCAAAGGTGTTGATCCCCGGAGCAGGTCGTTGTTATGAGGGGATTTATCTTGCGGGCCTTGGCTATTCGGTAACGGCTGTGGACTTTGCGCCGGAAGCGGCTCGTGAAGCCCGGGAAAATGCAGAAAAAAGCGGTGTCTCGATTTCTGTCCTTGAACGGGATCTTTTTCTGATGGATCCCAATATTTACGGGACTTTTGATATTTTGTTCGAACAGACCTGTTTTTGTGCGATTGATCCCGAACGACGAACCCAGTACAAGGAAATGGCGGAAAGAATGATCCGGAAGGGAGGGGAACTTCTCGGACTTTTCTATGCTCATGGCCGGGAAGGAGGTCCTCCATGGACGACGACTGAAGAAGAGATTCGCGGCCTGTTTGGTGAGTCGTTTGTCTTTTCTGAATGTGCGATCACTCCCCATTCGGTCGAGAGCCGAAAAGGGGAAGAATTGATGGTTCGCCTGATCAGGCGCTAGAAGCTGTTTATGGATCAGGTGACGGAAAGGAAGCGATGAACCTTGTAATGGTTACCGGAGGAATTCGTTCAGGAAAAACGGACTATTCAGAGAGATATCTTCTGGAAAATGGTTCTTCTCCTTACTTTTACCTTCCCACAGCTCTTCCCGGAGACCCCCTGTGGGAAGCCCGCATTTTGCTTCATCAGGCGAAAAGGGCTCCCCGGTTCATCATTCTTGAGATCGAGCCGGCAGCCCTTCTCAAGACAGCGGATACCGGAGAGGTTTTAAAGGATCATATCATGCATTCACTGACGGTTGAGGGGAGTCTTCTTCTGGATAGTCTGGGTCTTTTGGTTGCGGCATGTCTTGGGGAGAACGATGCCATCTGGCAAGGGACCGTCAATAGCATCCTGGAAGCTCTGAAACGGAGAACCCATTTGACCGTCCTGGTCGCAGAAGAGGTTGGAATGAGTCTTGTCCCGGAGAGCAGGGAAGGGCGATTGTTTACGGACAGACTCGGAGAGTTTCGGCAAGTCATTGCCGGCTTGTCGAGAGAGGTCATCTTTGTCCTTTCGGGGCTTCCCCTGATTCTGAAAACGCAGTCATCTTCGGGATGAGACGCTGGTGATCCCGGATTTTCCCAATGGACATTAACGAAATGGATGGATGCTGGAAATGACAATTTTTGAACAGATAGACCTATGGACCTCACGCATTCCCCTCGAGGAAGAAACGGCATCCGAACGGAAATCCATATCCATGGAGATCTTGTGCCGCCTGAATTCCTTGACCAAACCGCAGGGATCCCTTGGAAGACTTGAGGAGATGATTTTGTGGTACGGGCTGGTTTGTCGCCGATCGCTTTTTCCGGATCCTGCCGGTGTCGTTGCCGTTTTTGCATCGGATCACGGAATTGCTTCAAGCGGCGTTTCTGCCTTTCCCCAGGTTGTGACGGTTGAAATGGTCAAAAATTTTGCAAGCGGTGGAGCCGCGGTGAATGTCCTTGCCCGTCAGGCCGGTCTTGAGCTGATGGTTTTTGATATGGGCGTCAATGCCGATCTTTCTTTCCTTCATGCGGTTGTGAATGCCAAAGTAGCCTACGGGACAAAAAATTTCCTGACGGAAAGGGCGATTGCTCCCGCTGAAATGGCGCAGGCGATGAAAACAGGATTTGGTCTTTCCGTGAAGTTGAAATCCCAGGGAAAAGGATTTCTCGTTTTGGGAGAGATGGGGATCGGAAATACCACCTCCGCCTCCGCCTTGATTGCGGCTCTTCTCGATTTGCCTCCCGCTCTGGTGACGGGGCGCGGGACCGGTCTCGATGATCAGGGGTACCGCAAGAAGCTTGCGGTGATCGAACAAGCCCTTTCCATACACATGCCGACCATAAGCTTTCCTGTTGAGTGGGGAATGGCTGTTGGTGGTTTTGAGATCGCCGCAATGGCCGGAGCCATTCTTGGCGCGGCGACGGTCGGTCTGCCGGTCATTCTCGATGGAGTGATCACCTCGGCGGCTGCTCTCCTGGCCTGGAGGATCTGCCCACGGGTCAAGCATTGTCTTCTGGCAGGCCATGTTGGCCACGAAATCGGACATAGGGCCGTTCTTGAACATATGGGTCTCGATCCGGTTCTTGATCTGGACTTGCGTTTGGGGGAGGGAACCGGAGGTGTTCTGGCTTCCCAAATATTGAAATCCTCCATTTCTCTCTACGGTCAGATGGCCACATTCGAAGAAGCCAGCGTGTCGGGAAAAATCTGATGAAGCTTTTTGACCGTTTTCGGTCAACGCTTCTGTTTCTGACCCGTATTCCGCTGGGGCCTTCTGGTCTTTCCCTGAAAATCTGTCCCGAGCAGTTTCCGGTTATCGGTGCTTTCTTGGGACTCGTTCTCTGGGGGCTGTGGGTCTTGACGTCTTCTTTTCCCTCTCTGATCCGTTCGGTCCTTTTGGTGATGGTCTGGATTCTTCTGACCGGGGGCCTTCATATCGATGGATGGGCTGATACATGGGAATCGGCCCTGTATGCCGGATCTGTCGAGGACAAGCTCCGGATCCGGAAGGATCCGCATCTTGGAGTGTACGGGGTTCTGGCTATTGTCTTTCTTCCTGTTTTCAAAATAGCCTGCCTTTCCGGATGGAATGATCGTTCCCTCTGGATCATGGCGGTTCCGATTTTCTCAAGGGGTGTTCTCCCGCTGACGATGAAAACGCTCCGTTTTTTAAATCCAGGGATTCCTTATTCTGCCGGTTTGGGGGAGATGGCCATGGCTTCTTTTTCCGGATCGGCCTTTTATTCGGGGATTTTGCTGACAGTTCTTTCCTGCGGCTATCTTCTGGGTATCGGTGGTACTCTTTTTATCGTGACCGGATGGGTGATATGGGTGATGATTGCCCTCTGGGTCCTGAAGAGGAGCGACAGTCTTTCCGGGGATTTTATGGGGTGGTCGATCGAGGGTCTTGAGGCGGTATCCCTTTTTGTTCTTTTAATAGGGTCAATGCATTCATGATGATGAGGAATTAGAGAAATCCCTGAACATTCGCCATGAAATGCTTCTGCTCCCATTGATGGATTCGGGGGGATTTCTGATTCCTTTTTTCTTTTCCGGATCGCTCCGGGAAATTGATCGGCTAATGGGCTGCCCCGGTGGATTTTGCCTCCGGAAGTGGCGGGCTGTAGACTTTCTTTAAAGCTTCTTCCGGATATCGAAGGCCCATGGCAACCCCCAGGGGGAAAAGGTCGGTCAGCCTGACAAGTTCCTGAAAGGGAACAGGAATCGCCAGACCATCGACAAACTCGTCAATATGGGAGATTCGGGAAGACCCCGGGATGGGAACAATATCCGGTCCCTGGGCAAGAATCCATGAAATAGCCAGCTGGGAGGGCGTCATTTTGTTTCTGGCCGCTATTTCACGGACTTTTTCGGCAAGCTCCGAGTTCTTTAAGAGATTTTCTGCCTGAAAACGGGGATGTGATTTTCGGACATCTCCATCCTTGATTTCTGAGGCAGAATGAAAAGATCCGGTGATGAGCCCTCTTCCCAGCGGACTGTAGGCCACAAGTCCGATTCCAAGCTCGCGGCAGGTTCCGAGGACATCGATCTCGATGTCTCTTGTGACAAGGGAGTATTCATTCTGCAAGGCCGTAATGGGCTGGACCTTGTGGGCTTTCCTGATATCCGAAGGATTGGCTTCGGATAGACCCACATGCCGGACCATTCCCTTTTTGACAAGCTCTGCCATGGCTCCCATGGATTCGGCAATGGGCACCGACGGGTCGACACGGTGAAGGTAGTAGATATCGATCGTCTGGATGCCCAGACGATCAAGACTCTTCTGGCAGGCTTCCAGTATATATTCTGGACGACCATTGACCCCTGTTGGCCTGTTGGTCGCCTTGTCCCGGACGATTCCGCATTTGGTGGCGATGGTCAGTCCTTCCCGGCCATGGATTTTGACGGCCTCTCCCAGAAGGCGTTCGTTTTCTCCGTCGCCATAGACATCTGCCGTATCGAGAAAGGTAATTTCTCTTGAGATGGCATGGAGAAGGCTTTTCAGCGCTTCCTCCCTGGAAGGTGGGCCATAGAAATCGGATAATCCCATGAGGCCGAAGCCGATGGATGAAACGCTAACGCCACTACGACCCAGGTGCCTTTTTTGCATCAGGAAGACTCCTTGTTCCTATTCAATGGGAAAAATGTTTTTTTTCATTGGACCATCCTAGCAATTCCTGATTTTGAGGGCAAGATGGGAGAGAAAGTTCGGGTCCGGTATTTCATCAGATCACACGAATGTTGGAGGAGGGGGGATGAGCAGGTTCATTGAGCATGATTCGGTGAGGGGCATACCTCTTCTCCCTGTCAGGAGAAAAGCCCTGTCCTATCTTGATGGGAGGCGTTTGGATACGGGAGGATTTTGTTATTTCAAATCCTGGGGGGCAGGAGCTCCGTCGGTTCTCGACACCCATGCCGCCCTTCTTTCGTTTTCTTTGCTCAATAGCGGTGAGTTCCAAAAGGGGCGATCCGATGAAAAAACCCGCATATGGATCAGGGAAAGGCTTCTTCTGGAACTTTCTTTTGAAGATATTACAGGAGTATGGCATCTATGTTCTTCTCTCCGATTGATGGGAGAGCGGTTTTCAGAAGAGGATCGTTTTTTGATTTTTGAGTTTCTGAAGAAAACGATGAAACACTTTCATGAGCAGAAAGAGC
>DAHWBS010000034.1 GCA_027323445.1 Leptospirillum sp.
GGCCTCTTCTGGGCGTAGGAGCCGTTCTTGGTATCAAGGCTAACAAACATACTTCCCTGATAAAAAAAGCATCACTGGCCGCCTCCATCTTTGCACTAGTTGCCTCGATACTGGCAGCCATATCCTACATATTTACAAAATCCGCTCCCGAAACGTATTACTCCATCAGTCTTCCAAAAGAGATGGGAGCTTTTTCAGTTGATACCTCCGTTACGACTCTCACCATCATCATGCTCGTGCTCGTCGCTTTTGTCGGAACAATTGTTTCCCGCTACTCATTTCGTTATATGGATGGAGACATAAACGAAGGTATTTTCTATCGATGGCTCTGTCTGACCCTTGGATCTTTTTTTACATTGATCGCAGTCGGAAATATCTGGGCATTTTTCGTATCCTGGGTTGCAACAAGCCTTTTTCTTCACAAACTGCTGATATTTTATAGAGAACGACCAATAGCCCTGATGGCAGCTGGAAAAAAATATCTTTTCAGCCGAATCTCCGATCTGACACTTTTCATGGCGCTCATACTGATTGTTCAAACACTTCATACAACAGAGTTCTCGGAGATTAAAAGAGCCCTTCTCAATTTACAAGGTCTTCTCCCCGACTCTTTAATGCTGGCAGGATATCTGATCGTCGCAAGTGCCATCTTCAAAAGTGCCCAGTTCCCCTTTCACGGATGGCTCATTCAGGTCATGGAAGCACCGACACCCGTTTCAGCGCTTCTTCATGCTGGAATCATTTATACAGGTGCATTTCTGATACTGAGAATGAGCCCTCTATTGTCCGTTATGAGCGGTGGCAGGGATCTCCTCATTGTTTTCGGAGCTGTTACCATCCTCACCACGTCCCTGATGATGCTCACAGAAACCAATATCAAGGAATCCCTTGCCTACTCGACGTCCGCCCAAATGGGATTCATGCTGATGGAGTGCGGGATGGGGCTTTATAGCCTGGCGGTCATCCATATCCTCGGCCATTCCGTTTATAAGGCCCATGCCTTCTTATCATCCGGAAGTGTCGTCGACCACTTCCGGGCGCCATCATTCAAGCCCAAAGAAGCGACATCATCCGCATGGAAACCTCTTCTCGGGCTTTTGTTCGGGATCGCAATGACGTTTTTCCTTGCCCGGATCTTCGGCATAAGCTTCCTGAAGCAACCAGCGATCCTGATCATTGGATGCATTCTCTCCGTTGCGGTCAGTCAGCTGATGCTTCCCGCCATGATGACAAAACATCACCGGAGAGGCACATTGATCCTCTGGACTTCCGGAATCAGTGCCCTTGTCCTGTCCGGCTATTTTGGACTCCATCAAATTTTCGAATATTTTCTTGGAAAAAGTCTTCCAGAGCCCAGATTTCCGGAAAATCTTCGGGAGATTGCCCTGAGTCTTTTTATCGCAACAATTTTTCTCTTGCTCTATACCATTCAGGCCAATCTTGCGGCACTGGGGAAGAGCCCCTTCTGGAATGCCATGTATGTACACCTCTACAACGGGCTATATGTCGATATTTTCATCAGCCGACTGATTCGCCGATTTGGTTTCAGAAAATCACCAAAAATAACTGACTCCCCTGTCCTCAAACACACAGAGGAGCTCCTATGAAAAGCCCCGATGAAAAATATGATCTTACCGAAAGAATAGAAGCTGCCTGTCAGAAAGTTGCTCCCTTATGGCCTCTCAATAATTTTGTAGCCACCAATCCCTATTTTGGATTGAGGGATCAGCCGTTCGAAAAATCCGGCAATACTCTTCTGAAACTGACAGGAACAGGTATTTTTATGCCCAGAGACTATTATCTGGAGAAAATAAAAAAAGGACAGATTACCGATAAAGATCTGGGAATGGCTTTATCAGAAATGGACATTCCCGATGATGTCCAAAAATTCAAATTACAAATAATGAGCACACCACAGAAAAAGATAAATCCCATTCCTCTTTTGAGTGACGTTCTTTCTGAACTGGATCAGCAAGACTGGTCCGGATTTGTTACCGAGCGAATCAGCCATTATTGCGCGTCCTACTTTGATGAGGGACAGGCTCTCTGGAAAAATCCTTTCAGGAACCAATCTTTTTACAAAGGGTGGATTGAGTTTTCCAGACTCGATAAAAGCCCATGGCTAACAGGTCTCAAGGAAACCAGCAAATGGATACAAAAACTGCCGGATACCCCGGAAGAGTGTATTTCCTGGTCTATTCAAGAGCTAGGGCTCCCTTTTGCTGCTGTCGATCTCTATCTTCACAGGTCAATCCTCAGCATTTCCGGATGGGCAGGATGGGCACGCTATCTGGACTGGCAGGCACAGCTCAAAAATAAACAGGATCAGTCTCTCAGGGCCGTCCTTTCTGCCAGAGTGGCCTGGGATGCACTCCTTTACAATATGAAAAACTCTCCCGAGCTTTCCGAAAAATGGAAAATCGCCAGAGAAAACTTCCTCCCCGGTGCTCCACTTCCGGCTCAACCGGTTGAAGCGGTACTCCACAGAGCCCTTGAGCTGGGATACCAAAATCGCTTGATCAACGCCCTGAAATCTCCCCAAAGATCTTCTGACAAAGACGTGCGACCAGATTTGCAGGCCATTTTCTGCATTGATGTTCGCTCAGAAATTTTCCGGAGAGCCCTGGAGCAGGTTGCACCATCCGCAGAAACTCTGGGTTTTGCAGGATTTTTTGGTGTTCTGCTCGAATACCTCCCCTTTGGCGCCAACAAGACCAAAAATCATCTCCCCATTTTATTTTCTCCCACCTACCGGATTAAGGAAGTTCCGGAAGGAGCATCCGAAGAGGAGATGAACGAGCTCCTCCTCAAACGGCAGATAAGGGCAGGAGGGTCAGATATCTGGAAAACGTTTAAGACCTCCGCAGCCTCCTGTTTTTCATTTGTCGAATCTGTTGGCATACTCTCTGCGGCAAAGCTTGTAGGCAATACAATGGTCTGGAGCCGACCAGTCACCCATCCCAACAGGAAAGGGTTAAAAACCAAAGAACTCCAGCGAATGACACCTTCGCTGGGAAAAATCACGGAACTGTCCAAAACCGGAAAGGATCTTGAATCAGGCATTCCGGAATCCGAAAGAACCAATGTTGCGGAGTTTATCCTCAGAAACATGGGACTCATACGGAACTTCTCACCAATCGTACTTTTGGTGGGTCACGGAAGCACCACATCGAATAATCCCCAGGCGACAGGACTGGACTGCGGAGCGTGTGCGGGGCAAACCGGAGAAGTCAGCGCAAGGATCGCTGCATCATTATTAAATGATCCTGCTACCCGAAAGGGGCTTGCATCCGAGAAAAATATTGAAATTCCTGATGACACATTTTTTCTCCCGGCGCTCCACGATACCACCACCGATGAGGTAACGCTCTTCGATACACAAATCCTCCCGCCATCTTTAAAGGAAAATCTTGTTCGTCTTGAGAACTGGCTGTTTCAGGCAGGTCAAACATGCAGGATCGAGAGAGCTGCTCTTCTTGGAATAAAAGACCTTTCTCCCGATCAAATCTCGGAAAACCTCAGGAGAAGGTCAAAAGACTGGTCTGAAGTGAGACCCGAATGGGGTCTGGCAGGGAATGCCGCTTTCATAGCGGCTCCCCGGTGCCGGACAGCCGGCATCGAGCTTGCCGGAAGAGCATTTCTCCACAATTATACCTGGCAAAATGATAATGATTTTAAAACACTTGAGCTGATCATGAGCGCACCAATGATCGTCGCAAACTGGATCAATATGCAATACTACGGATCCATGGTGGATAATCGGTTATTTGGGAGCGGAAACAAGGTCTTGCATAATGTTGTCGGAGGTTCCATAGGGGTTCTTGAAGGAAACGGAGGAGACCTTCGGACAGGTCTCGCCATTCAGTCCCTCCATAACGGAACAGAATGGATTCATGAACCCGTTCGCCTTCATGTCATCATTGAGGCACCACAAGCTCCAATTGATGAGGTCATCAAAAAACACACGATTGTCAGGGAACTCATAGAAAATGAATGGCTTTATTTTTTTAATATGGATAGTGAAGGAAACATTCATCAAAAACTCCCTGATGGCAGATGGCATCCAATAGCATAAATGGCGGCAGAAATTGGGTACGGAACTAGAATCAACAGGGGTCTTGCCATCGGATGAACAGGCAGATATTTTTCTTCCTGTTTTATGAGATCCCTCCCTTGAGTGTAAGAAGAATAAATCTTGCTCCGGGACCCGCACAAAGAATTGAGCAGCGGAAGAGGCCACTCAAATGAGCAAAAACCGAAAAAACTCATCAGACTCAAGCGACCTGTGTCTTATTCCTCTCGCTCAATTCCCATCCAGAAACAAGGATCGATCCTTGCCGATCGGGATTTGCATATTCAATTCTCAAAGGGAGGCTCTTTTCAAAACTTCTCTTTTTGAAAGCATTATCAATGGGTTGAGAGTCGAAAAAAAAGGTTCCCCTTTTCTTATGGATGAAATTTTGGCTTTTACTTTTTCTGAAAAAAGAGAAAACGAAACAAGCATTCAATACCAGACAAAAGACCGGGATGGCTTGCCACATACCATTCTTTGCCAAGTATTTACGATTGAAAAAGGATCATTAAGCACAGGATCGCATCTTGTCCATGTTCAGGATATGACAGACATTGAAGCACAGTCCAGGGAAAGTGTTGTAATAAGCCTCTATCAGGCCGTTCTGGGCAAAATTGCGCATCTCGCTGTCAGTGGAGCCTCTTTCAAAGATGTTGCCAACTTCACCTCCCGGGAGACGGCCAGAGCTTTGAATGTCGATTTTTGCAAAATCCTGATCCCGGGAGATTCCGACCCGCTGCTTCACCTTCTTGCCGGAGTGGGATGGCAAGAAGACTTAATCGGAAGCTACGTCCAGGAAGGCGGGATTTACTCGCAGGCAGGGTTTGCCATTCGGGAGAGAAAAGCGGTCATTGTCAAAGACATGGCTACGGAAAAACGCTTTTCACCATCAAGCCTCCTCTCAAGACATCATGTCCGATCGGGGGTCAGCGTCCCCATGATGTTTCAGGGACAGGTTCTCGGCGCCATGAGCATCCATACCATTTCTCCTCGAAATTTTGATGCACGAGAAATCGATTTTCTTGAAACAGTGGCCAATACATTCGCAACAATCCTGGACCGCTGGAAGCGTGAAGAAACTCAGCTATCCCTCTACAAAAGACTTTTTGCCCAAATTCAGGATGGTGTGATTCTCACCGATAAAAACGGCACCATTCTCGAATGGAATCCTGCCATGGAGAGGATGTCCGGCTGGTCCAGGGAAGAAACCATCGGAAAAACTCCGGCACTCCTGTCTTCTGGCCGCCAGAGTCCGGATTTTTACCATCTGTTATGGCAAACACTGCTTTCCGGAAAGTCATTTGTCGGGAGATTCATCAACCGCCAAAAGGACCAGACCGAATTCCTCGTCTGGGAAAACATCAGCCCGGTTATGGACCCTGACAATACAATTCGCTACTTTCTTTCCATTCTCACCGATCTGTCCGAAAGAGAAAAACTTCTGGAAGCGCTCCGACAAACAGAACAGATCAAGCTTGTAGGTCAACTCTCAGGAGCACTTCTTCACGAAATAAGAAACCCGCTCATTGGAATGGGAAGTCTTGCGGATCATATAGGAGCCTCCAGGAAACTCCCGGAAGAACTGCGCAGGCAAGTTCAGCTGATTGCCGGAGAAGCTCGAAGGATCGATGATCTTTTAGAATCACACCTTTCCGTCATGAGACCCAAACCCTTCGACTTTCAGCTTCTCGACCTTCTGGATCTTGTAGAAGACGCCCATTCCCTTCTCGCACAGGCATTCCGAAAGTCAAAGGTCCAATTTACCCTGACTCACGAAGACTCGGTCGAGCCGATCGAAGGAGCACGTGGCCCACTCCAGCAGGTTTTTCTCAATCTCATAATGAATGCCATTGACGCCATGCCAGAAGGCGGGACAGTGACTGTCGGATTAAAAATCTCTCCCCATCAAAACAGAAATGGGGTCAGCATAACGATTCAGGACTCCGGCAAAGGAATTCCCGAGCACATCCTGAAAAGACTACATGAGCCGTTTTTTACCTATGGCAAGGCAAAGGGAGTGGGACTGGGTCTCTCCATTACAAGAGATATTCTGGACAGACACCAGGGACAAGTCACGATTGAAAGCCCTGCTGCTCAAGGTGTCCGCGCAACCGTATGGCTGCCTTTAAAACAGGAGGATAAATGATCGCCAATATTTTACTCGTCGAAGATGAGCCATCTATCCGAGAAGCTTTTTCAATAAAGCTCTCTGAAAAAGGATACCTCGTCCAAACAGCGCGTAACGGCGAAGAAAGCATAGGAATGCTCAAAAAATTCAATCCGGACATTATCATTCTTGATATGGTCATGACTGGAATGTCGGGGCTCGATGTTTTAAAGGAAGTCAGGGCGCAAGACTCAGACATCCCTGTTATCGTCCTCACCGCAAGGGGCACCGTCAAGGATGCAGTAGAGGCCATGCGCCTTGGGGCCTTTGATTTTGTAACAAAAAGCATCGACATGGATGAACTGTTGCTCTCTCTGGCCAATGCAACCAGATTCCTTTCCCTTTCAAGGGAAGCTCGATATTGGACCGGAAAAGAATCTGAGCGCTACTCACTTGAACATATGGTTGCCGAAAGCGATACAAGCCTCCGTCTTAAGAAGCAGGTCCGGGACCTTGCCGGAAATGATCAGGTGACCGTTCTTCTTCAGGGAGAAACCGGCAGCGGAAAGGAATATGTATCCAAAGTTCTTCACTATAATGGTCCATTGGGAAACAGGCCCTTTATAGAGGTGGACTGTCCCGCAATACCTGCAGAGCTTTTTGAAAGCGAACTTTTTGGTTATGAAAAGGGTTCCTTTACGGGTGCTTCCGGAAAAAAGGTCGGATTAATAGAACTGGCCGATGGGGGGACTGTTCTTCTTGATGAAATTGGAGATCTTCCTCTCCCGCTTCAAGCCAAATTACTAAGAGTTATAGAGGAAAGGACCATCAGAAGAGTGGGCGGTGGTGCACAGTTTCCGGTCAACGTCCGATTTATGGCTGCAACACATCGAGATCTCAGACAAGCCGTAAAAAACGGTACGTTCAGGGAAGACCTCTTCTATCGCCTGAATGTTGTTGTGCTCCCCATTCCTCCCCTCAGGGAGAGGCGAAAAGATATTATTCCGATTTCTGAGAAATTTTTATATAAATCTGCCCAGATTTTCAGGAAAAAGATCCACCAGATCTCTCCTCCGGCAAAACAACTTTTAATCAGCTACGATTTTCCAGGTAATATCAGAGAGCTGTCAAATCTTATCGAACGGGCTGTTCTGTATTGTTCAGGAAACCAGCTGGAATGTGAGCACTTTCCTTCAGAGCTACAATGCGGGAAACCTCTTTCAGCAGAAGGCAAACATTCCGAAAGACACTCGGATCAAGAAGAACTTTCCATTCCCTTTCGACTTGGACAGGATTCACTTGAAAGTCATGAACGAGAGCTTATAGCAAAAATACTTGAACATTCGCACGGGAAAAAAACATTGGCTGCCAAATTTCTAGGAATTAGCAGATGGGCACTGGATCGAAGAGTCAATTCTTCCTCTACAAAAACTGATAAGCTCTTATAGTAGAAGCTCACGAAACTCCAGTTCATCCATACTTATTCAGAGAAGCACTGAAACTCCCAAGTTATTCTCCATGCAATTTCCTCCCCATTAACACCCTTGATTCCCGAAGATTCATTTTCTGAGACTCTTAAGCACAAGCCGCGCTTAAAATATTGGATGGTTCCCCACTCCTTGGGTGGGCTTTTATCAGGAAAGCGTATTCTGGGATAAACATCATCAGAAACGCCCCATAAAAAAAGGGATCGGGAGAATAAACTCCCGATCCCCTCTGAAAAGGAAATCCCTTTGAATCAAAAAGCAATCAATAGGCTTTGCTGAAACCTGCTTCGTCTCCGTAATTCCAAAGCTTCTGAGCGGCTGACCATTTCCATTTTTTAGAAAGGCTTGCAAGTAAAACATCAACATCGGCATCAGTAACAGGACCTTTTGCCATAAAGCGACAGCGATACCAATTGACCATCATCAAATCCGGGCTCACATAACCTGGCCAAACCTTTGTTCCCCGGTTTGATACGAACTCGATCTTAAAAGCTCCGTACTCGTCAAAAACCGGAATACCGTCTTCTGTTATGATATAAACATCAACACCAACAAGAGTGATAGGCTTTACAGGTCTTTTTGCCCGTCTGGAAGTTGCTTCTGTAAGCATTATATTTTCTCCTTTTCCTGATAGGATTAAACGGTTTCCATTGCCTTGATGATGGCATCGGCATATTCGTCAGTAGAAGCCGTCCCGCCTGCATCATAAGTCAGATGTTTAGCCTCGGCCAGAACCTTGTCCACACCCTTTTCAATCCGGGTTGCGGCTTCATGCTCATTTATCCACTTCAGCATCATGACCCCAGACAGAAGAACTGCTGAAGGGTTTACCTTTTTCATGCCGGCATACTTGGGAGCTGAACCGTGGACAGCCTCAAAAATAGAACAGTTGTCACCGATGTTGGCACCAGGAGCAAAACCTAGACCACCGACCAATCCAGCACAAAGATCAGAGAGGATATCTCCATAGAGATTTGGAAGAACCAAGCAGTCGAACTGACCAGGGTTACGAACAAGCTGCATCGAACAGTTATCGACAATGATATCTTCGGCAACAATATCAGGATAGTTCTTTGCTACTTCACGAAAAGCTTCCAAAAACAAACCATCGGTCATTTTCATGATATTGGCTTTGTGAACGCACTGAATTTTTTTCCTGTTATTGGCTCTGGCCCATTTGAAAGCAAACTCGGCAATACGAACAGAACCTGGCCAAGTAATGACCTTCAGACACTGTGCCACTTCATCCGAAACCATATGTTCGATTGCTGCATAACAATCTTCGGTATTTTCTCTGAAACTCAGAATATCGATTTTATCCCAGGGACGCTTTAAGACAGGGATCAATTTGGCGGGACGAACATTTGCATAAAGATCGAACATCTTGCGAAGGGTCACATTGGCGCTCTTATGGCCTGTACCAACCGGGGTTGTTGTTGGTCCCTTGATAGCGATCTTGTTTTTTGCGATCGATTTGATGGTCTTCTCTGGTAAAAGCGTGCCATGTTCCTTAAGGCAATCGAGACCGATTTCTTCGTACTCCCAAGTGATGTCAACACCACTGCGGTCGATGACCCTTCTTACCGCTTCACAGATTTCCGGTCCGGTACCCTCTCCAGGCAACATCGTAATGACATGCTTTTTCATTAATAAAATCCTCCAAGATACGCCAATGTTCAATCCTCCCTCCTCTCCATTGAAGAGAGAGCTCTAAAAAATACATAGCAACAAATATACCATATTATTTGTTCATTCACTAGCTTTAAATTCCGATACGGAACATTTTTCCAACTCAAAAAATGTGCGAAGTCGCACTTATTTTTCGCACATTTTGCGATAATCCTCCATCGCTTTTGATTAAAAAGAGTCGATGAATCAAGAACAGAATAAACCGCCCGGCTCAATTCAAATGGCCGGAATTGACAATTGTTTGGACTCCAGATATTATGATTCATGCAATATGAATCTTTTAAAGGAAAGCGTTTTATTCTTAAAGGCTTTAACCAATCAAAAGATGAACTAAAAAAGGGGGCAAAATGGCTATCAACACAGATCTCATCAAGGCAAGCGCACAATTAATTGCACCGCTTGGAAGCAAGGTCACAGAGTACTTCTACAATACAATGTTTACCGATCATCCTGAAGTGAGAAAGATGTTTCCGGCAGAAATGGGTGTTCAGGCCCAACGTCTTTTTGATTCTATCGTCTACATTACATCCAATATCGATAAGCCGGACGCTCTTGTCCCTTACCTTCAGCGACTGGGAACAGGACATATCAAGTTTGACACGAGACCAGAACATTATCCGATTGTCGGCAATAGCCTGATGAAAACACTGGCTCACTTCGCCGGGCCGGCATGGACAAAGGAAATGGCTGAATCATGGAGTGAGGCCTACAACCTCGCAGCCTCCGTCATGATCGAAGCAGCTTCCAAAGCAATGGATCCTGGGCGGTATCAACCAATTTCAGCAAAATAGTTCTTACTTATTGAAAGATAAAAAAGCCCTGGGCAGTTACTGTCCGGGGTTTTTTTGCTCTTTCAGGAAATTTTTTGGCGCTATGTTTGCCTTTCCAGGAAACAAGCGGAGGCTCCTTTAGAAAGCGGTCAAAAACTTGGACAAAAGGAAGGATGGAATAATAGGAAAATGTGAAAAGACATTCAGAAACAAATTGGAATAAGCAATAGCCATTTAATAGAACTAAAGGGAAAACATCAACTTTTAGAGCGCGCATACAATCTCAAGAAACCTGATTTATGAAAATCAGTCTAGACCTTCGGAGATTTATCAGACTCTACTTTGGCAGATTCCGGCTCATCCTTATAAGCTCTTCTGAAATTGGATATGGCCTTCCCCATTCCTGCACCGATTTCGGGAAGCTTGCGACCTCCAAAAACCAGAAGGACAATTCCCAAAATGATCACCAGATGGAGTGGCTCAAAAAGTCCAGTCAACATGCAAACCTCCGATTAAAAGATTGATGAAAAACTCTTATGGGCCATTATAACACATTCCTTATTTCCAACACACGAACACGATACCGAATTACCAAATGATACGATCAAATCTTCCGCACTGAGTCGCCTCTGTAGTGAGGGCTCCCTTTTTACAACCCAAAGTTCCTCTTTCTGCCTGAAATGCACAAAAAAGCGTTTGGTCCTTTGCAATATTAACGATCGACAAAACAAGCCAAGCTTATCGCTCTTCATTCTCTCAAGCTGTATCTTGTTTTCGTAACAAGGCACCTTAAATCCTCGAATATCTGCAAGGCGTCTTTGTCAAAATATTGGGGGGATGGAGATAAACCCGTCGCTCCTTATCTCGAAGTTCAGGGGATCAGAGAAAAAGCGCGCAAGATCACCCTCTCCTGTTTGCTCCCCGTCTGGCCTTGCTCCCTAAGAAGGGGAATGCCAGGCAAAAATGTTCGAGTTAAAAAAAAGGGGGCTGCTTACGCAGCCCCCTCCCTGAAACATGTTGTCGTACAGAACTATGATCTTGCGGGCTGGGCCACTGGTGAAACAGGTACAGTCGCAGGTGACATAGCCGTTCTGTAAGCATTGTAAACAAAAATCCACTGACCAGTAATGATCAGGAAGCCACCCCAAGAACGGGCAACCATGTAAGGATGTGTTGCAACCACAGAGTCAATGTAGGGAACTTCATAGACTTTTGCTGCGGCCTGAATCAAACCAGCTGCAGTCAAGCTCGTCCAGAAAATGATGAACCCGATTGCAGTAAGCCAGTAATGCCAGAGCTCAAGCGTTGGGTTGAATTTCTTCCGGAGAAGACGCTCAACACCATAGTAAGTACCACCGATTTCAATAAAGGTCGAAAAACCAAGGATTCCGAGATGAGCATGCGCAACGACCCAGTGAGTTCCATGGATATACCAGTTGATGGCGCGGGTTTGCTGGAAACCTCCCTGAAAGTTCAGAGGAATCGCAAAGAGAGTACCCGTGGTCACCCAACGAAGTGCTGGAACTTCAACAAAGAGTCTCCACTTTCCGTACATGGTCAAGAGAGCGTTGGCAAGGAATGCCATTGACGGAACAAGGATCAGCACACCGCTCACAGAAGAGAATGATTTCAGCCACTCTGGGATTGGGGCACCCATCAAATGATGAGCTCCTGGCGTGGAATAAAAAGCGAAGTTGGACCAGAAATTGAGATGGGCCAGCTTATGGCTGTAAAGCGGATTTCCTGTCAGTTTAGGAATCATGTAGTAGGCCACAGCCATGGACATAGGCGTAATCCAAAGCCCAAAAAGATTGTGTCCTGACCACCATGTCAAAAGAGCTTCATTCAAACCAGTGACATGAAACACTTCAACTGACTGGGACAGAGCAAACGTTGTTGGCAAATAGAGGAAACATCCCATGAAGATCCAGAGAGTCGGATAGATTCCTTTTACACGACGATTAAGAACGGTCATGTAGAGATTTGCCGCCAGCGGAATGAGAATGAAGGAAAGAACGTAGACATCGATCGGCCAGATAAAATCCGAGTATTCACGACCCGAGGAGAAGCCCAGATCCAGAGATACGTCGGCGACAAAGCCTCCAAGGTTCCACATCCATGCATTAAATACCCCAAGCTTTTCACTCCACAGCTTGTTGCCGCAAAGAAGTGGGGTCATGTAAAGAACCGCCGCACCGAAAGCCATGGAGATCCACATAAAGGCGACCGTCATCACATGGGCAGGACGGATGTGACCGAAATTCAGATAAGGCGTTCCGCTCAAAATATCCGGATACGCGAGCTTCAGGGACGTAACAAACCCGAGGGTCGTCCCGATCGCCAACCAGAGGATTGACGAAAAAAACATGGTTCTTGACGCAGTCCCTTCCGGAACCGATTTCTTTAGCATGGAAACTCCCCTTTCAATAATGCATCCGGTGGTAACTTGCCCCACATTTATAAACAGCCGGTTCCTCTGCCCCTGAAAAATCTACAAAGGAAAAGGTTGTTCACAATATGGAGCTTTCATCACCCTGAACCCGTTCCAGCCAACGGCTCCAGGAGCGACACCCTGTCCTGGACCCGTCCATTTAAGGTCCAGTCATATGGGAAGCGGGATGACTCCCGCATTCATACGCTCAATCCGGTTCGTCCTCTCGACCAAGGCTAACAAATAATCCTGACCGATTTTCCGGACCACCATCGCGAATGCTATCAGGAGGCATGAACCTTGTCAAGGACCTGTTACATTGTCTTCCAAGCCAGTGTATGCTTCATTTTTTAAGGTCATACTTTACGATATTCTCATCTTTAGTTAGTCTCTTTATTTTTCTTTTGTTGATCCGCATAGGGGTGGCCAAGCCTCTCTCCTGCTACACTCCCCGGCATGCTGGATCGCCCAAAGCCGGTAGCGACCAATCAGTCGAGGACTTCTGGAGAAAATCCAGGCAGATGTTCGCGACTCTTCGTCGTCTCTCGCTATGCTGGGCTTCTGTTTTTTGGACGTTCTGCTCTTCGCCCACTTTCGCTACTCTCGGGAGAGATTCCTGCTGCTTCCACCGAAACGGTTCCCGGCCTGTTTCATGGTCTCCAAAAGCTTCGGATCCGTATGAAATCCGGCTCCCGCCGAAAGAGGGGCGATATCTCCACACCAAAATCGTCGCTTGCACGCCAGAAGGCCAGAAGCCTAGCCAAGTCTTCGCAGGACAGAAGCGGAACGCCCGATTCAAGTTGATCTCTCTGAGGAGACAAAACCCTTGCTCCAGAGAACCGGACGCATCCCTTATGGGGGAGGCTTTTCGGTACAGGGGACAGACAAAGACGGGATAGGAACGCTTTAATTGTTTTCATTCCAGAAATCATCAAAGGATGGCCCTGCCGCCCACACTATCGCCATTAAGGGTGAACTTCCCCGCGCATCTGATCGATCATCCAGAACCCATTGATTCATTAAATAAACAGCTATATCATTCATTATTTTGGAATACCATTTCGATCCGCTTCCCCAGGAAGGGCCCTCAGGTTGTTACCTCCAAAGCTTTTCTCCCACGATTCAGAAAAATTACTGGAAACGCTATCGGACCTTCTTTGCAATAAAACCATTCCCAAAGATTACATGTCGGACCAAGGGTTAAGAGAAGCCTACCGTTCTTACTATCATGAGCAAAGCTTCCATAAGGCATTGTCCCTGTTTGAAGAGATGTGTCTTTTCCCTTCCGTGATCAACTTTCTGAAAAAACAAGACTCCATTCATATTGCCGATCTTGCCACTGGAACCGGAGGCTTTGCCCAGGGAATTCTTCATGGGTTGGCATCCGAATCATTTTCGAGCATAAGCCTTACTCTCCAGGACCGCTCCCAGTCAGCACTTGCTGTTGCCGAGCTTGAAATAAAAAATCTTTACCCGATCCCACATCTGATGACTTCGACATATAACGGTATTTTGCCAGACTCTTTTCCTCCGCTATCAGGCCTTCAAATACTCTCATGGGGTAACATGCTCAATGAATGGGATCTTACCGCTGGCTCTACAAAAAAACTGTTGGGATATATTGATCGGGCACTTGGAAAAGGGGGAATACTGCTCATCGCGGAACCGGCGGACCGTATTTCCTCAAGAAAGCTCCATCAGTTCAGCAATGATTTGCTCGACACTCTCCCGGGATTCGAAATTCTTGCTCCCTGCCCGAACAACAGGCGAGGAAAATGTCCCGCTCTGTTCGATGAAAGCGATTGGTGTCACGAGGATCGTCCTCACCGCTTTTCACAGGAATTGCTGCATGCAGCAAAAAGGCTTGGACACATCAAGGACTCACTTAAAATGAGCTATCTCATTTGTCAAAAGAAAGACTTTCCGGAATCAGGGCTTCCTGAAAAAAAAATAACGAAATCTGATGAAGCATGGAAAATGATTTCCGATATGATTCACGAAAGAGGGCTTTCCAAATCTACTTTTTGCAATGGAAATGAATGGATGACCTATCGATTGCTTAAAAGATACAAATTTTCTGGGAATGACTCTTTTTTCCGCCTCAAAAAAGGGCAGACAGTACAGATCAAGCTTTCCGGGAAACCTGAGAAGAAAGGCGATGCTTTCAATATTCCGGAAGGGACTGCCGTCTTACCATTCAGTCCATCCTGAACACTTGCCTGCGTATTCCCTTTCGTAGCCCGCAGGGCAAGAGGGGGAATGCGGGCGGTTTTGTTTTCGATTACGGCATTCAGGTATTCTATTTCTCATGCAGGCAGGCCACCGATTTCGAGCGTATCCGACACCCTCCCAGGAAAAGATCCTTCTCCAATGGATCGGACACCAGCGGTTTATCTACAACGCCAAGGTGTCCGAGGACCGGTACTACCGGGGCTTCGCCAAAAAAGCGGTCTCTCTTTCTGGAACCCCCGTTCCCGTCGATCAGGAGTATGCCCGGTTTATTGGCCTGGACACCCTCTGGCCCCGGGATGTTCCCTCCCAGATTCTCCGAAACGGGGCGGTTCTCTGGAAACAGGCCTACAACCGGTTCTTTTCCGGGTTGTCCGGGCGCCCAGTCTTTAAGAGAAAGGACGGACGTCAGTCGGTCTGGATCACTTCCGAACTCTTTTCCTTTCGGTATAACGACACGACTCATGCCGAAGAACTCGTTCTCGGGACGAAGACGTTTTCGGCAGGAGTTCTGTTCTTCAAGGCCCCCCATACCATCTATTCCCGTCCCTCCTCTCTCCATCTCTCGATCGAAGCGGGGAAGTGGTTTGTGTCCTTCTCCTCCGACGACGGTCTTCCGGAA
>DAHWBS010000035.1 GCA_027323445.1 Leptospirillum sp.
AAAGCTGATAGATATCCCCCATTCTGGAAAGGGCCAGGACAACGATGGTTCCGGGCGAACCCGAGATTCCGGAAGGGTTTTCCGAACAAGTCATCCTGGACCTCCCGAAAACTCCTTCATCAGGAGAAAGGTTGCCTCTTCCGGAGTAATGTCATCTTTTCCCGGACCGATTTCTCCCACAATCTCGTCAAGCCCCACAGAACCCATACGGCGGAACCGGTTCAGGAATGAAACCAGACCATCATCTCCCTCTGCACTGGAAATCAGACGGTCGACCGGCCACCGTCCGGTCATTTCAGGATTGGCGGGTCTCAGTCCTTCTTCGATCATCGCCCCGATCCACTGGCTCATCCGGACCTCATAGGTGTGATCTTTCAAAACGCGATCCATCGCTCTTCGGGAGATTTCCCTGCGCTCTTCAGGATGGTTCAGGTAATGGAGCGTTCGCGCCCTGCAGGAGATCTCGTCGTCAAAGAGCGCCACCTCGGCCAAAGGCCCTTCCATAACAAAAAGGTCTTCCATCAGGGAACGGCGGTCGACCAGGGAAAAGGCTCCGCAAGCGGCGATCTCGAAACTTCTGGGATTCACAAAATCACCGTCCGGGTTCACACCATTATGATAAACAGAGGAATGAAGGTTGATATTCACATCCGTTGCTGAAAAGATCCGGGCACATTCATCCGGAGACATTCTCCGGTTTGGAAGCGGCATGTTCCGGGCCAGCGGGTCCGAGAGATTCCATTCGGTTCCAAAGATTTTCAGTCCAAGGTCCGCTATTTTCGGGAAAAATCTCTGGCGATTAGGATAACCGGCCCCCATGAAGCCGACAGGAGCGCCGTAAAGTGCTTGATCGCCGGAGATCAACTCTCTCGGAAAAAACACGGTCGGATCGGCGGCGGCCGGAAGATAGCGCCCATGGACACCCCGGTCGGAGAGAAGCGTGAGAAAAGGATCTTTCTGGATAACCGCAAAATCATGCACCAGGGGAGCGATGCTCTCCCAATAGGACGTGAGACGAAAGTCCTCCACAAACCAGTAGGCAACCGGATATCCCATCTCCCGAAGCCTTTTCAGAAGAGAGGGAGACATCGGAGCCTGCGCCAGGGCGACGATCAGGTCCGGCTTTAAGGACAGCACCTTCGCCATCACCATTTCGTCCATGAATCCGGAGAAAATTCCATGAAGCTGTCTTTTGTGGAGATCAAGACTTGTCTGTGCCCCTATGGCGCGAAGGGCTCCTTCAAACGGAGAGGCATCGAAGAAAGAGACCCGGTGGCCAGCGGCCTTCAGACCGTTGGCCGCACCTTGCGCCACGGGATAGGAGCCACCATACACCGGAGGAACGACAAGGATCCGGAGAGAGGTGATGATATTCTCCTGAAGCGATCCCGCCATTTTTCGCGCGGCTGCATATCCGTTTTGCCGGGTACGCTCCGATGGGGAATGGACCAGAATACGGACACCCGGAACAATGGCGGCGATCTCCGAAAGCTCCGTAACAAAATGGATCCTCCCCCAAAAAGCAGACCATGGCATGAAAGACAGCGAGATACGCAATCGCCGGAGATCAGGCTCATAGACCCAGACAGGGCAGGCGCTTTCACGCAGGAGGGAGATGACATGATGTCCCATCGCAAGCCCCAGGACCAGGACTCCTGCCGCGGGAAGCCCGCCCGCAGAAAGGGCCTCCCGCACCCAAAGGTCCCCCTCCTTTTCCGGATCATAGGAGCTGTGGAGAGAAATGCCTCCCGCGGTCATCACGGGCTGTCCGTTCCTTGCCCGGGCCAGTACCGGCGGGAATGGATCCGGAGAGGATTTTGAAGACTCCCTGGACAGGATCCGGTTTATGAGAGCTCCCGGACCAATCATTCTGAGATTATCGGAAAAAATGTCCGGGTGTTCCGGATTTTCGGCAACGGACTCTCTATCCGGCATGGACATATCCCTCCCCCCTGAAAAAAGATCCCTGACCGGAGGCTTTTCCAGACATCGCCGAATCCAGGATCTCGTCGATCTCTTCCAGCAGAAGTGACAGAGCACCATACAGTCGTCCGGAACAAGAAAGACTCTCTCCCGAATCCTCCGGACCGTCACCGGACAACAGAAGATGGTGTGCGACAGGCCAGATCCCCGGAAACTCATTCACGACGGAGACCCTCCGCTCAACAGACGACGACATCATGGCCCTGTAAAGGCCGATGCCCCGGCGAATCCTGGAAAGAGAAAGAATGGTCTTTTCATCCGACAGCTCTCCGAAAGAGGCGGTCGACCGGGAAAGGGGATCGAGGACTCTCTTTCCCGGAAGGATCCTGAGAAAAAAACGTCTGAAAAGGGCTCCGCTAAAAGCCGATTCCCTTTCTTCGCTGCCATCTCTCCAGAGCGGATCACCCGATATCTCCTGTGCATTGAAGCCTCCGTCCCCTTCCCTGCCCTCAAGAACCAGCAAGTCAGCAGAAGAAGCCGGCAGGGGCAAACCCTCAAGGATCGAGAAAGCGATTTTTCCGATCAGATCTCCATTGAATTTTTCCCGGCATTCAATGCTCTGGCAGCCGGACCCCTCTCCACCGCATGGATAGCAGTCCATCCTGGAGACAATAGAGATCCTCCGCCCGAAGCGGGCCCCCGTTTCATGGGGGGAGGCCCCGCCAAAAAAAAGTCCGATCGTCGGAACCCCCCGCCATGAAGCAAGATGCAGGGTGGCTGTATCCGGAGAGATCACCAGGGAGGATTCCCCTACCAGAGCGTCGAGCTCTCCGATGGAGGTTTTTCCCGCCATATTCCTGACACCATCGCCGGAAAGACGACGGATCCGCTCGCCCGTCTCCCATTCATCAGGACGACCGACAAGAATCACCGGACGCCCTGTCTGTTTCATGACACTCTCCAGAATCCGGACCACGGTTTCCTCTGTGGGCGAGCGATAGACCGAACGACCTGAAAGAACCAGGACAACGGGAGCCGAAAGAGATCCCGGAGACTGCCGGGAAGGCTCTCTGGACACAGTCTCTTCCTGGGGCAAGAACTCCCTCCAGATATCGGACAGGTGAAGACGGCTTTTCTGACGGAGACCCCGGGCGCTTGAAACAAGATAATCGGGCCATCCCGGAAGGCTCCCGCCGAAGCTCTCCCGTCCGGTCACCCTCGTAAATCCGTAGCGTTTCATGACACCGGATGCCCTGAGGATGGCGACACCGCCGGCATCGTTATTCAAATGAACAGCTCGTTTCCAATGCCCACCCCGAAGCTCCCCGACCAGAGACCGCCATTTTGGATAGGCTCCGGACAATCCTTCTTCGGGATGGACCCCGGGAAGAGTCATGATCCTTTCAGAGAGGGAAAGCTCCCTGACCCACGATGCAATTTCCGGAGAACACAGGAGACCGACAACTCCCGAATGCTCCCTGGCCCTTTGAAGAAGGGGAAGACTTTGAAGCAGGTCCCCGGGACGCGCCCGCTGGATCACGAGCGTCCCCCCGGCTTCAATGTCTGAGAAAGTGTCCGGAACGGGAGAACCCATCACAGACCCCGTGCCACCGTATCCCGTCTCAACGGTATTCGGGACAGCATCCGTATCGCTTCCCCATCCTTCGAATTGTCGGCAAGGACCAGCTTGAGATGCTCGGAGGCTTCTTCAGCCCGGCCGTGCTCCAGAAGAAACCGGGCATACTCCCTCCTCAGGAGAGGAGAGTGGGGGTAGGACTCCACCAGACCAAGAAGAAGTCCCGCAGCCTGCTCGCCATCATCGAGAGACCTTGCCGTCTGGATCATCAGGGGAGGCAACTCTTCCTGGGAGGGCTCCATGGCCAGCGATTGCCCATAGTAAAAAAGGGCATCCTCAAGACGGCCAAGGGACTGGCAACACATCCCGAACCCGGTCAACGCCTGCCAGCATCCCGGGTTCAGATCAAACGCCCTCTTGAACCAGTGAATCGCCTGGTCATACTTGCCCGTCAAAAGATACGAAAGACCGATTCCCTGGGAGGGACGCTCATCTTTTTTGGGATCAAGAACCGGGAACGACTGTTCGTACGAGGCGATTGCCATCTCAAATCTCCCTGCCCTTGCATGAATTTCCCCCTCCTTGAGATGGATCTCGGCACGATCGGCTTCGGTGAGCCAGGGATCCTCCCTTGCTTCGGTCAGGATTTCCAGAACCCCCGAACCATCATCGGTCGACAGGGTCTCGATCTGGTCAAGGATGGCCCGGACCTTTCTCCGGCATACCAAAAGATACTCGGCGGTGAACAGATCCCTCACACCGTCCTCATCCTGACCCTTGACCACCAATGGACCGATATCGATATCCATGACATCCCTGGATTTTCTTTTTTCATCGGGGAACATCTGCCGGTAACGGCCATCGAGGCCGGGTACGATCACCTCAACTTGAAGTCCCGTCCGGTTCATCAGAGAAACAATCGATTTTTTGCTGAAAAAACCGGATTTGCCGGCAATTCCGGAATCCCCCAGATCAAGTTTTCCGGAGGCCAGTCCCGATAAAACCTCGTGGTAGCGGATATTCGGAATACCCGCAACCACCACGCCGGACTCCGACAGGCAATGCATGTATCCCTTCAGCAGCGCAGCAGGGTCCGAAACGCGCGACAGGATGTCCGGCAGCAGGAGAACATCAATGGAGTTGGGCGGAATTTCAGGACCGCAATCCATCTCGTTTTGACAGAAGAGCCGGTCATAGTGCGATTTGGCCAGCTCAGATTTTTCGGCACTGTTTTCGATTCCCCAGATGGTTATTCCAGCCAAGCGTTCGCGGATTCCCCTCCCGACAGATCCGTTCTTGCAGCCGATCTCGAGAATCGTCCTCGCACCAGCTGGAATCAGGGAGAGAAGATCGGCCCGCTCTTCACGATCCTTCTTTCTGGATTGGCTCATGGCAAACTTCTCGCCTATCACACCGGACCATCTGGCCATGAATCGCTCAAGAGGGAAGTCCCGGAGAATATCTTCTCTCGCCGCTTCTCCCATTTTCCGGGCTTCCTCTGGGTGATCCAGAAACCACAAAAGGCGCTGGTGCAGGCCATCAAGTGTTTTTTCAAGGAACCCCGACCGACCCGAAACA
Organism: Leptospirillum sp.; assembly: GCA_027323445.1. Classification (GTDB taxonomy): domain Bacteria; phylum Nitrospirota; class Leptospirillia; order Leptospirillales; family Leptospirillaceae; genus Leptospirillum. The sequence goes on from DAHWBS010000035.1 coordinate 5,078, forward strand.
ACCGGTGATCCCGGATGATCAAGCGCCACCACAGGGAGTCCCGAAGCCATCGCCTCGAGGAGAGACAGGTTGTAGCCGTCTTCCCATGGATGAACAGTCGTATGGAGATAGACCCTGCTTGAGCGGTAGGAAGCGACAAGATCCGAAAGTCCCGCAGATGGGAGAGAACCCGGAATGGAGGGATTGAGCCCCACAGTCAGACAAGGAAGGGAGCCAATGGCCTGCTCTCCGATCGAACCTCCCATCATCAGGTCCCGTTCCTTCAAAAAGTTCCCGACCCGGAGAATGACACGGTTCTTTCCGTCATATGGTCCCCATACGGCCGGATCAACCCCAGGCTCGATCACCCTGGCCGAATCAAACCCCCAGTCCAGCGCCTTGGCCTTTGAAATGGCAATGATCTCGAGATCCGGAACCATTCCTGTTATTCCGGAAAACCACTCCAGGTACTCCTCTCTCGAAACCTTGTTCCCTCCAAGAGCCAGCATTGTTGTGATCCGGTTATGAAGGACCAGGATCTGCGGAACAGGAGACTCTTTCGTGAGAAGAAGGTCTGTCGGATCATGGGCGATGACCAGATCAAAGGCTCCTCTCGAAAGATCTTCTGCGGCAATCGCTTCGCTCACGATTCTCGAGCCCCTTGGACAGGGACGGAATTCGGTCATCCATCGGGAATAGCCCCCCTTTTGACGCTCGACAATGGTCAGCCTGACATCCGGAATTTTTCCCAGAAGGGTCAGATATCCTTCATGCCAGTTAAAGGTCAGAATATGCATCATGTCTTTTCCCTCCGCTAAAGATCCCGGAAGACTCACGGGACACCTCTTCCATGACTGACAAAATCTTTTTGGCGCGATGATGGTAGGTATGGGCTGTGAGCACCTTTTCACGCCCCCTTGAGGCCATCTCCAATGACTCCCTGCGCCTTTCAAGCAATAATCGTGCCTGCGAAACGAGCGTCTCATCGTTGTAGACACAAAGCTCGGCATCCTTCCCCGTGATGGAAAAAAGATCCGAAAGCCCCAGGACATCCGGCGTCAAAAGCGGTTTCCCCATGGCCAGACTTTCAAAAACCCTCATATTCAGATCATTGGAAACCGCATCGTTGAACAAAACGCTGGCACCGCCCAGAAATCCCGACATCTCCTCCAGAAAGACCCTTTTGAACCTCACGTCGAATCTCAGGGCCAGACGCTTCAGCCGTCTCGATCGTGGCTGGGAAGGACTGGAAAGGCTCCCGCAAAAACCGATATCAAAGGAGTCGGAAGAAAGGCATGGCTTATGGATCTCCGGGTCGGCCGCAAGAGGAAGCCAGAACACGGGTCGGCCGAGAGAGGCTGAAAACTCCTCCACATAGGATTTTTGTGCCAGAAACACCACGTCAAAGCTTCTGGAAAAGGCGAGATGGGATTCCTTGTGCAGATGGGTGTCAATTAAATAACAAGCTTTCGGACAGGAAAAAAGTTCCAGGAAAGCCAGGGGATAATGGACTCCCGTTTCGATAAAAAGGCAAAAATCCGGACGATAGCCGGCAGGAAGCCCGCGGACAAGCTCCATGTAGGGATGGGAAAAAAATGGGATATCATGCGGCCGGACCTTCGGCAAAAGATCCATAAGATCCCATCTTGACAGGCAGAATTCGTCCGCCGCCGGCCCGCAGGTCAGAACCTCGGAATAAGACCTGAGGGCTTTTTCGAGATACATCCCGGTGGTGTGAGGAATACTTGTGTACGACAGGAGAACTTTCATCATGCTTCCCTCCGGAATGATCCTCGGAACATGAACGGTCAACAACGGGAGATTTCAGATCTTCCGGGAGGGAACAAGCAATTTCGATACCAGTCCTTTAAAAAAAGGAATCTGGTCAAACTGGCCGTCAAAAAATAAGGAATGAGGAAAGATTTGCCGGGGGATCAGAAAAGCTCAAGAAAAAATGGACCACTAAATGAGGGAAAGGAATCAGATCCTCTTTGAGAGTGCAGAAGCCATCCGGGGGGTCGACGGTGGTCTCTGCGCGTAGGGAACCTTGATCAGCCGGGAAAGGGAACTCAGACGTCCCGCAAGCTCCCCGCGGGACGAAACGATCCCCGACACAAGACGTGTTGCCCGATCGAGAAGCGCAGAGCGAACAAGAAGAGCCTCTACCCCGGGCTCAGACGAGGATGTCCGGGAAAGGGCCCTTGAAAGACGGTCGATCAAGCCGTCAAAGGCGGGATTCATCCATGGTTCCCCGGAAATCTCCCCTGTTTCTTCGGGATCCAGGAATAAGAGAAGGGCCCACAGGGCATCATCAAGATCGTCACAATCTTCCATCGCCACTACCCTCTTACCGAAAGCCGGCTTTCCGGAGCTTTTCCATGATCGACGGGAAAAGAACGCTTCACAGATGTTCTTGAAGGGTTTTTCGAAACCGCATCCCCCCAGGCCTCAAGGAGGCCTTCCAGAATCTCTTTCACCGGCTTGAGCCGCCTGTCTTCATTTCTGATATTGGCAACAGAGATCTCTTCCATCAGAAAGAGGTAAAGGGCGATCAGGCGATCCTGCCAGTCTCCCGTTTCACCCCCTTCCTCCTTGTTGGCTTCAAGTGCCATCGCAAGCTCCCCCAAAATCGCGGTCGACCGGTTCGTCGCATCGATTTTCCCGGGAATATCACGACGGACAATCGCCTCCTCGAGCATGTCGACCGTCTTGATCAATCCCTGATACAGCTTCAGAAGAATCTCGCCTTTCGTCATCGTATTGACACTGGCACTCTGGTAGGCCTGGATCGACATTTTTTTGACTTCCTCCCGGCTGGTATCCGTTCCCGAGGGGCTCCCCGATGCTACAGGGTTCCCCTGGCAATTTGCTGACTGACATAATTCTGCTTGGCGTTCAGCCCTCCGAGCAGACTCTGGAGGTTGGAATACTTTTCCTCGAGACTGTCCCTTAAGTCAGAAAGGCTTTCGCTTTTGTGCTCTATTTCCTTTTCGGTCGATTCTCCCTCATTGGTGAGAGCCGACAGCTCCCCCGTCACCGGCCCGGTCACAGGATTGGTCAAATCATCAAGATCGGAGTGAAGGGTCCGGAGAATCCCTTCTGTCCGGCCTTTTCCGGCAGAACCGGCAAGAACGCCGACAACCCCCTTGTAGTCACTCCCGAGTGCGCGGTCCAAGGTCGACTGATTGAGCGTCAGCCGCCCGTCCTGGCCAAAGTCCAGTCCGATATCGGAAAGAGTGTGATAGGGACCATTTCCCGTAATCGGCTTGGTCAGTGTCGTCGCCAGACGATTGCGGATATCCGTTACGGTAAAGCTCCCCAGAAAAGGGCCGCTGCGACCGCTGGCCTTGTCGTAGCGGGAGTTTTCCGCAATGAAGCCGATCAGGTCATTATAGTTTTTGACAAAGGCATGGATATTCGAAGTGATCTTCTTCCGGTCGTGCACGATCGACACGCCAACCGGCGCGTTTCCCGTCGTGGGCGCGACAAGGTGAAGAACGGTTCCGGGAACGGCATCCTTGACATCGTTCGAAGAGGAGACCACAGGAACCCCATCCACCGTCAGCTGTGCCATGCTGGCTTTCTGGACGACGTGGAAGGACATCCCGATCCCTTCTGTCCCCGCAACCCGAAAGTTCAGGCCATTTCTGGAGGACGACAGAGAAAGCGAATAGGGCCGTCCTGGCTGACCGGTTCGCATCACCATCGCATGAACTCCGATTTTGGCCTTGTTGATCGCACTGGCAAGGTCGTTCAGGGTAAACCCCGAGGACTGGTCGATGCGGATTGTCTTGTAGGTGCCGCCTATCAGGTGGTCACCGATCAGGAAGGTCATGACTCCATGGGACAGCGCCCCATCCGGAGGAATGTTCAGAACCGAAGCCTTGTCGGGATCGGCGAGCCCCGAAGAAACGACCACCCCCGGACGGGCAAGGGACGCCACAGAAATGTCGTGGTGTCCGATATGGGCGTTGTCCGAGGGTGTCAGGGTAAATCCCGAGTTGGGAGGGGTTTGTGCCTTGAACGCGTTGAAATTGCCTTCGAGATGGAGTGATTCCGCCGTATTTTTAAACCCCTCAAGTTTTTTCTGAAGGGATCTCCATACCGACTGCAATTGAGCTTGCTGTGCCTGCGTCTGCTGAAGCTCGACCAAGGGAACTTCTGCAGCCTTCATGTTCGCCTCGACCAACGCATCTGTGTCAAGATTCTGGGACAGAGCCGCTACGTTGGAAATACGCATCCGATGGGAGGGGTGATCACCTGGAAGTGACCCCATACTTCCTGAAATCCCGCTCACAGATAACCTCCCCCCAACGGTGTTCTTTTGTTGAAGCGCCGAACGAATGGTCCGTCGCCCCCTATGACTTATATCCCGGCCCTATCTGTGCTTCGGCGCTCTGGCTAAGGGAGCAGCTTGATCGCAGCCTGAGGAATCAGATTTGCTTGGGCCAGGACCGCTGCGCCGGATTGGGAAAGAATTTGCCGCTTGGTAAAAGCTGCTGTTTCCGATGCGAAATTAACGTCCCTGATCCCCGCCCGCGATGCTTGCACGTTCGTTGTCGCATTGTTCAGGTTCTTGATTGTCCATTCCATCCGGTTCTGGATGGCGCCGATCGAACCCTGCACCTGAGTGATCCTTTCAAGGGCCGAATCAAGCCGGTCAATCGCATCCTTTGCAGAACTCCTGTTGAGGATCTTTGTTGAGCTGACACCGAGAGAACTGGCATCGAGCTTGCCCATCTTGACGGAAAGGCGATCATCGATCGATGTGTAGATACCGACATGGAACTTGAACTCCGAATGGCTGCCATCGAGAATTTTCATTCCGTTAAAGTCGGTGACCCGGGCAATACGGGAAATTTCAGAGTTTAAATGTTGATACTCCTGATTCAACACCTTCAGGTCTTTATCCGAATAGGTACCGTTTGCGGCCTGGATCGCCAGCTGGCGCATCTTCAGAAGCAGCGTATTGTCGGTCATCAGGGCACCGGATGCCGTCTGGAGAAGATGTGTGCCGTCATTCGCATTCCTGATCGCGGCATTATAGGAAAGCACCTGCCCGCCCATTCTCTGGCTGATGGCATATCCGGCAGGATCATCCGCCGGCGAGTTGACGCGATATCCGGAAGAGAGCCGGTTGATATGCTTCGCCAGGGCTTCCTGGGTCCGGTTCAGGTTGTACTGCGCATTCATCGAAGCAATGTTGTCATTAATGATCATTCCACTCATGATTTCCCTCCTTGGTTGTATTCACGGTCCAATCCTTGGACCGCTCCTTTTTTTTCAGCCTGCCAAAAGCCCTCTTCCCCTTTCCCGGCTCTTGACGATGGTGTTTGTCCCGGAGAACCTCACCGCCTGTAAGGGCGACAACCCCTCCACCTTCTCTTCGGAGGATAGGGAAAATACTTTAGGAATCGGCCAATGGCCCGGCACCTGACGGCTCTCCCGAAAACAAGGGAAAGCGGAGCCACCCGTCATCGTCAAAAAGGACAAACTGCTTTCCGGTCCGGTCCCCCGGACGAACCAGCAGCGGGCCCTGCAGGTTTGCGGTCATTGCCTCCATATGTTCACCCGGTATGGTGACAACCACCATAAGGCTCAGATCCTCAACATGGAACCCCGTATCGGGCAAAACAGACAATACACGGGAAGCATAGTCGGAGATCAGTTCCGACGGATCCATCACAACAAAGGCCAGAGATGGATCGTCAACGCTCTGGAGCCAGTAAAAAAGGCTGTTTTCGCCTGTTTCCAGAAGAATGTACCGTGTAAGGCCAGGGAATCCCAGAACGCCCTCGGGAAAAATCAGGATTCGTTCCGGATCCAGCGGAATGGTTCCAAAGCGGGTTGTCTCGATTGTCATTTCCCTCCCTCCCCCGGGCCTGTTGGGGGATTTTCTCCCGACCCTTTCTGCTTTTTGAGATATCGGCTGTTCAGAAGCTTCATCTGGTCGGGAGTTGTTGTCGCCGCCTTGCGGTTTTCCTCCATGATCCGTTCAAAAACCTCATCCCTGTGGACGGACATATCCGCCGGAGCTTCCACTCCAAGCCTCACACTTCCGCCCTTGACCTCGATCACGACGATGCGAATGCCATCGCCGATCGTGATCCCCTCACCGACCTTGCGCGTCAGGATTAAAATGTTTCACCTCCACCCGTTTCCCTGTCAGGAAAACAGAGCATTTTGGGTATTCTGAATGATGTTTCTCGAAGCCTTGGTGGAAACCGCCAGAAGGTTCTGGTTCAGGGACAGCTCCGAAACCGCCTTTGCGATATCCACGTCCTCATTTTCGCTCTTCAGCGTCTTAAGGCTGATCTGGTAGCGTTCAAGACGGTGAAGCGTCCGCCTCAGAGACCGCTCTCTCGTTCCAAGGACGGCGGCCTTTTCCGTAACCTGGTGGCTGGCATTTTCAAGGGAATCGATGGAAGAGCGGATCGCCTGCGTATCGTTTGAATTCAGCGCATTGATAAAGCGTCTCATGACCGGCAGAAGGCTCGTTCCTCCGGGGTCGGACACGCTGTCCCCGAGGATTCGGGAACCCACCTCGGATACCCGCATGAGCCCCGCTTCCCGGACACTCGAGGTGAACCCCTGCTGGACATAGGAGCGTGAATCATTTCCCTGATAGGCCACAGAACCCGGATGGTTTTTGGGATCCGGAAAAATAAAGGGTTCAATGGTCACGTTTGTCCCCGAAAACAGATACTGCTCCCCGGACTTCGTATTGGCAAGGGAGACGATCTGCTCAAGCACCCGCATCATCTCCTGGGCTTCAACCCGGCGATTCTCGGGAACCATCGTATCATTCGACATTCTGACGGCCATGGCTTTGGCGTGGATCACAAGACCTCCGATCTGGTCGAGGATGCTTTCCATCAGCTGAAGCTTGACGACCCCCTCACGGGCATTTTCCACAACCTGTTTCGCCACGGCAAGAGTCCGGTTCACACGAAGCGACTCACCCATCCGCTCCGGTGCGTCGCCTGGCTTTTCGAAACGCTTGCCGGAGGAGATCTGCCGGTCGACATCGTAAAGGTTCTCGATCGAGCGGTCGTGGGCATCGACCACTTCACGGCCGGTCATAAGCCCTGTTACCCGGATCATCTTCTCTCCCCCCCTGAATCCTTCATTATCGGCTCCTAGGACTGGTTGGGCAGATGGACGAGGGTGTCGAGAAGCCGGTTGGTCATCTGCACGAGGCTTGCAGAGGCCTGATAAGCCTTCTCGTACTGGATGATTCGTGCAGATTCGTCGGCAATGGAAACACCCGAAACAGACATCCGCTGATTTTTCAACCCTTTTTCAATCACCATCTGGGCCTTGTAGTTGTCTCTCGACTCCCGTGACCAGGAACCGATCTGGGCAACACTCTGGGAATAAAAATCGTGAAGGGTGGCCGACCTGTCCGTCCCGGCAAAGTGGACTCGATCGGACAGAAGTCCGAAAAGGTCATGGGCGTTCCGGTTGTCACCCGCATTTTTTCCCTCGGAAACAGGATGTCTGGCCGCTGCGAGATCAGCCGGATCCTTGACCACGACCTCCATTCCCAATGCCGCACCGGTAATGTCGTTTCCCCCGGAAACCTGGAAAGTCCCGCCGGGCGTCTTTCCTGAGGTCGTAATACGGAGAGAGTACCCGTCAACCTTGACCGTACCGGCCCCGCCGGCAATCTGGGCGGTCGCGACAACCGCACCGGTCCGTCCGTCCGTAACGGTCACCTTCCCGGCAGAGACCGAGACGGTCAGAGGATGATCCGCACGATTGGGTTCGACAGCATTGGCGACAACGCTGACCCCGCTGCCCTGCCCCTCCTGGGTGACCATGACGGTCGGATGGAAGAAGTTGACCCCCGTGGCCCCGGAAAGCCCATAGCCCGAGGCATGAACGGCATTCACATGATTGACGACGGAATGGGCGAGGACATCGAGATGTTGTTCGAGATTCTTGATTTTGACATCCCGGACGTTCAGGTAGCCACCGATCGTCCCGCCCTTGATCCGGTCGGTAATATCGATGGGGCCCGATCCGGAATGGCCGGGTGGATCGATCAGGATCCGGACGGAGTCGGTCACCGGGTCCAGCCGGGAGGACAGGGTCCCGTTTTCCACATCCGACACCGAGATCTGTCCTCCGAGATGAAGGGTCATGGCCCCTTTCCGGTCCTGAAAAAAGTGCGCATTCAATGCCTTGGAGACCTTTGAGGCCAGAACCGATCTCTGGTCGATCAGTGTATTGGGGCTTTCGCCTCCGGATCTTGCCTTGATGATCTGGCGGTTCAGTGCGGCAATTTTTCCCAGATCGACATTGACCCTGGCCACATCTTCCTGAACCATCTGGCCCAGGCGATCCCTCGACTGGGAGTAAAGCCCCGCCATTTCGTGAAAATCCGTGGCCATGGTCTTCCCGTCTGAAATCAGGGACGCCCGGGCCGCCCGGTCAAGGGGATGGTTCGCCACCGTTTCCCATGCGCTCATATAGGAGGAGAGGTGCTTTGCGAGACCCTGGGACTGGGCATTGGCAAAAAAGGAATCGATCTCTCCCAGAGAGATCCGGCTGGCTTCATAAAAACCAAGTCTGGTCTTCTGACGAACCATCTGATTGTCCAGAAACTGGTTCACCACCCGGCGTACAGATTCTCCCCGGACGCCGTTTCCGACCATGCCGGGCGACCCGTCCCCCGGAACATTCTGGTCGAAGACCACCTCTTCCTGGGTATAGCCGGGCGTATGGACATTGGCGATGTTGTTTCCGGCGGTTGAAAGGCCTGCCTGATTGGCCTCGATTCCGGATGTTCCGATATTCAGGGCTCCCAGTATCCCGGACATGGTCAGGTCCTCGTCGAAACAAGGGTGGGGGCGGGAGAGGAAAGACTCCCCAGTCCACCCGAGGGGTTATAGGTGTGGAACTGTCCAGGATCGGATGTCAACGTCCGGACAAGGGAAGAAACAAGCTGCCCTGACTCCTGGGCCAGAATCATGTTGACAGATGCCAGTTCGGACAAAAGAGAGATTTCATGACGGAAGGACTGAAGGATCGAGAGATCCTCAGCGGTCAGAAGGTCTGCTCTCAGAAGATGGAGTGGACTTTCTTTTTCCCACTCGGAAAGCATCTCTGACAATCGGTCCGACTGAAAAACCTTGCTCTCGACAACGGAGGAAAGCTCCGACAGGTCGGGAGACAGAAGGCATTCCTGCTCACGGACAAGACAGTCGGCAACCACACGGACCTGCCGGATGAGAAAGGAAAGACGTTCGGATAGGGGAATCGGACTGTCCATGTTTTCTCACCTTCCTGATCTTTAGGAAAATCCCGGACAAAGATCCGGAGGAATCCCGCCGGATCAACGCTTCCCGCGATTTTTGGCCTCGTTGATGGCCTGCTCGACCATTTTTCGCAGAATATCCCGGGAAGGAACATTGTAGTCTCCACGATGGATCCGGGCTTTAAGCTCAAGAACCTTTTCCATCCGGACAGAAGGCTCTCGGTCTATCTGTTCACGAATCTTCGCAATCTGGCGCGCCGGACCGGAAATGACCACCATATCCGTTTCACCGGGAGCAGACATTCCTGGACTTGAGCCATCCCCTTCCCTGGAGGGAGTCACCCCTTCAGAGGACGACTTTTTCTTCAGGGGCGCCGCATCCTGCCCCCCCGGAGCAGGTCCCTTGTTTCCGACCGAACCCCAATTCTCACTCATCTCGCAATCCTCCATTTTATAAACCACCTCATACGACTAATCGGTCAGGTTTAAACAAAACTTTAGAGGAGGCGGACAAGGAGATCAATCCCTTTTGCGATCCTTCCGGAATTCCTTACGGAATCAGCTTGATCGCCGCCTGGGGAATCTGGTTCGCCTGGGCCAGAACGGCGGTTCCGGACTGCTGGAGAATTCGGTCCCGGACAAACCGTGAGGTCTCCTTGGCGAAATTCGCATCCTTGATCTGGGACTTTGTGGCAGCGATATTTACCAGGGCGGTGTTCAGGTTCCGAATGGTCCAGGTCATGCGCTGCTGGAAGGCTCCGAGAGTTCCCTGGATCCGGTTCAGTTCGTCGAGGGCCCCGTCGATGGCGGAGATGGCCGAAAGCGCCATG
>DAHWBS010000036.1 GCA_027323445.1 Leptospirillum sp.
GCGTTCTTCCAAAAAGTCCGAAGTGGGAAAATAAGTTGGGATCACGTTTCCAAGATTCTCCCGAAGCTCAATCAGCTTGGGCTTGGAAGACTTGCTGTGGTTCGCATTGATCCCATGGAGGCCGCCCGATCGTTCTATCGCCTACACTGTTCTTGAGAGCCATGGATTTAATCCATTTTCATGCGACCATAGCCTTCAGATCTCAATGACTCCTTCATATTCTCTTCTTTGGATCGCCGTTTGCTGCAAGCGGCCCAAGTATATGGAGTTCGTGTCCTCGATGAAGCGGCTGCAACACGTGGAGAAACACTCAAAGCTAACCCTCTTTGATCTAGGGAAAACGATTGTGGCGCAGAAGGACAAGCTTTTCTCCTGTGAGGGAGTGTTGATGGCGAGCAGGTCCAAGCCTTGCCCTACAGGTCCAAATCATATTGAGAGGGAAAATCATGTTTCTTCATAAAGACAAGAATCAGATCCATGCCGGATAAAGGCAATCTGGCCCCAGAAATGGAAGAAAAAATCCAAACACAAACACCTCGCGGTGAGATGCACCCGATAACCCTCTCTTTTTTGAACCCCCTCCTCGAAGACTCATATCAGGACGCCATTGTCCCCAGATTGAAAGTTCAGAGTCGCTGGGCCATCATCATCGGCGTTTTTATATATGTCGTTTCTGGAGGAATCGACCCCTGGCTGATCCCTGAAAATGCACAAAGCTTTCTTTGGATCATCCGGGGAATGATCATCTGGGTAGGCGCATGGGCCATCTTTCTGACCCACCGTCCCGCTTTTCAAAAATCCCATCCCGTCATACTCTCCCTGACCGCTCTTGCCGCAGGAGTTTTTTTCCTCATCGCGATGAGCCATATTCCACCCTCTTCAGAGCAGGTCTATTATGTCGGGATCATTCTCATTACCTTCTGGATATACAACTCCATAGGGCTCAGGTTTTATCATGCGGTCAGACTCAATGTCTTTTTTATCCTGTCCTATTTTTTGCTTTTAAAGGAACACTTCCGATACCCGGCGCACATCATCTTCAACCACCTCTTTTTTATCTTGGCAGCCAACGTCATTGGCGGCATTACCGGATACATCATGGAACGGCAGCGCAGAAAACTCTTTATTCGAGAATATGAACTCGATGAAGAGCGGAACCACCAGCTTCTCAGGTCGCTTCATGACCGCCTGACAGGTCTTCCAAACCGTGAACTTCTTGACGACCGCATAGAACAGTCTATTCTCCACGCCAAACAAGGCGGATTCGATGCGGCAGGACTTTATATCGACATCGACGGCTTCAAGAGGATCAACGATACATGGGGACATGAAGCCGGAGACTGGATTCTGCGCAGGACATCCGAACGGATTCTGTCTATTCTCCAGGCTGAAAACACTCTCTCAAGAATTGGAGGAGATGAATTTTTCGTTTTACTTCAAAAGGTTTCATCTGAAGATGACGCTATTTCCGTTGCAAAGGAACTCATCCGGGTGCTGGCTATCCCATTTTCACACCCGGAGATTCCGGAGCCTCTTTCCATCAGCGCAAGTATCGGAATCTGCCTGTTCCCCTTTCATCAGTGTTCGACAAAAACAATTATCCATGCAGCTGACCAGGCCATGTACCATGTCAAGAAAAACGGGAAAAACGCTTATCAGGTTTCTGCCAGAGCCGCTGTTCCATATATGGAGCAACCCGATCCGTCATGAGTCTTACAAGGACTTGATTGTTTTTTCAGAAAAGTTTTCCGATTCTTAAGGACTTGAGGGAACCACAAACCTGAAAGGAACCCATATGAACCGATACCCGTCACAACCGCTCATTCTCTCTGGAAACAAACCCTATGGTCTTTCCTTGACTTACCGCCATCTCCCGGAAAAAAATCCCAAAAAAGCCCTTCGCGACCTGACTAAACTTTTTGATCCTCAAAAAGGAATCTTCGGACTTGGAGAACCGCTTGTATCGGCTTTCTCCAGAAAAATCCCAGGACTCAGAACCTTTCCGGGGCTCTCCGGTATCAACTGTTCTTCCCCTTCAACTCAGGGAAGCCTTTGGTTCTTCCTCCAGGGCGATGACCGCGGCGATATCTTCGATCAGACAGAACGCCTTTCCGATATTCTGGGGGATGTGTTCGCTCCCGATGACCAGATCGACACCTTTTTGTACTCCGGCGGAAAAGATTTGTCCGGGTACGAGGACGGAACAGAAAATCCCGATGGCGAAAAAGCGGCGGAAGTCGCGATTATCGAAGAAGGAATGGGACTTTCGGGATCAAGCCTTGTCGCAGTCCAGCGCTGGATCCACGATCTCAAGCATTTCCGGACACATTCGCAAAAAGAACGGGACAACATGATCGGGAGAAAACAGGACACCAACGAGGAACTTCATGATGCCTCTCCAACAGCCCACGTCAAAAGGAGCGCTCAGGAATCCTACTCCCCTTCTGCCTATATGCTCAGAAGGTCCATGCCATGGGCACTGAACTTTCAACAGGGACTGGAGTTCATTGCTTTCGGAAAGACGCTTGACCCTTTTGAAAATGTCCTCCGGCGCATGATGGGACTCGATGACGGCATCACCGACGCACTTTTTACCTTCTCAAGACCTGTCAGGGGAGGCTACTACTGGTGTCCGCCAATCACAGGCGACAGACTGGATCTCCGCTTTCTGCTCGAGTGACTGCGGTCTTCTCTCGTCACTGGACCGCCACCGACACATTAAAGCCCGAAGGCAATACCGGTCATAACTCCGGAAATCTTGCCAGAAAAAATCTGTTATGCTCAGGGAAGCTCATCAAAGAAATGGGTAATATTCCGGAAAATCCAGAATTTCCCTGAGCAATTCATCCCAGGAGTATCGTTTGTCCCAATCCCCAAAACAAATACCTGCCATGGCACTCATCAAAAAATATAGAGGATTTTCTCTCCTCTTGACGATCGTGCTCTCCATTCTTGGAGCCATCAAGGCATGGGACCTCCCCATGACCCTGTACCCCTCCATTGATTTTCCCAGAGTCTCTGTCATTGTACGGTCTCCCGATATTCCCTTTGCCGAGATGGAAAGCCGCATTACAAGGCCCGTGGGAATCACCCTCAGGGGAGTGCAGGGAGTCCGGGAACTCAACTCCCGGACGATGCAGGGGTCTGCCGAGTTTTTCCTCCGCTTTTCCTGGCATGAACAAATGTCCCTGGCATTGCCACGCGTAGCCCAGGCCATTGAACGCATCCGGGGAGATCTCCCGCCAGGAACCAGCATTCAGGCCATCCGGATGTACCCATCCGACACCCCTGTTCTCACTGTGGCGCTTTCGGGAACTGCCGACAATTTACCCCAGATCACAAGAATTGCCAAAACCCGACTGATTCCCTACATCTCGAATCTTCCCGGAGTCTGGAAATCGGAAATTGCCGGTGGGAAAAATCCGGAGATCCATGTTGAGGTTGATCCCTACAAACTTTCAGGAGCACACCGGACCTTCCCCGATGTTGTCAGCGCCCTTTCCACCCAGAACAAAATTGGCGTCATTGGACCAAGAACCGAAGAACACCGGCTGAAAACGGTTCAGATTGACAACACAATGACCAGAACATCCGAGATCAACAAAATCTTTTTACCCTCTCCATCAGGAGTTCCCCTTCCGATCGATCTTTTGGCAACGGTTCACCGTGGAGTCAGGCCCTCTGATGAAACCATCAGGATCAGTGCCAATGGCTCTCCGGCAGTTCTTCTTCTCATCTACCGCGCTCACGGAGGCAATGCGCTGACCATCCAGAGGGCCCTTCTTGAACACATGGCCGAGTTTCAGCGGCTCCTTCCAAAAGGATGTACTCCGGCCATCGTCTACGATCAGGGGACACTTGTTTCCGATGCCATCCGCCACGTCCTGTGGGCGCTCTTCATCGGACTTGGCGGAGCGATGGCCATCGTCATCCTGATCCTCAGGAGAGTCTCCCCCATTCTGTTGATGGCATCCCTCCTCCTGGCAATCCTGTTTATTTCCGCAGGCATTCTCGGACTTCTGGGAGAAACACTGAACCTCATGATACTGGGAGGAATTGCTGCCGGAGTCGGACTTGTCATCGACGACTTTATCGTCATCATCGAAGGCGGGAGACACGAGCTGAGAATGAGCGGACTCCTTGTTCCGTTTATTTTTTCTGGGCTGATCACAATACTCGCACTCGTTCCCCTTTTTGGAATGAGTGGACTCGTAGGCGCTTTCTTTGCTCCTTTGGCAATCTCCTTCGTAACGCTCTTAGGCGTCTCGCTTCTGGTCAATACCTTTGTCACCACTGCCTTTATCCGGCAGGAAAGCGAGAGCCATGAACCCATGCCGACAGGATTTCTGACAAAACTCTCTCCACCCGTTATCCTTGGTGCCGGGGTCCTTGTTTTTGCTCTTCTGCTTTTGCCTCTGACCCACATCAAAACCAATTTCATGGCCAGAATGGATGAGGGCTCCTTTACACTGGACTTTCATGCCCCTGTGGGAAGCTCCATCAACGACATGGACAGGGCCGTTCTCCGGGTAGAGGATCATATCAGGACACTTCCCGGCGTCATCGATACGACAAGAAGGCTTGGAACGGAAATGGGGTTTTACATTACCGAACCCAACAAGGGAGATTTTGTTATCAGGCTTTCAGAAAACCACCCGAAATCCACTTTTGAGCTCATCCGGGAACTCAGGCCATGGGTTCAAAAAAACGAACCGGAGCTCGACACAGACTACGCTCAGGTTATGGAAGACAGCCTGAACGACCTGATCGGTGTGTCGGCGCCAGTCGTGATTGAAATCCATGGTCAAAACCGAAAAGATCTTTTAGGAACAGCCAGAATGATCCAGAACAATCTTTCCGGGATCCCCGGGCTTGTCGATCTCCATCTGTCGGTTCGCCCCATGGGAGATACACTTGATGGACACGTGATCGCTCCCCTTGCAGCCCTGTCAGGCCTCACACCAGAGTCAATCATCAAACAGACGAGAGAGGATCTCATGGGGGTAACGGCGACAACCGTCCTGTCCCCCAAAGGACCCCTGCCAGTCAGGGTTCTCTATCCTTCCCAGTACAGGAATGGCCTGATCCCCCTCTCCCATCTTCCGATCACCCAGTCCGACGGCTCCCTGATCCCCCTCTCCCAGGTCATTACATTCTCCAACACTCCGCCCGCCACCGAAGAAGAAGACAAAAATCTCTCTCCGATCCTGCGGATAGAAGGTCGTCTGGACCATGGAAATCTTGGAGGAGTCATCAAAGAGATCAAGACAAAAGTCTCTTCCCTCACCCTCCCAAAATCCTCCTGGGTCACCTATTCCGGCGCATACAAGCAAGAACAAAAAAGCTTTCGGACACTGGGAGAAGCCCTTCTGGGATCGGTTCTTCTGATCGTGACAATTCTTTATGGCACGTTCAGAAAATGGACACCTCCCCTCGTATTGACCACGGGAATCGCCTTCTCCGTTCTCTCCGGGATTGCCGCATTGACCCTTTCGGGCAGGACCCTTAACATTTCTTCCTTTGTCGGACTGATTCTCGTAGTGGGACTGTCCGCAGAAAACGGGTTTCTGGTGGCAAACCGCTTTGAGTCTGCAAAAGGCACCGCATCCGAACGGCTGAAAGAAGCTCTTTCCGACCGATTTCTCCCCATTGTCATGACGCATCTTGCCAATGCGGCAGCTCTGCTGCCGCTGGCGATCGGAGGCGGGGCAGGTCTTGATATGGAGCGGCCTCTGGCTGTAGCGGTTCTTGGAGGACTTGTCGGCTCTTTTTTCTCTTCCGTTTTTCTGATCCCGGCGGCACTTTCCCTTTTCTCGAAGACAGTATCCACCCAAAAAGGATTGCCTGATGTTCAGATCTGACAAGCACATACCACTTTTGAGACCATTCGGATCTCTGTCCGGAGTTCTTTTGTGTTCAACAATCATCCTGGTTCTGGCGGGCTGCACGAAGCATCCCGGAGACCAGACAAAGACCGGAAACTCTCAGGAAAAACCCGTCAACACGACGGACTTTGTCAAAACAGTCCCCATCAAAAAGGGCCATCTCTCTCAGGAAGTCATTATCCCCGGAAGAATTACCTTTGATCCCGTTCATTACCGGAGAGTCATGTCGAGAGTCAGCGCTCTTTCAACCATCTCGATCAAGGCCTTCCCCGGAGATACTGTTTTCAAAGGGGAACTTCTGGCTGTCCTTCGGAGCAGACAGTTTCAGACCGCCGAAGCAGAAGCGGTCAGTATTCTCGAAAGCCACCGGATCAACGCCTCGGGAAACCGGGACCTCCTCTCTCTTGCACTTTCGAAACTCAGGACCCTTGGAGCCTCACAAAAGGAAATCGACCGTCTGATCAGAACACACAAGCCCTCTGACCGCTATGAAGTACGGGCGACCATTTCCGGAACCATCATCAAAACCGGAGAGATCGAAGGGAATCAGGTTCATCAGGGGGATTGGCTTTTCGAGATATCGGACCTCTCACACTTATGGGTCGACGCCTATCTTTACCCGGGACAGGAAAGAGGAATAACGGTTGGACTTCCGGTATCGATCCGGACCCTGCACCCCCCTTTCGAAACCATTCCGGCGGTTATTACAAGGGTTTTCCCCATGGCCGACCCACAAACGCGGACCATCCCCATCAGGATCTCGCTTTCAAACCCAAAGCACCGGTTCCGCCCGGACCTCTGGGTCTCCGTGCAGATCCTCCCCGACCTCCCCCAGGAGGGGTATATCGTCCCGAAAGAGGCCATTTTCCAGAATCAGGAGGGAGGTCTTCAGGTCTTTGTCAAAAGGGGAACAGACTATATCCGTCTGGATGTTTCCAAAATCGCCCAAAATGGACAAAAAGCACTTCTTTTGGGCCCCTTTCTTCCAGACGACCTGATCGTAACGGAAGGGCTGTTGCGTCTTCGGGCAATCATTGGCAAATAAAGAGTAAACCACCAGAAAATCTCTCAAATCTCAATAGAACCTGACGAAGTCTCTTCCGGACGGCTTAAATCGAATGGGGCCCATAAAAGACCCAGGACAATACAAACCCCAGGATACTGACAAAGATCCATAAAGCCACTCCCGCCTTGACCGGGGCGACGCCAACATGAAAAACCTTTGAAAGTCTTGTTTCAAGACCAAGACCCGCCATTGCAATCGCCAGAATGATGCTGTCCAGATTATTGAAAACATCGGTCAGGGAAGCAGAGAGGAAGTGCAGGGAGTTGATCCCGACAACCCCGGCGAATGCGACAACAAACCAGGGGAAATGCTCCTGTCTTGAGGAAGTCCCCTTCTCCTTTCTTCCTTTCAAGATCCAGAACTCGAGAAGAATGATCACGGGCAAAAGAAAGACAACCCGGGTCAACTTGAGGATCGTACCAAGTGCAAGCGAGGAAGGAGAAACATTGACCGTTGCGCCGATCACCTGAGCCACTTCATGAATGGAGGAGCCGGCCCAGGCCCCATAGACATCAAGAGGAAAACCCATCCAGTGCTCGATAGCCGGAAACAGAAACATCGACAAGGTGCCAAAAAACGTTACCGTTGTCACAGCAAAGGCGACCTCTTCATCTTTTGCCTTGACAACGGAGTTCGCCGCAGCGACCGCCGAGGCTCCGCAAATCGCGGTACCGGTTGCCAGAAGCCATGAAATTTCCTGACTAAGACCAAGCGGACGAACAAGCAGTCTTGCGAACAGATAGGTTCCCGCTATAACCAGGGTATCCAGGAGAAATCCCTTCAATCCCACAGAAACGATCTGGCCAAAGGTCAGGGAAAAACCAAGACCCGCAACACCAAGACGAAGAACCTGTCTGAAAGAAAATCGGATTCCGCCTTCAAAAATCCCGTGAACAGGGACAAGGTTACGGACCACGATCCCAAGAAGAATAGCCAGCATGACCGGACCCAGAGGAAGATGTTCTTTTAAAAAATCTATCGAAGAGATCAGCTTCGCCACCAGGGCGATGGCACCTGTCAATAAAAGTCCCGGCAATATATGTCTGCCCTTTTCAATCATCTAAAAGATTTCCCTTCACGCTTGATCTGTCTTTCTTTTTAACCCAAAACCTCCAAGTCCCTCTTCTTTCAAGAAGGGACTACAGAAACGACCGGCAGCATCAAGGAAATCGACCGGCCCTTTACGCTCTTCCGGCCCAGATGGCAGCGACAGAATCGTTTCTCTTGCCACATCCATCTCAGAGGCTATCGCGCAGTTTTTCGCCATGCTTTCAATCACTCCCGTTCCCTTAATCTCCCTAAAAAGATCCCCCAACGAGGGCCTCCATATGGTGATTGAAAATCTGCTGCCTGACCATCTAAACAGGCACCTACCTATGGATAGATAGACACCTCAATTTTAAAACATAACCAATCCATGTAACTTCATAATTCCAGACACTCATCTCACGGCCCCCAGGACAACAGGATCCGGATCGCATCCGGAACTTCCGGAAAGGGTTCCTTCGATGGAAAAACCCTTTGAACAAGCATTTCCCCTTCCAGAAAGGAGAATATTGCAGAGGCAACATCCCGGCTCCCGCCCGGAAAGGAAAACAGACCGGCACGTCTTCCATCATCAATGACGTCACCGATCCATTGGATATTTTTCTCGTAAAAAATCTTTATCTCTTCCTGAACCGTCTCTGACAAGCTCGGGAGTTCTGCTGAAAAAACAGCAAAAAGGCAAAGGCGAGAGCCTCCCTTTGAAAGTTCCAGAAACATCTTCAGATAGGCAGACAAGCGATCCTGTGGTGAGCGCGCCGTGCAGTCGATGTCCTGGATGGCCCCCTCAAAATCAGACCGGTAGCGCTCAATGAGAGCACGGGCCAAATCGTCTTTTTTGGGAAAATAATAATGGATGCTGGCCGTCCTGATCAGGATACGATCCGCCAGATCCCGGTAGCTGAACGCATTGAACCCTCGCGACTGGACAAGCGCCTGGGCAACATCGATAATCCGCTCTTTCATGCTGTTTTGCACCATTTTAAAAGTCTATCGACAGGTCGATAGGCTGTCAAGAACAGTCCATTTCTCCCGCAAGAAAACCCATGAATTCAACAAGATGTCTGATGGCCCCATCCGGGACAAAGCGATACCAAAACTTGTCATACTGATAAATCCCATTCTTGATACAACCTGTATTTTTCCGTAACAAAGCTTTTCTACCATCCCTCCGGGTCCATTTTCAGAACCCTGCCCATATTTTCAAAAAACAATCTGATGTTCAAAAACAGGAGCCCCTCATGAAACGAACCCTTGGAAGGAAATGTGTGTCGATTTCCTTGGCCCTGTTTGCACTTGGGTCATCCGGAACGGCAAAAGCAGCCGACAGCCCCCCTTCTCCCAAAATCCAAAACACCCCTGGCTTGTCGAAAGCATCCACCCTGTACGGAATCGTCCGTTCTCAAAAAGATCAAAAACTGTTGGGCGGAGTTTCCATTATCCTCCACAACAAAAAAAACGATACTTCCATTTTGGAAAAGACAAACAGCCAGGGCGGATACCTTTTCACCGATCTCCCTCCCGGAGATTATGAAATCCTGGTTGGAGGGGGCAATTTCTCCCAGTCCAGAAAAGAAGGCTTTTTAAAAGCCGGAATGACGGGAGAGATCGATTTTTCCATACAGATGCTCTCTCGTGGCTCCTCCATCCTTCTCGGTACGATCACCCAAAAAAAAGGTGGATCGGAAACGCCCGTTTCCGCAACGATCAAGGCCAAAAACCTCTCCACCCACGAAATCTATACGCTGAACTCCGATCAGGAAGGAAATTATGCCCTGGCCCAGATTCCCGGAGGAACCTATCTTCTTCAAGTCACAAAAGACGGCTTTGTTCCGGTTTCCGAAACCGTCGATGTCAGCGGGAAAACCCGGGAAAACATCTCGCTACGATTGAATCGCATGGCACAAGCTGACATCCAGGCGGAGGGGAACAAGAAGATCCAGGACACGACCGGCGCCATCTCGATCGTAGACCAGAAGAAGTTCCAGCAGAACCTGACGACCGGCGCGGCCTATACCCTCATGCAGAACACGCCGGGTATCGAGTACTATTCCCGCTCCGGAGCCCAGGGCATCTCGGGCGGAATGAACTACATGTCCTGCCGAGGCTATACGGTAGGCGGCGCCAACACCAATCCGAACGGAAACGCCGGAATCGAAATGTCGGTCGAAGGGGTTCAAATGAACATCGAAGCCGATGGCGGAGAAGTTTACGATTTGGGAATCATGAACACCGACGTCAAGTCCGCAACAGTCAACAGGGGTGTTACAACGTCCAGAGAAACCGGAAACTATGCCGCCGGTTGTTCCGTCAACTTTCATCTCGTTGACCCCATGCAGGATGCCTTTCAGACTGTCAACGCCGGAGGCGGTTCCTACGGGCTGTATTACACGAGCTACGTCAACAACTCAGGAATCAATTCGACCACGAACATCGGTGGCTACAATGACTTCACCATCATCCATTCGTCCGGGTTCCAGCAGTTCACTCCTCTGACCGAATACCAGTATTACGGCAATCTGACAAAGTATCTGACGGGAGGGAAGCTTTACTTCATCACCACAGCGAATTACAAGTCCTATGACCGCGGCGCGTCGATGAGCCTGGACAATTACAATACCTACGGCCCGACCAACAATGGCGGTCCGAGCTACAGTAATCCGTCCAACCCGGGGAATACGCCCAATTCGCCGTTTTTCAAAAATTGGGAATACGGACGGTTCATGCTGGATCTTGGCTTCAAGGACCAGATCACACCGGATATCCGCATCAAAAATTCGCTCTATGCAAATGTCGAGCCTTATGGAAGTACGAGCATGCCGGCGGGATTTACCACAACGGGAACCCCGGGCACGGGCTCCAGCATCGCTCCGAATATGAGCGGCCAGCTTGGGTACCAGTTCCTCCAGAACTACTATCAGGCAGAGGGATACAAGACGGGAGACATTGCCGAGGTCAAGTACCGGCTGTGGAAAAATGACAATCTCTATCTGGGAATGAAAGGTCAGTACGCAACCTACCATTACTACATCGATCCTTTGCTGGGGGGCAATATTGTCGGGGGAACAAACGATGCAATCTATTCCCAGACCAGTATTGTAGGATATCTCGAGGACCATTACCGGCCTGTGGATCAGGTCCTGCTCAATGTCGGGTTCCGGGTTGCCAGTATTTCCCAGTACTTCAATGACCAGGTCCCCAGTTCAGCCTTTTCGGCAGCAGGCCAGGGTGTGAGCAACGGAGGCTCGATGCTGATTCCCATGCCCCATGTCGGACTGAACTACTATCCGAACGACCATTGGAAGCTTTATGTCACGGGTGGTGAGTCCTTCGCTCCTCCCGCGATGTTCGACTACAAGGGATTCTCCTCCGGTTCACTGGTGGGTGGGGTTCAGCCCGAGAATGTTTGGGATCTGAGTATTGGAACACGGTATTCGACTAAAAAAGGATTCGTGGCTCTGGATGTTTACAGCGATTATCTTACCAATATGCCGGTCGCCGTACCGTTCTCAGGAGCGGGAGGTACAACATTCACCCAGTTTGAAAATATCGCACAGGCCCGTCAGCAGGGAATCGAGGCAGAAGGCAAGATCGATCTGGGCTTGGGCTTTACAGGTTCCGCCAACTTCACCTACATGAATAATGTTCTGGGAAATACTCCAGCCGGAGGTCAGAACTTCGCCGGGGACATGATTCCGTTTATTCCTCTGGACATGGGAAATCTGGCCATTTCTTATGACCATGGTCCTTACCACATCACGGTTGACGAGCGCTACACCGGAATGATGAATGTCATCGATATGTCGGGAACGCCCGGAAATCCTCAGGACAATGTTCCGGGGTATTTCGTGACCGATCTCTATGCTTCCTATGACCTGCCGAAGGTCAACGGATGGTACAAGGCCGCGAACCTCTACTTGTCGGCCTACAATCTTTTCAATACAAACTACTACAACCCGGCCGGCTATTACGGTTCCGGAAATACCGCTACCGCCAACAACCTGGCAACCCTTTTCGTCTATCCCGGAGAACCGGTCAATCTTTTTGCCGGGGTAAAAGTCACCTTTTAATCCAGTTTAAAAACTCCAAAAAACCGACGGGGAGGGATCTTCCGGAAACTCCCCCAATCGGCCCCAGACCGGATCTTTAAAACCTCCATTTTGCCCATTCCTTTCCCTTCCATTTTCGAACTCATTTTTGACCCTGAATATTAACCAAAAATTGACACAAAGTTGATCTGTCCTTTCTATTATTTTTATGGGTTCCTGAAAGAGACATTGTCTCAATGTAATTTCTGTTTTTACTCGTCTTTTGAGACGCAGGATAAAAATTGAAGCAAGAGCTTTCAACAAACAAACCTGATGCCAAATGGAGTCGGAACAATCGCCCGGAGCACTCAATGGTCCATGAAACAGATACGATAGAAGAAGCAAGGCCGACCATACTCTTGATTGAGGATGAAGCGGAGCAGATTGCGTTTTTAAAACATTTTCTCCTGAGAGAGCGCTACCATGTCGCCATTGCCCAGGGAGGTGATGAGGCCATATGGGCACTTCGGAAAATGGCGAGCAGAAAAACCAAAATCTTTTGCATCATCGACTGGATGCTTCCGGAGATTTCAGGAGCTGAGGTTTGCCGCTTTATCCGGTCCCACCCGGATTTAAAAAACTCCCCCATTATGGGAATATCCGCCAATCCCAATCCGGATGTCGGCACACATGCCCTTCTCGAAGGAGCTGACGACTTTATGGTCAAGCCATTTTCCGCCCGGGAAATGTTGACCCGGATCAAGTCGCTCATCCGCAGATGTCAGGCCAAAAAGGGAAAATTGTCCACAAAAAAAATCTCCCTCTCATTTGGTCCGCTTTCCTTTGACAGTGTTCGAAGAGACCTGTTTGTGGACGGCAAGACAGTCTCTCTTACGAGAATGGAGTTCCTCATCCTTCAGTACCTGATCGAACATCAGGGCCACGCCATCTCGAAAGAAGAGTTGCTTTCGGAGCTCTGGAGCGATGACAACCCTGTCGGCGATGACAACCTGAAAGTTCATATCTATTCGTTGAGAAAAAAACTGAAGGATCCGTCAGATCGCTCCCGCTTCATAGAAACGCTTCGAGGTATCGGATACCGCTTCAAGGAGCGATGGGAAGAATAGGGATAGACTGCACCCCGCTCACAGGAATCTGTTCAGAACCCGCCTTTTCGCATCGATCTCTCATCATAAAAAACCTTTTATCGAACAAGAACTCAAAATCCCTTCTCCAAAAAATTTATCCCCCGGGATCCTTTTCTATCCTCCCTGCAAGCTTTGTTTCTGTCTCCGGAGAGAAACGAAGTATCAAGATCTCATCAAGATTAAATGACGCCCCTTTTACCGGGCCCTAACCGCTATTTATTCCTCTTCCCTTAGTATCGCCACAAGCAGATTGCCCTTTGTACCGGTCAGGGCAAAACGATCTGTAAAAACATTTTCAAATGAAAACCAAAAAGTCCCGTCAGGAACACTTTGACCAAGGAGGAACTGGTGATCAGAAAAGAAAAGACCCTCGGGAAGATCGCGGCCGTGGCCGGGATTCTTTTCGTCAGTCAATGGAATGGATCTTTATCGTATGGGCAATCGGCTCCCGATACATCCGGAGCGGGAAAGGAAACATCCGCCCCGTCGATTTCAGCCTCTTCCGTTATCTATGGAACAATTTTCTCAGAAAAAGACAAGAAACCTCTTTCAGCCGTCCCTGTGTCACTCAAAAATAACGGCACCGGTCAGATCGTTACCAAGAAAACGGATATGCAGGGAGCATTCATCTTCTCGCATCTCGCACCTGGCAATTACCAGATCATCGCTGGTGGGGGAAGCTTTTCGCTCCAGAAAAAAGAAGGAATCCTGAAAGGAAACACCGTCGGAGAAATGAACTTCCAGGTCCTCCCTCTTTCGACAGGAAACTCGGTCCTGTCAGGAAATGTCTATGAAGGCCATGGAGACAACAAGATTCCTCTTGCGGCGCAGATGGCCGTCAAGAATACACGCACCAATGAAATTTATACAGTCGGATCCGACAGTTCAGGACATTTCTCCCTGAATAACATCCCGTCAGGAGACTATCTCGTCCAGATTACCAAAAAAGGGTATTTTCCAGTCTCCGAGAACATTGCGATCAATGGAAGCACCTCTCATGACTTTCCGCTTCACTTAAATCGCCTGGCCGAAGCCAACATCAACGCCGAAGCTGACAAGAAGATCCAGGACAATACCGGAGCAATGACCATTGTCGGCAGAAAGAAATTTGCCGACAATCAGACAACCGGTATCGGCTATGTCCTGATGCAGACTCCATCGGTCAATTACTATTCACGTTCCGGCGCCAATGGCATCACCGGAGGCATGAACTATTTCATGTGCCGTGGCTATACCACAGGAGGCTCAAACTCTGCACCTTCCGGCGGTTCAAATACCGAGTTCTCCGTTGAGGGGGTTCCGCAGAATGTCAATCAGGACGGCGGTATGGTCTATGACCTGAACCTCATGAACAACGATATCTCCTCCGTTGACATTCAAAGAGGTGTTACCACATCTCAACAGCTTGGAAACTATGCTTCCGGTTGCGCCATCAATATCCACC
>DAHWBS010000037.1 GCA_027323445.1 Leptospirillum sp.
ACCGGCATCGTCTCTGCCCCGAGAGATTTGGCGACAACCAGACTTTTTCTGGCCCTGTCCGACCACGAAGCCATTTTTGCACCATACATGGTTGTCACAATGCGAGTCACTTTATCTTCCAGGGAATCTTCCCGGCGATAAAGGGGAGTCACCTGACCATTATGGTGTTTAGGCGTTTCCATGACGACCCGCGCAAGGGCAAGCGCTCCTTCGCTACCGTCCCTGAAATGTGAACAGACCACCGCATCGGAAGCACCGGCGGCAATTGCATGACGACGGATAATATCCCACTCCTCCTTTGAATCCTGGGGATGCGAATTGATGGCCACCACGACCGGAACACCAAATGCCCGGATATTTTCAATCTGGCGGCGAAGATTTGCACAGCCCCTGTCAACGGACTCCGGATGGGCCGAATTCAGGATTTCCGGAATCGGTTTGCCCGCGGTGGTATCGGCCAGCCCCCCATGCATCCGGAGGCTCTTCGCCGTGGCGACAAGAACGGCCACATTCGGCCCCCTTCCGAGAATCGGGGATTTGATGTCGAAGAACTTCTCCCCGCCAAGGTCGGCACCAAAACCGGCCTCCGTCACAACACATTCGGCACCTGAAAGGGCTACCCAGTCCCCAATGACGGAAGAGTTTCCATGGGCAATATTGGCAAAGGGCGATCCATGCACAATCGCGGGAGTCCCCTCGCATGTCGCCATAAGGTTTGGCCAGAAAGCTTCACGAAGAAGGGCGGCCATCGCCCCGTCGACACCAAGATCCCTTGCCGTAACAGGGCGACCATCGATATCAGCTCCGATCGTAATTCTCGACAGCCGCCCGGAAAGGTCGGAATAGTCTTTCGACAAGGCCAGAATGGCCATCACTTCCGAACTCACCGCGATGGAAAACTCCGTTTCCCGGGGTATCCCGTTTGCCCGGCCACCGAGTCCGATCACCACCTTCCTGAGGGGGCGATCATTCAGGTCCACCACCCGCGGATAGCTGACGGAAAGGGGGTCGATCCGGAGCGGGTTACCGTGACACAACTCATTGTCGATCGCTGAAGCGAGAAGGTTATGCGCCGCTGAAACGGCATGAATATCTCCGGTCAGGTGGAGGTTCAGTACATCCATCGGCTCAATGGTCGATTTTCCGCCTCCGGCACCCCCCCCCTTGATGCCGAAAACCGGCCCCATCGAAGGCTGGCGAATCGTCACAACCGTCCGGCAGCCGATGCGGTTCAAGGCCATGGAGAGTCCAATGGAGGTCGTGGTTTTTCCTTCCCCGAGCGGAGTCGGCGTCATCCCGGTCACAAGGACATAAAGGGAAGACAAAGCTTTTTTGTCAGCAGGGAAATGATCTGCGGACGGTGATGGCAAATACCGCGGGTCAATTTTCGCTCTGCCGGGGCCAAATCGATGGAATCGGTCAGATGGGACACCGAGGGAACGTGCAATTGGTTCTAGATCGATCAAGGTTATTCTTTCCGGAGGATTGAGCAGAAGCAGTTTTTTGCCTGTCGAAGGTCAGGGCAGGAATCCCGGAGGATCCTTTCGCCCATTACCCCGGTCAAACGTCGTCTTTTGAAGTATGGAATGAAACAGCATGAAAGACAAGAGTCAGAGCTCGTGACGGCTCCCCGCCGCAAACGCTAAAGCTTCCAATCAGCCACTTTCTGCCATTTGCCTTTGAACATCCTTCCGTTTTTTCTGCCGCATGGAAACCGATGACAACACAATCCCGAGTTCGTAAAGAAGAACCATCGGAACATACATGATCATCATGTTGAAAAAATCCTGCGTGGGAGACAGGACTGACGCCACGATGGCATTTCCAACCAACGCCCACCGTCTTCCCTTACGGAAAGCCTCCGGAGTTACCCATCCCAGAGAGGTCAAGAGAGCCATGAGAAGCGGAAGCTCAAAGATCAGTCCGAAGACGAAAAGAAAGCGCAATTCGAAAGAGATTGTCTTGTCCACGGAGAGAAAAGGAGAAAGTCCCTCGTCCTGGCCAAAGCCAACCAGAAAGTGAAGTGCCTGGGGAAGGGCAAGAAGATCCGAAAAAACAACTCCAAGGAAAAAAAAGACGGTCAGGCCGGACAACCATTTGAAGACCCTTTTTTTCTCCTCCCGGTAGAGACCCGGTGCGACAAAACGCCAGACCTCCCACAAGACCAGCGGATAAGAGATCAGAAGCCCCATTGTCAGGGCAACCTTCAACGTGATCCAGAACGCTTCCGTAGGGGTTGTAAAGACAAGCCTGGTTCCGGATTTGGAGCCAAGCCAGGCGAGCACCCTGTTTGCAAAAGGAAAACAGACAATCATGGATCCAAGAATCCATAAAACCCCTCGCAACACCCGGGACCTGAGCTCTGAAAGATGTAAAAGAAAGGGCAAGCGGTCCATCAGACAGGCATCACTCCTTTTCCAGACTGATGCTTTGAACCATCGGGAACTCTCCGCCTTTCTGATAGGGCTGGGGAAGAGGTGTCCATTTATCGGGTTCCGCCGGGCGCCCCTCTTCCATGATCGAGCGGGAAATATCCTTCACTTCAAGAAGGATAGGAGCCAGCCGCGTTCGGGCCAGCCGGATAAAGCGACCGGCCTTGGTCGCAAGGGACGGCCACTCGGAAGGCTTTACCACCAGCATGATCAAAAGAGCTATAAAAATAAGGTCAGGCCACCCGATTCCAAACACCCAGACACCTCCTAAAGAAAATCCCCTGAAAGCTTAACGGGCCACCGGATTACAGCCGTCCCCCCGTCAAATACTCCATAAGCTTTTGTCCCGGATCCGGCGGAGATATCAATTTTCCGGTAGTATACACCATCACAACGGCATCATCCGACTGTCCATCGAGAGACCACTCTGGGCCATAGTATCCTTTTCTGAGTCCTGACTGGCTGAAACCTTGACGGATGTAAAGATCTCTTGCAGGACTTCTTGAGCGAACCTCAAGATGCACTGCCGATATTCCCGACAGCTGGCAACCCGACAGGAACCTTCTGAGCATATCAGACCCGACTCCCCTGTTTCTCCAGTCGGGATGGAGAAAAAACGTGTGAATTTCCACCTCGTCGAGAACACAATAGCCCCCGATGAGCCCGACAAGACCTCCTTCTGACGGGAAAACGATTCCCACGTGAAAAGAATGGGTCGGTTCCCTGACCTCGCTGACAAGCGATGGGCCGAGGGCATTGATCCGGGATTCAGCAGGAGAAAGTCCGGAAATAAAACGGGAAAGAAGTTCCGGCCAAAGCCCCGTCGCCAGATTCACAAATCTTGGACCGCCAAAGGAAACAGGCCCCATGCCCAGCCTGTGATCGGACTCATCTGGTCCGGATCGTCCGGATTCACCCATCAAAAACCTCGCAGAAGAGACTCAGAGCCTAATCAACCGCACTTCGTCCATAGACAATGGAGCTGTCCCCTCCCGACAGGAAAGCGGCTTTTCCCTGGAAAAACGGATCAGGAGGAATCTCGGTTCCTCTGGGAAAAGAAAGCCGGGGCCACCTCAGGGAGGGCTCATCAGGCAGATACACCACGCCGGGACCCACAACCGCCGCATCCTGGACACCCGGAAGGATCGAGCCGATATCCCCGGGAGCTTCCATGGGGACCCAGTCGGGATCAGCGACCCAGTCTCCCGTCAGGGGATCTCTCACCCGTCGCTCCCCCAGAACCTCGGACTGCCTCGCATCGATCACCAAAAAAATCGCGCCGGCATCGAGCAGTCTCCACTGGAGTGACAGGGTATCAAAGGGAGAAACACTCACCAGTGGCACAGCGAGACCGATCGCAAGGCCGTTTCCGAACGAATGCGCCACACGAAGGGAGCTATAGTTGCCCGGCCCTTTCGACACAGACACCATCCGGATATCCGCTGATTTTTTCTTTGAAGATTCAAGAAGAAGGTCAACCGCCTGGGGCAGGATTTCGCTTGCCGATCCTGATGCCGAGAGAGAGACCTTTCCCAAACTTCGCAGATCGTCCATAAGGGCCAGCCCCAAAACGCCCGTTGAGCACTCAACAGCCAAATGGATCATCCCTTTCTCCCGACATCTTTCAAGAGATCAATCGCCTCCCCAAGCTCCGTCACCGGGTGAAACTTGAGCCCTCCCACCCTCCCTGACCGGAGAGGATCCTTTCTGGATCCCGAAGGATCGGATGAACCACCTGGGAGAATCGCATGGCGAAACCCGTGTCTCTCCGCTTCCTTCAGTCGTTCGGTAAGGTGGGGAACCCGGCGAATCTCTCCTCCGAGACCGACCTCACCCATGACAATCCAGTCGGGAGGAAGGGCCAGATTCCGGAAGGATCCCGCAAGGGACAAGGCAACGGGAAGATCGATGGCCGGCTCATCGACATCGACGCCACCGACAATATTGACAAAGAGATCCATTCCGCCAAGCTCAAGCCCCGTTCGCCTGGACAACACCGCAGTCATCAGGGAAAGCCTTTGGAGGCTGACTCCCTGGGCAACCCTCCTGGGGTTTGGAAAGACCGTAGGATTGACAAGGGTCTGCAACTCGACAAGGATCGGTCTCGACCCTTCCATTCCCGGAACAATGATCGATCCTGACAGGTTGGGGCGTCTGCCCTCCAGAAAAAAGGAAGAGGGGTTTTCCACCTCACGAAGCCCCTCTGGAACCATCTCGAAAATACCAAGTTCCCCCGTCGGCCCGAAACGGTTCTTGACCGACCGAAGCATTCGAAGGGGATGATGCCTCTCCCCTTCCAGATAAAGGACCGTATCGACCAGATGTTCCAGAACACGGGGACCGGCAATCTGCCCGTCTTTTGTCACATGGCCAATCACAAGGACCGTCACGCCGGATTTTTTGGCGACTTCCAGAAGGAGCGTGGCAGACTCCCGCAAAAGCGCCACTGACCCTGAAACAAGTCCCATCTGGGGCATCGTAATAGTCTGTATCGAGTCCACGACAAGAATTTCAGGTGAAAGTCTGACAACTTCCGCCAAAACAGCCTCAAGATCGGTCTCCGCCATCAGGTGAAGGGCTCCGGATGGCTCACCCAGGCGATCATAACGCATCCGTATCTGCTCCGGAGACTCTTCACCCGCCGCGATCAATACCTTTCTGGAACGGGCAATACGGGACAATGCCTGAAGGATAAGCGTGGACTTGCCCACTCCCGGGTCTCCGCCCAGAAGAACAAAGGATCCGGGAACAAGTCCTCCGCCCAACACCCGGTCCACCTCTGAAAATCCCGTTGGAATCCTTTCAATGGTCCGGCTTCCCACTTCCGAGATCGGAACAGATCGGGGAGCCTGATCGTTCTTTTCATTCTGGATGATGGCCTCAAGACGGGTTGCCGGAGCCACCCATTCGACCAGTCCGTCCGGGGCTTCATGACAGCCTGGACAAAAACCCATCCATCGGGGAGATCGATACCCGCATGCGGGGCAAACGAAAGACACTTGATCTTTTCGGCTCATTTTCCCTTTCCGCCGTTTGGCCGGCCGGACAGGACCCCTATGAAGGAATCCATTGTTGTGTTATGTTTTTCAGAAATATCACCCAATCGGGGATCAGGCATCCCTGCGATCCACCTCATGGAGAATCTCTTGATCCGGCAAAAGAACAGGGACCAGCCACTCGAAACCACTTCAGATCATCTTCGGAGACCATCGGAAAGCACCCGAATCCTGACCCGCTTTCTGCTCCCCGGATTTTTTCTGGCTCTTTTCTTCATGACCATCGGAATAAGACCTGATCTTCTGCTTGCCGCCGACGGCGAGGATACCCCGAACTTTTCGGACCCCGGCTCCGGCACCGACAACTCCCCCGAATTTACCAACACTCCCGACATTGGGGTCGGAACCACCGTCAACCCCCTGGCTCAACCCAACCAGATCCTTTTCGACACAGCCATCGGATTCGTCCCAAGCATTGGACCAACTGTTTCCGGCGCAACAGGAAATGCCCAGACCGGAACCGGATTTCTCGTGGACCTGCAGGCAGGATATACGATTCTCCCCAATCTTGTCGCCACACTGGGAATATCCATCCACGCATTTTCAAACGATACCAATATCCCGGTCCTTCTGGGCGTTCAGTATTACTTCGACAACGGTGGAGGGTTTCCGGTCATCATGGGAAATCAGAAACTGACACTTGTTCCCTACATGGAAGCCGCAATGGGTCCCGTTTTCAATGTTTCCACCGATTCCGCCGGAACAGGCGTCGGCGCCATGGCCTTCGGATTTCGGGTAGGCCCCGGCATACTGATTCCGTTTGGCGTCAACCGCCACCAGGGAATCTATTTCGAAATCGATTACGAAACACAGGGAGGACCTTTCTCAGGCGGAGGGCTCTCGAGTTCTGCCTTTACCCTGATTCCGGTCAAGATTGGCTACACAACCATCTTTTAACCGATCGATCTCCAGACAGGAAAGAGCTTCTCCAGGAGAAAAAGAAAGGGCCGGACAAGGGAGCGTGTCGGTTGCAACCTTCCTTTCAAAAAGCTTCTCCAGAAGGGGTCTCCACAATGGAGCCCAGAATGGATTGGCGCTATCCTCCAGCAAAACCGCTGGAACATGATACGATCCGTCAAACCTTGAAAAAGCCAGCCAGAAGAAAAGCTCGTCGAGCGTTCCGAATCCACCGGGCAATACAACAACACCATTGGATTGCGTCAGAAAAAACTGCTTTCTGAGGAAAAACTGTCCAAAAAGAAAATCCCCCTCCGGAGTCCGGCCGGGACGGCTTCCGGGGCGACAAAAAAGAGCCACCCCGCTACCGGGAGCCACCGCATTGGCTCCTTCCAGAACCGCTCCCATCAAACCTTCCCGGCCTCCAGTCAGGACAATGCACCCCGCACTCGAAACTTCCCTTCCAAGCTCTTTTGCAAGAGCCCAGGCCGAATCCGTTCCATCGAGAGAGGAAGATGCAAAAACCGATATTTTCGGAACATCGGGGAGTGACTCAAAGAAATCGCAGGCCGCAGCGATCTCCGGGATGATCTCAGATTCCTGAAACACGAAGACCTTCTACCAGAATCGACGGACAGACAATGGAGCTCCTCATGGAAACATCCGATCCGATTCCAATGATTCCGGAAAACAAAGAGTCCAGTGTTCCGGCAATCGTAAACTCCGAAAGGGGTCCCATGATCTCCCCTCCACGGACTTCATAACCGAAGGCCCCCCTCGAGTAATCTCCCGTAACCGTATTGACCCCAAACCCGATCAGCTCCGTCACCAGGATTCCATCGCCCATCTGCTTTAAAAGCTCTGCGCGATCGGCACCTCCAGGAGTCACGATGACATTCGACGTCCCCACAACAGGGGAATCCCCAAGGGAGCGAACAGCATTTCCGGTTGTTTTATGGCCCGTTTTTCTGGCGGAGTAGCTGTCGAAGAGGAATCCGTTCAAGATCCCCCTGGAGAGAATTTCTCTTCGGGTAACGCGAACCCCCTCTCCGTCGAACGGGCGACTCCCGAATCCCCCCGGAAGGAAGGGGTCTTCGGTGAGGGTCAGGTTAGCGGACGCAACCTTCGAGCCTTCACGGCCTTTCAGGTAAGTGGCATCCCTGTAGAGGGAGTGTCCGGACATCGCCGACAACAAATGTCCAACAAGCGAACGGGCATTCTCGGGATCAAACAGGATCCGGGCATTACCGGTCTTTGGCCGTTTCGGGTTCAGCCTCAGAATGGCCCGTCGGGACGACTCTGTCCCGATCGATTCAGGAGACTCAAGATCCCTGAAAAAAGGACGCTGGTCATACCAGTAGTCCCGCTCCATGGAATCGCCTTCTTTTGCGATGGAAGTGACTGAAAGAGCATAGTTCGTCCGGCTTATTCCCCCGAGAAATCCCCGGGTATTTCCCATCTGCCGTGTCATGCGGCTTGACTGAAACTCGGCACCCTCGGAAGAGGCAATCCGACGGTCATAGGAAAGAGCCGCCTTTTCGCAGGACAGGGCCAGCTCCACTCGAAGTTTTGAAGAGGGGGCATCCCGGCCGTCATCTTCAAGGAACAGGTCCGGAAGGGGCCGTTGAAGTTCAAGATCCTCCGGATCGGGAAGCCCCGAATGGGGATCGGGAGCGGTTTCCCCCGCAAGCCGCACCGCTTCCCTCACAAGCTCCGAAAGAGAATCCCTGTTCAGGTCAGAAGTCGAAACGATCGCCTGGGACTCCCCCCGAAAGACACGGATCCCCATCCCCCTGCTCATGCTGCGGTTGACTTTTTCCACATCACCTTTCCGGACCGATATGGAGTAATCGTCGCTTGTCACATAAAGCGCATCGGCATCCGTTGCACCAAGCCTTCTGGCTTCCGACAGTACAAAGGCAAGGATATCTTCTCCCTGTGCGATCTTTTCCACGGCATCTTCGCTCATGCTGTGCCTCCTACGGTCAATTCTTCCACCATGATGGTCGGAAGCCCCACTCCGACCGGAACGGACTGTCCGTCTTTCCCGCATGTGCCCACTCCGGAATCGAGAGACATGTCGGATCCCACCATTGAGACCTTCGTCAGAACTTCCGGTCCGCTTCCGATGAGCGTTGCACCCCGGACAGGGTAGAGGATCTTTCCCTTCTCGACGTAATAGGCCTCCGATGTCGAAAAGACAAACTTTCCGGAGGTGATGTCAACCTGGCCACCACCAAAGTTCACGGCATAGATCCCTCGATCGAGACTCCCGAGTATCTCCTTCGGATCGGAATCCCCCCCCAGCATGCTGGTGTTGGTCATTCTTGGCATCGGAACATGGGCATAGGATTCCCTTCTCCCGTTGCCAGTAACCTTCATGCCCATCAGGTGGGCATTGTGACGGTCCTGCAGATACCCCCGGAGGATTCCCTTTTCGATCAAAACCGTTCTCGAAGTCGGTGTTCCCTCGTCATCGACATTCAGGGACCCCCTTCTTACCGGGATCGTACCGTCATCAATGACCGTACACAGGGACGATGCCACCTTCTCGCCGATTCTTCCGGAAAAAGCCGAAGTTCCCTTCCGGTTGAAGTCCCCTTCAAGACCATGCCCAACCGCTTCATGGAGCAGGATCCCCGGCCACCCGGGCCCCAGAACAACAGCCATTGTACCGGATGGACAATCGCGGGCATCAAGGTTCACGATCGCTTGCCGGGCAGCCTCCCGGGCCCCCTGCCGGATTCGCTCAAGATCAGGGATGTCGGAAAAGGGAACCCTTCCCCCAAAGCCATAAGAACCGGTCTGGCGATTGGTTTCACTTTGTGCAATCACCGTAATATTGAACCGGTAAAGGGGCCTCAAATCCGTGGACAGCTGGCCATCTTCCCGGACAGTGAGGATTGTCTTGACCTCCGTCGCCAGAGAAACCATGACCTGTTTTACACGATGATCATAGGCCCGGGCGGTACGATCGGCTTCGGCCAGTAGCCCCCTCCTGACATCGGTGGCAAGAACAAGCCCCTCTTTTGTAACCGGATAAAGAGCATGGGTCCGGCCCATTTTTCCAACGGGGGTCCGGACAGTACCATTGCCTCCATGAAGAGCGATCTCGCGAGCTGTCGCCATGGTGAGATGAAGCATTTTGGGATCAATCTCCTCCGTCAGGGCAAAGCCTGTTTTCTCCCCCGAGATGATCCTTGCGCCCACACCTTGGGAGATATGGCTTCCCGCCTTTTTGACGATCCCCTCCTCAAGGCTCATCGTTTCCGAAACAGTATGCTCGAAGTACAGATCCGCGAAATCGATATGACTTCCCGCTGCCAGATTCATCACCGAATCCAGCACATCCGGCGTCGCGCCGAAGCGGTGTTCAAAAAATCCTGCCAGATCTCGCCCTGATTCTTGATTCCCCATGGAGAAACCCTCCGATATAGACATCTTTGACCTCCCAAATGCACAATGCTAGCAACTTCAAAAAATTCCCCAGAAACAAGCATGAAGACGGAGCTGGACGATCTGGCGCTATCGGCCCTCCCGGCAAAGCACGTCTCTTCACTATAAAGGGACCCTGTTCCCTGGATCAAGGATTGCTTCTCAATGACAGCCACTCCCGACCATTATGAACAATCCCTCAGCCGGATCCGGACAATCCTCGAAACCGCCCGGCAGGAAGGGGCCTTTCCCGGCGCAGTTCTCCTCTGGGGCCTGGCTTCGGGGCTCCCTTCTTCCCTCTGTTCGGGAGTTGTCCGAAAAGACGTTCCCGGAGAAGACGTCACCGAGGATACGATCTTTGACCTGGCTTCGCTGACCAAACCATTGGTCACGGCCACACTGGCCCTTCTGGCGGCAGGCGATGGATCGCTATCGCTTTCAAGCCCCATAGAAGACCTGATGACCCTGCCATCCGACCATTTTCTGGCAAAACAGCCTTTCTCCCGGCTTCTCTCCCACTCATCGGGCCTTCTCTCCTGGGCTCCTCTCTACAGGGAGATTCCATCAGGCAATCCGGCAATCTTCAACAAGCTTCTCGAGCAAAAAATTCTGGATCTCCCTCCCGATTACCCACCGGGAACAGCGGCCCGATATTCAGACTTCGGGTACATTCTGGCCGGATGGATCATCGAAAGGATTTACGGCAAGAAAAGTCTTGCCCGGCTTTTCAGGGACAAGGTCACCAGTCCTCTCGAAATTCTCGATACCGATTTTATAGAGGTCGGCGAAGCAAGTCCCCTGAGGATGAAATCGATCGCATCCACCGAGATGCTTGAAGGGCCGGGCGTTCCCCTGACCGGCCTTGTCCACGACGAACATGCCCGTTACATGGGAGGCATTTCCGGTCACGCGGGACTTTTTGCCAATGCATTGTCGGTCTGGAAGCTTGTCTTGCCATGGATGGGAAAAGGAGATTTTTTCCATCCGGATATCCTTGCCGATTTCATCAGAAAACAGCCCGGCGTTTCGTGGACCTGCGGCTGGGACACCCCTACAGGCCAATCCCAGTCAGGCCACCTGTTCTCGGAAAATGCCCTGGGGCATCTCGGCTATACAGGAACATCGATATGGATGGAGCCGGGAAATGGACGAATCATCATCCTCCTGACCAACCGGGTCCATCCTTCCAGAACACAAAACCTGTTAAAGCTCTGGCGCCCCCGGATCCATGACGTTGTCATGGAAAGCGGCTTCGACTAGAGGTTCCGGACAGATCCGGGAAGAGGAATAGACTCCGGATCATAAGATGCTCCGGCCTCAAAAAGGGGACCTCTGTCAAATCTTTTAAACGGATCCATCCCCAAAAGGCTCCCTCCAAAAATCCGTATCCAGTCCCGTCTCCTGAGAACGGGCCTTTCCGGAATTTTCCGGGCCGGATTGCAGCCCATCTGCAAAATCCCAAGACCACCCAGAAGAACCAGCCGAAGCTCGAGGGAGAGACGAAATCCAACCTTCGAAGGCAAATCTCTTCCCCTGTAAAAAAGACCGCCCGTAAATCCGTCCAGCCTTTTCAAAAGCTGCAGATGACGTTCATCGGAAACTCCAAACAGCTCCTCTTCGGACAAATGACAGGCGGCAAGCTCATCTTTGGGAACATAGATCCGGTCTTTTTTCCGGTCAACATCGATATCCTGCCAGAAATTGGCCAACTGAAGGGCTGTACAGATCGCATCGGAGGATTTGAACAACCCTTCATCACGATAGCCATGAACCCACAGAAGAAGTCTGCCCACCGGATTGGCGGAAAGTCTGGAATACCCCAGGAGGTCAGAAAAAGATTGATGTCTTGTCACCACCCGATCCCGCTCAAAGGCCTGGATCAGATGATCAAGCCATTCGACAGGAAGGGAAAACTCACGGATCACCTCGGAAAGGGCTCGAAAAACGGGATGATCCACAGGTCCCGAAGCCGACCGGAACAGGAGATCCCGCCACATGGCCAGCTTTTCAAAGGCTTCGCGCTCATCAGGAATTTCATCGGCAAAGTCATCTGCTGTCCGGGCAAAGGCATAGATGACCGCTATGGGAAGTCTCGTGGACCTTGGAAGCAGAGACGATGCAACCGGAAAATTTTCATAATGGTTCTCGGCCATCTGTTTGCAATAGGAAAAAGACTCTTGCAGGGAAATCATTTCCGTCCACCTCCCGGCAGAAGTCCGCGAACCAGAATTTCTGCGAGGACATGGGCCGACCGGACAGCACTTTCCATTGTTGCGGGAAGCCCTGTATCCGTCGTATCACCACAGAGCCACATATTGGAAACTCCCGTCTGGTTGGAGGGTCGATAAAGAGATTGTCCGGGTCCGAGTATCGGAGTCGACATTCTCTCCCGGATAACGCGGTGATGGAGAAGGTCGGGCAACGGATGAAGTCCGGAAAATCGCTCAACCGCCAGAAGGGCTCGCTGCACCCATTCCTCATCGGATGTCTCATCCCGACCATCCACTCCGGAAACGGTCAGGGACAAGAAGGTTCCGGCGGACCGCCTCCCCTCCTCTCCCCCGTAGGCAACATCCAGATAGTTTTTCCCGTCCGGCCGTTTCTCTTCCGGAATTTCCGGATGAAGCATGCGGTCCTTGTTGAAGACCCAATGGATCGGACCGCTCATGAATCCTCCTATCGAAGGAAGATCGACCGGACCGGAAAACCACAGATGAATCGACACGATTCCCGAGAAAAAAGAAATGCGCATGATGTTCTGGCAGAGTTCCCCGTCCATCATTTCTATTGGCAGAACCTTCTCGAGAGACCATGGGGGCATGGCCAGAACAAGATGATCGTTCGGGGACAAGTTCAGCTCTTGATCCCCCACAACCATCGACCTGACACGATTGTCAGAAAGGCTGATCTTTGCAACGGCGCTTTTCAGGCGCACCTCGCCTCCCCTTCTTTCAAAAAGGGTCAGCGCCGGATCGATCACAAGCTCCCGATGGCTCACAGAGCTCCATCCGATCAGGGAAGAACCTCGTGGACCAAAAAGTGTTTCCCGAAGTATCCTCAAAAGAAGAGCCGCGCTGACATCCGGAGAAGACAGATTCGTTGCCGACACAATCAGAAGTTCCCAGAAACGCTCTATGGATTCTGGCGTCGCCCCGGACTGGAGCAAAAATGTTCTTGCGTCCAGATGATCGACCGTCTCTTCTTTCAGAGCTCCGGAAGACATTCGGGATCCTGCCTTCAGCATCGACAGCCGCGATCCGAGCGACAACCCGGAAAAGGAAAGGACCCCCAGAAGACCGCCGATTCTTCCAAGTTTAGGGTCGATGCGAAAGATATGGGATTTGTCTTTTCCATCAAGAAGTTCAATGGAAAACGGAGACGGGAAAACGACACGGTTTCTGGTTCCGAGACGATCCAGAAAAGAGAGCATGGAAGAGTAGACATCCATGAACAGGTGCTGGCCATTATCGACCCATTGCCCGGTATAGGTTTCCCGGTAGGAGGAGACCCTTCCTCCCGGATTGGGCCTGCCCTCCAGGAGCACAATCCGGATCGGAACGCCCCTCTCAGGACGGGAAAGGGATTCGGCAAGGGCCATTCCCGAAAGACCGGCTCCAACGATATAGACCGTCGGAACAGTCAATCCACTCTCCGGCCGAAACGTTCCGACTGTTGTTGATTTCGGGAGACATTTGCCCATTGGCCGACCGTCAGGAAAAGCAATAAAAGAGAGGCCTTCTTGAATTTTGAAAGGACAACGGGCCTTGAAAACACATCGAAGTTTCTTCTTCGGATCTCCCGATGGATTTCATGGTAATAAGCCTCCATTGCCCGTGCCGGACGCATGACCTTCCGGTCCTCTGCCGTCATGAGAAGAGAATGGGCCTTCTGGTAATCCCGCTCGGAGAGCTCCCACAGCTCGCCTAAAAGCTCCCTGAAGCCTTCCGTCAGGACTCCCGAAAGAACATCCGTCTCCAGAACGCCAAAATGTCGCATCCGGTCC
This sequence comes from Leptospirillum sp., assembly GCA_027323445.1. Taxonomy (GTDB): domain Bacteria; phylum Nitrospirota; class Leptospirillia; order Leptospirillales; family Leptospirillaceae; genus Leptospirillum. Next base: position 13,824 of record DAHWBS010000037.1, read on the forward strand.
GCAGGAAGATAGATCCTGTCGCGTGCGGCGTCTTCCTTGACGTCCCTCAGGATATTGGTGAGCTGGAAGGCTTCTCCCAATGCATCGGCATAAGGGGCCAACCGGTCAAGATCACCGCCAAAAACAGGAATGCAGGCCCGGCCGACAGCACCGGCCGCCAGATAGCAATACTCCTTGAGCTCAGCCATTCCGGCGATTCTGACCCGGTCAACATCCAGAGCCATCCCCCTGACAACATCGAGAAGAACCTCTCTGGGAACTCCCCGCCTGTCCATCAGCTCATGGAGTCTCTCCGAGAGCGGATGATCGAATCTTGCTCCTCCGGAGAGATCCTCGGTCCAGGATGAAAGCTCTATTTTGGGATCCTCTCCCGGATAAGGCTCGTCAACCAGATCATCGACAACACGAAAAAAGACGTAGAGCGTTTCAAGATCTTTTCTGGACTGATCCTTCAAGAACCGGTAACCGATTCTGAAGTTGCTCCGGGAAAGAGCTGCCTGTGCATTTTGATATCGTCTGATGGAAAAGGATTCGGTCTGTCCCAAGGGAGTAAAAGCTCCGGCAAAATCGGTCAAAGAAGGATTACTGTCTGGCACTTAAACCCCTTGATGCTATCATGGGAGGGGGAAAAATAAAACCCGCCCGGGCCCTGAAAGAGAACGGGATTGTACATCGCCCCGCCTCAAAAGCCTGAAGGATGGAGCGTTTTT
>DAHWBS010000038.1 GCA_027323445.1 Leptospirillum sp.
AGGGTCTTCCCGTCAGGAGAGATGGCGAGGCCTTCAGGGTTGTTGAACCGTGCCGCTGTACCCGCTCCGTCACGAAAACGGCCATGATGGTCGGCACCGGCTACGGTCTCGACAGTTCCGCTTCCAGAGTTCATCGTGATTTTTCTGATCATGTCATTTCCGGTGTCAGCCACATAGATCGAACCATCTGGAGCTGCCACAATACCTTGAGGAAATTCAAATCTTGCTGAAGAGCCGGTACCGTCAATGCCTCCACGCTCATGGAAAGCGCCTGCGATCGTCTTCAAGCTGACAGCATGCGCCTGGAATGCCTGCCCCGCCATCAGCGTCATGCCGATACCGAGAGAGACAGCTACGGCTGCCGTCTTGATTGACCGAATGCCCCTTCCCTTCGGATGTTTGCTCTTGTTCAAAGTGTCCTCCTTCGGAACGCCTGCTGCCAATTCTTATTGGGCAACAGATGGGTTAATCTCCCCCCCCAGGGGCTTCTGGTCGGGAACCAAGCCGTCATTGCGTCGTCAATCGCGCATGATTATTCATCTATAATGGCTTCCGGCATCATTCCCGCCACACATGGATCGACAGATGTATACACCCTCCCCCGGGAAAATGCAATAAGCCATAGACCAGAAAAGGCTGTCATCATCTGAACGAACTTGAAATCGGAAAAATCCATTCGAAAAATTGAAACTGTCTGTTTCGTCATATCGTGGACAAAAACTCAAAAAGCTTCTCTTTTTCAGTCCCATGCATAGAAACTTCACGAAAAGCGAGAACAAGATCTTTCTGATGCAGCTCTTCCTTTGTCGACTCGAATATTTTCTGAAGGCGCTTTGTAACGACTGTAGCATCCGCCTCCAATGTTTCCGGAAGAAGAAGAAAAAGATGTCCATCCCCCGCCCGGGTCAGGGAATCGCCATTACGGATTTCGAGGCTGATCCCGCGCTGGAACCTGTCCATGAACTCCTCTTCCTTTTCAATCGGAGCATCCTGATACCTCAAGTCTTTAACAGAAAGAACCACCAGCAATGTTTCCGTCTTCAGCCTGTCAGCCCTTTCTAACTCCTGAAAAAGCCTGTTCTCAAAACCCCTTCCGTCAAGCACACCATAGCCGTCGAACGTGTCCTCGGGAATTTGGTAGTGAAATCGTGAATAATCCTTTAGATAAAGCTCCAGATCTGAAAGCAGTCCAGCTTGTTTTTGGAAAACCGATCGAAACCATTTTTCATGATGGTCTTTTTGGGTCTCGGAGAAATGGATCAGATAAGGCACACCTCTCTGGTCAAAGAACAAAATACACAGGGACACGATATTTCCGTCAAGAGCAGTCGTCATGCCCGAAGCGACCTGTTTCCCATCCGGTTCGGCGGCTCTCATCATTGAAAGCAGATCATGGCTTGATTCACTCAAGAGTGACGGGCGAAAAAATCGGGGAAACCGGCTTCCAGCCGAACGAGATAGCAGGGCATGAAAAGCAGAGTTGTTCCTCAGGTGGTAAAGGGCCACGCATGAACACTCCGGGCTCTCTGAATTCTCCCGAAGTGTCTGGAGAAAGGAATCCAGCTTTTCAATGTATGAAAAAAACGTCCCCGGAGATCGGGACGTCTCTGACGACAGAAGATTTTTCTTGGTTTTTTTCGACCTGTTAGCAGGAGAACTTTTGAGGGGAAGCCTCTTTTCCAGTTCAAAATCCTCTGTGCTCCTTGTACTCAGGGAAACAGGACTCTCCCTCGAAATGGAGCCTTCTTTTTTCTGTTCATTCCGAATGACCCACCCCAACAGGATAATGCCCACCCCCAGCGCAACCAGCAAAAAAGCAATCAGGACCGGATGCTCGTCTAACCCGGAAGTCGCCGGATTGGGGTGTGATGGGTTTTCGATCAGCCCGGAGTCGGAATGGTCAGGAAGACCAAGATCCTGCTGTAAATCCTTCTGGGCCTTTTTAAGAACATCAAAGTCCGCAAGAAAGATCGCGGGGGAAAAAGCTTCGGCGCTAACGACCGGAACCGGCCTCCACCCCCAGAAACAGGACAAAAAGGCAAGTCCGACAAAGAACTTTTCGATCTTCCGGTACCCCATGCTTCTCCCTCGTATCAATATCTCCAGAAAAGAATGTTTCCGTCCGCCAGAAACACCCACCAACTTGAAGAAGAAGAACCCAAAATCAAAAAACAGTCAAAACACTGCCGATCTGGAAAAAATTCTGTATCATGGTTACAGGAAGATGAAAGCAGTTGCTGTTTCAAATAAAAATAAAATGGTTAATCCACAAAATCCAAAGAGCACGAGCAACATTGAAACCATGAAACCAAAGCTCAAGACTCCTCCTGAAGGGATAAATCTTGGTGTCCGTGAACTTTTCCATGATAAAAATGCCATTATTTTACAAGATTTTCATCTTTTCACTCTCGATCTTTCTGATCGCCATTCTGGAAGGCGATTATTTGCTCGAGAATCAAATTGAGGGACGGATTCAGGTTCTTCTCGAAAACGAAACGAAAATGATCGCCCTTCAAATGGCAAAAACAATCGCCGCCCCCCTCCTCCTTGAAAACCGACTGCAAATCGAAAATGTATTGGCAAACCCGCCAGCTGGCTCAGGAATCAGCCGGCTTCTCATTCTGGGAATGGACAAGAAAGTTGTTGCTGACACGAAAGAAGGCCTTTTAAACAGGAAAGTATCAGATTATCTGAGTTCTCTTCGGCAGGAATCAACCATAAGGATTATCCCCAATATTGACCAGAGCAACAATGCTCTTCTGGTCACGCCCATTCTGTATGCAGGAATACGGATCGGAACATTTCTCGTCATCTTTTCGGAAGACCCTGTTCTCGCCGCCCAGAAAGACATCCGCCACTCCTTTTTGATCATCTCCATTTTTGGCGGAATTCTGTCTTTCTTTGGTGCACTGATTCTCTCCAGAATGCTTTCCAGGCCTGTCCGGGAGCTTCACCAGGCGACACAGGCCATCGGGAAGGGAGATCTGTCCGTTTCCGTGGTTCCAAGCTCGAACGATGAACTCGGTGATCTTGTTCAGGCCTTTAACCGGATGGTCAAGGACCTGAAAAAATCCGATGTCCTGAAAAATGCCCTCACACGTTATGTCTCCAGGGATATTGCCGAAAGGGTAATAGAACACCCTGAACTCATTCATGTGGGAGGGATCCGGCAAAAAGTCGTCATCCTTTTTGCTGACATCAGGGGATTCAGCACATTGTCTGAAAACTTGCCCTCAGAGCAGGTCGTTAAGCTTTTAAATGAATATTACCACCCCATGTTTGAAATCATCCTCAACCACTCCGGGTACATCAGCAATATCATGGGGGATGGCATCATGGTTGTTTTTGGGATACCCGAATTTCTCCCGTCAAACGCCGACGCAGCATTAAAGTGTGCCATTTCCCTTCAGGAGGCCATTTCCAGGGAGTCTTCAAAAAGGTCCGAAGAAGGCTATCCCGTTGTTGAATTCGGAATCGGAATTCATCTTGGAGACTGCATCGTCGGCAATATCGGTTCAGGTAGCCGAATGGAGTATACTGTCGTGGGTCAGGCGGTCAATATTGCCTCTCGGATTGAATCTCTTTCGGGACCAGCGGAAATCCTGATCTCCGAGGACCTGAAGGAAGCACTGCATGGAGAGTATCGCTGCTCCACACCCCAGCAAGTGCTCCTGAAAGGCATCGAGGCGCCTGTGAAAATCCTGAAAGTACTGGAGCCCGGGTAAACGAATGAGTATAGTATTGCTTTGTTAATTGCAGACGGCCTACCAGGACAAAAAGAATGAATCGATCGGAAAAACTGAAAAAAGAGCTTTGCAAGAGGAAAACAACTTCTATCGTTGAGTTTGTATTCCTCTTTTTTCTTGCCATGCTGTCTTCCTGCACGGAACAGCTTGCACCCCACAAAGTGCCTCAACCTCCAACAGCCCAGGAACTCGACCAGAGGCTTGTCCAGAAGATCAATCATCTTTTGGCCATCAAAAACTATTCAGGCGCAAAAAGAGAACTCTCCCAAATTCACAGCCCTTCCCTCAGGGAGTCCATGCGGAACAAAGTCAGGCTCGATTGGGACATAAACGATATCCGGACAGCAGACGAGGATTTAAAAAAAGGATTGGGTGTCGAATCTCTCGATACCATTGAATCCCTGAAAAAAAGGGATCCCGACTTTATTAGAAATCATCCTGAGTTGATCCCCAACGACCTGACAGAAACGTATCTCGACAGTCTCATCTCCACAGGAAAAGAGTTTCAGGCCTTAAAAGAAAGCAAGGACAGTTTCAGACTCCCGAAAGATCTGGAGAGAGCCGTTGAGACAGATGCCTATACCCATCTTGCCAAACGCCGAATCGATGAGGGGAAGGATCACTTTGCCCTGCTGGATATCAAAAAAGGGCTTCTGATTGATCCATCCAATGAGAAACTGGCTCGTATGAAGTCCATTCTGAAGAAAAAAGAGAACTATCTGACCGAAGAAGGATTCAAGCAATACGGCAAGCAGCACCTCCGAAGAGCAATCCGCTACTGGAACGATGCTCTTCTGCTGTCTCCTGGAGACAAGGGTCTTCAAAAAAACATCACACAGGCCCAAAAGATGCTTGAGCGATTGAAAAGCCTCCAGCACATTGACCAGATCTCGAAAAATTCCACCGCCAAATAATAATAAATAATGCCAAGGAGAATGCCATGACTGAGAAAACACCACTTCCGGAAAAAGTCCTTGAGGTCCAGTGGTTCACAGACCCTCTCTGCTCCTGGAGCTTTGCAGCGGAAAAAGCCATAGGGGATTTTAAAAATGAGATGGGAAACAACATTGTTTTTCATCACCGAATGCTTCCACTTTACCAGTCACTCGATACATTCCTCGCCGCTCACGGGATGAAATCCCCTTTCGAATTTGCCTCAAAAGTCCAAAAAGCCTCAAAAGCCACAGGCGTGGAAATGACAACAGCCCCATGGGAAAGAGGGATCGTTCCCAAAGATGGACATATCCTTTCCAAATGGGTTCTGGCAGCGATATCGCTCGACCCCGTCAAAGGTGACAAATATCTTCATCACCTCCGTCGTGCTTTTTTTGTGGAGGGAAGAGATCTCACAAAGACAGTCTTTTTAAGGGAGCTGGGACAGGAGGTCGGACTGGACCCCGAGATTCTGGAACAGAAGGCTTCCGGAGAAACCATCCGGCAACAGCTCGAGACGGATATCAAAAAAGGATCGGCCGAAGGAGTCTCGGTCCGCCCAACACTTGTAATGGTCAATAACGGAGGAGACAGGATCTTTATCGGCGGACTGAGAGATCCGAAGCTTTTCATTCATGCCGCAGAAGTTCTGATCAGCGAAGCCTAGGACGACTTGGCATGAAGCTTTTGATAGATCCTCAAGGCTTCGGCCAGCGACTTTTCTCCTGACTCGCCCAACACCGTGATATGACCCATTTTTCGGCCAGCCCTGGCATCTTTTTTTCCATAGAGGTGCAGCCTTGCACTGGGACTCGAAAGGGCGACTGAAAAATCCGGATCGCCCTTCTCCCACAAATCCCCCAGAAGATTCACCATTGCAGCAGCACCACTAAGGACTGGAATAGCTGGCGGGGCCCCGACCAATACCCTGATTTGCTGGGCAAACTGGCTGACGCCGCAGGAATCAATCGTAAAGTGGCCGCTGTTGTGCGGTCGGGGGGCCAGTTCATTAACCAGAATATTCCCTTGACTGTCGAGGAAGAATTCTACAGTCAGGACTCCTTCATAAGAAAGACTGTTCGCGATCAAAAGGCCCAGTTCCCTCGCCATATCAAAGATTTTGGGATCAACGGATGCAGGAGAAACGCTTGTGTGCAAAATTCCGTTGATATGGATGTTTTCGACCAAAGGGAAAAAAGCATATCCGTTTTTACGATCTCCCGACAGGATAAGGGAAACCTCCTTTTCCAGTGAAACTCGTTTTTCCAGTAGACAAGGAACGCTTCCCATGAGGAGATAAGCCGCTCTGAGCTCCTCCGGATTTCTGACAGGAATCTGACCCTTTCCATCGTATCCCCATCGACTTCTCTTCAAAATACCGGGAAAAAGATCCCGCTTCCCACTCTCAAAAGAACTCAGATCCTCTCCGCCTCGGAAAGACTGGTAGGGCGCCGTAGGGATGCCAAGGCTGTTTAAAAACTCTTTCTCAAGGACTCTGTCCTGAAAGACCATGACCGCCCGGGGACCGGGAGAGAGGCGAATCGAGCGGGAAAGATGATCCATCAGCTCCGAAGGAATATTTTCAAACTCGAGCGTCGCGGCAGAAACGATTGAAAGAAACTCCTCTCTCAGTGAAGCGGAGAGGAATTCTCCTTGAATATGATAGTCCGAAACCTTTGCAGCCGGACTTTCCGGGTCCGGATCCCAGGTACAGATCCGGTATCCCATCGTTCTGGCCGAAATGGCGGCATATCGTCCCAACTGCCCACCACCCAGGATTCCCAATGTTTTTCCCGGCAGGATCACTCATCCTCCGGGAAAGAGGCATCCAGAACAGACTGGGTCAGGGACTTTCGATAAGCAATCAGCTGATCGCCAAGAGTCTGGTCAGATAGGCCCAAGAGGGAAATCGCAAACAGTGCAGCATTTTCCGCTCCGGACTCACCGATGGAAAAAGTGGCCACCGGAACTCCCTTCGGCATCTGGACAATGGAAAGAAGGGAATCAATCCCTTTCAGATAGGTCGAGGGAACAGGAACCCCCAAAACCGGAATCGTTGTCATCGACGCCACCATGCCTGGAAGATGCGCTGCTCCCCCTGCCCCTGCAATGATGACCTCTATCCCCCGCCCCTTGGCCTCCCTGGCATAGTCGTGGAGGAGATCGGGGGTTCTGTGGGCAGAGACAATCCTTTTCTCGTAAGCGACTCCAAAGCGTTCAAGAACGACCGAAGCCCCTTTCAGTATTTTCCAGTCGGAGATACTTCCCATAATCAGCCCCACCCTCGGAGCAAGCGTTCCCATTCACCCTCCTCTCAACAATGGAGAAATCCGACAAAGATCAAAATGTCGGACATTATCCACCAAAGATTCAAAGTATTCAATTTGACCAAGATTCAGGGAATCATGTAGATTATCAAGGCTAAACATTATACGAAGGAGTATTCTTTGTCACATTCTGAAACCGGTGTAAGAGTTCCGTTTGCAATAGGCCCCGAACCGGTACTCATCCGGGAAGAAATTCTTGCGAACGGCCCCGGCATTGAAAGCTACCACAGTATTGGCGGTTATGAAGGACTGACAAAAGCGGTCCGGACAATGACTCCGCATGAAGTTATTTCTGAGGTCAAGGATGCGGGGCTCCGGGGACGGGGAGGGTCAGGATTTCCTGCGGCAATAAAATGGGAAAAAGTTGCGTCCCATCGTGTCCGGGAACATTACGTTGTGGCCAATGGCAGCGAAGGAGAGCCAGGAAGTCACAAAGACCACTTTCTGATCAACACCAACCCCCATCAAATTCTTGAAGGAATCCTCATCGCCGCCTATGCCGTCTCGGCCAGGAAAGCACTTATCTTCGTAAAAGAAAGTTTTCCCGAAGGAATTGAGACACTTCAACGCGCAAGACTTGAAGCCATTGAAGCGGGATACCTTGGAGAAAACATTCTGGGGTCAGCGTTTTCGGTCGATGTGGAAATTTTTGTCGGACCAGCCGCCTATATTGCAGGAGAAGAGACGGCCCTCCTTGAATCCCTTGAAGGACGTCCCCCCAAACCCAGAACAAAACCACCCCACTACCCGACTGAGCGTGGACTCTATATGTGCCCGACTGTGGTCAATAATGTTGAAACATATGCCCATGCCGCACATATCCTCAGAAACGGCTCAGAATGGTTCCGGAAAAGAGGAACCGCAAAAAGCCCTGGAACAATGGTTTTTGCGGTCACAGGGTCGGTCCGGACCCCAAAGATTGTTGAACTGCCGCTTGGAACACCTCTCAGGGACCTGATCTTTCAATACGGGGGCGGGCCACTTCCCGGAGAAGAAATCATGGCCTTTTACCCGGGAGGTCCTTCTTTTGGAGTTCTCCCCGCCAAACAAATCGATGCCCCACTGGAGTATGATGCACTGAGGGCACTCGGCTCCGGAATTGGATCAGGAGGAGCCATTGTCCTGTCCGACAGGGACTGCCTGATCGCCACGTCCCTTGAGTTCGCCCGATTCTACGAAGAAGGCAGCTGCGGTCAGTGTCCTCCCTGCAGGATCGGAACAGAAACACTTGCGGGCCTTCTCGAACAGATCGAAACAGGACGGGCTCCCGCCGGAGTCATCGACCGGCTTCAGCGCGTATCTGAAATGATCAAGGGAAGAGGCAATTGCGGCCTGATCACTGCTTCGGCTTTTTCCGCAGAAGCCCTGATTAAACACTTCACAAACGAAGTCCTCCTGCATATTGAAAAAGGAACTTGTGTACATCACCACAGAACACCGATATACAACCGGTTTCAGACCATGGGAGCAGATCAGTAAACGGGTTCCATGGAGCAGACCGTTCTGCTCAAAAAAATGAACCCGTCAGGAAACTGGAACACGGGTACCCGTTCCGACTCTCTCATGGAAAAAACTGGTACAACTATCACTTTTTCCGACGACCAGGAGTGAGCAATGTTTTCTCAACCTTCCTGGAAATTCCATCTTTTTTTCTGTACAGGAAACAAATGTCTGGGAAAAGGATCCGAGGAACTGAAACTTCTCGCCCAGAACAAGCTCAATCAGACAACACATGCCGGGGACCTGCTGATTACAAAAAGTGGATGCCTTGATTTGTGCGACTATGGTCCGATTGCTCTTTTGTACCCTGAAGGAAAATGGTTTTCTTCCATGGATGAAAAATCAACAAGCGACATGATTGACCAGATTTTGAATGGTCGGGATGTTTTGCCAAGAAACATAATCTATCAGATTGCAGGAAAGGAAGGTTTAAATAAAAATGGGGTATAGGATTCGGAAAAAGACTGAAGTTTTTGCATCTCCCCGTCAGGAAACGATGACAGACTCACCGTTATCCCGGCCTGCGAGCACTGGACCAGGCGGAGATCGAACAAAAATCTCTCTGGCAATCGCCGGATCCATTATCCTTATCCTTCTCGTCGGGACAGGTCTTGCTTCCCATATCATTTCTGACAAAAAGAAAAAAGAATCGGATGCCGCAACCCTCGAGGTATCAGCCGAACAGCTTTATTCGCAGGGACAGCGTGGAAATACTGCCGATCTTGAAAAATCAAAAAATATGTTCAAAGAGGTTTATCAGAAATTTTCCAATACCAAAAGTGCAGCAGTTGCCCCCCTCTTCATAGCCACGATCGATAATCAGGAGAACAAGCCCAAAAATGCGATCGACTGGCTTCACAAGGGACTGGAAAAAAATGCCGGAAATACTCGCATCCTTCCATTCTATTATGAAAGCATGGGGGTAACCTTTACGACGACTAAAGAATATGATCAGGCTCTGGCAATGTACCAGAAGGTCATCAAGTTTCCCGAGAAGATCCTTGCAGATGCCGCCTACTTCAACATTGGCATGATCTACGAAACGCTGAACCAGCCAGCATTGGCCCTCATCAATTTTCAGAAGCTTTCCAAGGAATTTCCGAATTCTCCCTGGACTGCAGAGGCAACCCCCTATCTTCAGCGAAATGGAATGCCTGCATCACAAATGGCACCTGCTCCCCTTCCGGCAACACCTCAAAAATAACACGTTTTCCGGAAAAGACCTGTCAGGGCCTTTTCCGGATTTCTCTCTCCAGCCAACCTCTATAGACTCACACTGCTTTTCAGAAGAATCAGCCAGCAATTCCATCAAAACCAGACCCACTCATTTTTTCACAAACCCCAACATCTTACGATCAATCCACGATTCACACTGGACCGGAGTGGCTCCTGAACCGATTTGATGGATAACCATCAGCGCACTTTGAAAGCGATCCCCTCTTCCAGATTTATCGAATCAAAAAAAAGGGCATCCCCCCGAAGGAGGATGCCCTTTTTGAGAGGTTTTCGAAAACTCTATCTGGCCGGAACCATAATCGTTTCACCTTCACGGAGGAGCGATGAATGAACCAGATGGTTCTTATGGCGAATGACGCCAATACTTGTACCAAATCTTCTTGCAATGGCAAAAAGGGACTCACCCCGACGGATACGATGAGGAAGCCAGTTGCTCGTACCCTGTTCTGACCTTGAGGAAGCGATCACATTTCCATATCCGCCACCTGGAATGGCCAGACGCTGACCTACACGCAAAACAGAATGGGAATGAAGATCGTTGGCTGCCATGAGTGAACTCACTGAAACGCCATAATGATGGGCAATCGTCCAGAGAGACTCTCCTGAGCGGATCACATGACCTCCACCCCTTGAGTCGGCATATTCGACATGTCTTCTTGCAGAGGGGAGGCGTTCAATGCTTGCCAGAAACTGGTCTCCCTCGCCCTTCGGAACATTGATCGGAACATTATGCATATAAGGCGGTGTCGACCAGCGAGTCAGGGATGGGTTCATCTCTTTGAACTCCCTGTAGGAAACCCCCGCCGCCCTTGCCAAAACCTTCACTTCAGTCGGTCTTTTCAACTTCACTGTATCCAGATTGAGCGGATCATCGTACCCGATATCGGTGAATCCGTAGCGGGCAGGGTCCTTGGCAATTCGCATCGCCGCGATGAACTTGGGAACATAATCCTTTGTCTCGTTTGAAAGGGCCCTCGTATTACGGATCTCCCAATAGTTCTCCGTTCCGGCATCGGCAACAGCGTTTGCAACCTTTCCTTCACCCGCATTGTAGGCCGCCATAGCAAGGCTCCAGGAGTGAAATTCATTGTAAAGGTCCTTCAGGTAACGGGCTGCCGCACGTGTGGACATCATCGGGTCGCGTCGCTGGTCAATCCAGCCGTTGACGGCCAGACCATACTTTTTTCCGGTTCCAGACATGAACTGCCACAAACCTGCAGCTCTGGAATAGGAATAGGCCCTTGGACTAAATCCGCTTTCGATCAGAGACAGATAAACCAGATCTTCAGGCAGGCCTTCTTCGCGGAAGATTTCTTTCATATAGGGAACATATCGCCCGGAACGCTCAAGCCAGACGCGAAACTGACGATGAACGGAGGTCTGGAAATATTGTGTATACCAGTCGATGCTCGGGTCGTCAGGTATCCGTAAAAAGGACTCCTGAACAGCCGGGGCCGGAGAAACAGGCTTCAAGAGTGCAGAAGCACCCGCTGAAGCAGGCGAAACAGGAACGCCATTCAGTGAATTGGCATGATCGATGGTTGTGGGTGAGGGACTCGGGATGGATGGAGGCAGAATATTCTGTGTCAGGGCATCCGCCTTTGGGGAAGAACTCCCAACAGATGAACATCCACCGGCAACCAGCGTGATTGCGATGGAGAAAAGGACTCCCAAACGAGCCTGCGATAGTTTACTCAATACGACCTCCTTGGATAACCAGATTTCCCTCACAAACTGGAAGAGAAACCCTAACGTAGGCGGATAATACGCTAATGGAAAGCAAAAATCAATCAATCACTGACAATCCGGAAGGGCTCTGTCCAAGATAAAAGCCCAATGGAAAAAGCAAAATCAGCGATCAGGAGTCAATAATTCAAAAAAAATTAATCAGTTAAATAACAAGCTATTAATATTGTATATAGTTAATTAATAAGTCTATTTTAGTGCACAAAATTGACATGGATTATATAACTAATTAATAATCAATAGGGAAGATTATCAATCTATTAATTAACTAAAGGGAGCTGTTTATGTCATTTTTTAGTCATAAAAATCACAATAGCAATCTATCAGTGACATCACCTTCCAATCAGATCCCAAAAAGTATTTTCATGTACCCCGAAGTCGTCAAATCCATTCTGGATTCCATACCGAAAGTCGGTGTCGCCATTGCCAGGAAAGAAATGGGGACCGGAGAGTCCGGAAATGAGATTTTCTACCTGAATGAAACAATGAAGAAACTCATTGAATCGATGGAAAAAGACCTGATCAAGAACTATGGGGTCTCAGCCAAAGAGGTTCTCGGTGGTTCAATCCACCGTTTTCACAAGGACCCGGACAGGATTCGCGGCATTCTCGAGGGACTTCATGACGGGGAAGTCCGGAAAAACCAGATCATGGATATCGGTGGTTCAAAACTTCTTTCAACATCACAGGCTCTCGTTGATCCCGCCTCCAGGGAAACATTGGGGTTCATGACGATTTTTATCGACATTACCGAGGGGGAGACCCTCGAACACAGCCTTTCTGCCCAGAGGGAAAATGCATTGTCCGTCCTGAACTCGGTGGGTGATCTCGACAGCGCCACAAAGGAGATCTCAAGAACCACCGCAGGGATTGCCGATGCTTCAAAACAGACGCAGAGAGAGGCCGAAGACGGACAGCAGGTTGCATCCCTTTTGAAAACCCAGGTAGGGCAAGCGGGCGATGCGATGAATACACTCGGAGATGTCGTCAATGCCCTGGCATCCCGAAGTCTTGAGATTGGAAAAATCATCGAGGTCATCAATGACATCGCCAGCCAGACCAATCTTCTGGCTTTAAATGCGGCTATTGAGGCTGCGCGGGCGGGAGAACAGGGACGGGGATTCGCAGTCGTTGCAGATGAGGTCCGGAAGCTCGCAGAGAGAACGATCCGGGCGACAAAAGAGATCGGGGACACCATCAGGGATACGCAGGAAGACACGAGCAAGACGGTCTCAATGATCAAATCCGCCCTGGAAAAAGTCTCCGGAAGTCAAAAAATGTCAGAAGATGTGGACCGGGCCTTCTCATCAATCGTTGCCAGGAGTCAGCAGCTGTCCCAATCCCTTTCCGAAACGGTCAGTGCCACGAAGAAACAATCAAATGAAGTGGCAGAGATCCGGAAAAGCCTTGAGCATGCCCAGCAGGAAACAGAAAAAACGAGAGCACTGCTTGAAAAGACCAGAATCAATACGTAGTACAGGATCATGGCCCGGGGTTCTCTTTACCCACCGCCCAATCCTGGCCCCTTTATCATTGGGGTATCCGGATGTGAGTGTTTCCGGAATAGGCAGTATATACATCGGCTCTTGCCGAAAACCTCAGAAAACGATTGACCTCTCACTTGTACTCGGCCGGCTGGAACCCCTGCCTCCGGAAGAGGACTTCCGAAGGGTTCCGCTACCGCATATTCATGGAGGATCCATGAAAAGAGATTTGCGCAAGCGAGCAAGCAAGATTTCAGGAAATCCCTTTCAACCAGAGTGCGTCAGACTTTGTCGGTGATGCGAACACGACTTCTGTCTCGTCCCCTCATCATGGGACTCGCGGGCGTTTTTCTTCTGGAAGTCGGTCTCTCTCTCGTCTTCATGTGGATAAACCTGTCCCGGCAACAGAATCTTCTTGAGGACCAAATCGCTTCGGAAAACCAAGTGCTCCAGGGACTTGAATCGCTCAATCCGGCCTTCCTGATGGTCAAAACGTTCAAACCTCGTCCAGTCCTTCCTCTTTCCGTGATCCATGGATGGGAAAAGCAGATGGACAGCGTTCTCTTGTCTCTCCCCGGCCTTTCGTTCCCATGGAGACTGGAGGATCTCCGGGATCTTCATCGTTTGGAACGGTATTACCGGATATTTTTTCGGGAGGCGAGCGCTCCCGATATCTCCTTGCATACCCGCCTCACTACCATTTTCAAGATCATGACAGCCCGCCAGCGGCTTCTCCATAACACCGAGGCGACCGACCGATCCCTGAGGATGCATAAACGCTCTCTCGGAATAAAACAGCGCCTCCTTGAAGCAGGCATTTTAGCCGTGGGACTTCTCGCCTTTGTCCTG
>DAHWBS010000039.1 GCA_027323445.1 Leptospirillum sp.
GGGGGATCTCGACGATCAGTTGCCGACCTTCCATCTGGTCCATGAGCCATAGGGCGTTTTCTCTGATCAGATGGGCGGATTGCTTTGAAAACAATGGTGGGAGGTATGTACCAAAAGTTCTTCCCCCAAACGATTTGTGTGCACACTCATGAATCATCCATCCGGACCCAAGTGCGTCCATATGAGCGTTAGCCCGAACCACTTCCTGTCTTGTTGCCGGATGGATCCTGAAGGTTGGCTGTGTGTACCAAAGGGTATCTCCGTGATAAGTGAGGGGAATCCCTTTGGGAATCATTTCTTCCCGGGCTTTTTTCAGGTCAACGGTTCGACCACGGAAGATCTCGATATAATCAGGAATGATCCTCGTTCCATCAAGCTCCCCGCTTTCGGAGATGGAGCGATAAAGAGAATCAATCGGAGGAAAGTAGAGATCTGTTGAAATTCCAATTTTGTATGGATGATTGGGGATATTTGTACTGGTCATCGATCTGGACCCTTGACTAATGGATGGCCTCTGGAAAGACCGGTTGCCGAAATAGAGTCATGATTCTTGCATCACTTTGGGATTTTAGCGGATTTGTTCCCAAAAATCCGGACGTGACTGAAGCCGGTTATTTCATTGGGATCCGACACCGGGAAATAGGGCGATGTATCTTTATGAACGATTGAAAAGGCTGGCAGGACGGGGACGCAATTTATTTTTTGAAGTATCTCGAAGACGATAGGGGATGTTTTGGGGGAAAGGAAAAAGGGGGGTAATATGCCCCCCTTTATGTTCGGGTTGAATATTACACGTTGTGGTGGTGCTTCTTGTGGTGATGTCGGACATGGTGATGGCGCTTTGCATGATGGTGATGCTTTGGATAGCAGCGATGATGGCGGCGATAATACTTGCTGTGATGGTTGCAACCATGACGTGCATGTCGCTTTTTCATGTGCTTCTTGGCATGTGCTGCAGGGGCTGCGGGAGCTGCTGGTGCACTGGCTGCAGGAGCTGCTGGTGCTGTTGCATCTGCGGCAAAAGAAACTGGCGCTGCGGTGAGGGAGATTGCTCCCATAAACGCAAACGCGACGAACAGGGAAGAGATCTTTCTGATCAGCATTTGAGCTCCTTTGGTGTAAGGCCATAAAGGCAACGATGTCCGGGCACCACCTGCCCGATTCCTCACTCAGTTTAAAGAAAGAATGGGGAGATTTCAACATGGACCGGGATGAAGTCAGATATTTGTGGATTTTCTGGCAGACAAGCGTTCAAATATTTCAATCCTGTCCGTATCGTAAGGGTCGATCTCAAGCGCTTTCCTAAGACATTCAAGTGCCTTTTCACGATCACCCAGATCCTTGTATATTCCTGCCAGAGCGTCCCATATGCCTGAATCCCGGTCATTGATTCCCTGTGCTTTTATCAGGATTTCGAGAGCTTTTTCCTGGATGGCACGATCTTTCCCCATTGCCCCGATATCTGCCATGCACCAGGCTAAATCGACAAGGTATGTAATATTGTCAGGTGAGCGATCAACGGCCCTTCGATAAATGAGAAGGGCATCATCCATTCTGCCTCTTCCCCTCAGGGCGCCAGCAAGGGTGTGATACTGGGATGGTTCTTCCGGGTCGAGACGTATGGCATCTTCCAGAGACGAAATGGCTTCTTGCGGGACACCTTTTTCGATCAGACACTCGGCCAGGCGGCGAAGCACCATTGGTGCGTTGGGAATTCGTATCAGAATCTGGCGATAAACGGCGATGGCGTCGATCAGCTTTCCGGTCAGGCGAAATGTTTCTGCCTCATCGAAAAGCTCGCCGATTCCTTTGTTTTGTTCCATAGGGATCCTCCGGACTTTTTGGGGGTCAATGACTCCTCTCTCATTCTTTCACAGATCTTTCCCGGGAGCGAGCGGTGTGGTTCGTTTATGGTGACGGGAGTGTGAGGTTTGTGGTTTGTGAAGATTGTGGTGCGCTTTCGATCAGTGATTCAATCTGGCCAAGAAGTCGGTTCCCCCCAACCCGAAAGGACAGATATTGAGCCTGACTGCCATTGACAGTCAGGTATGCCCTTGCCGCCTGTCTGGTATTGCCTGTGGTGCCGACGGCGGAGATGGAGAATGTTTGGGAAACGATCGTAATGTCTCCCTGGATGTTTGCAAGAACGGCGGGCGGAACGACCTGGGAGACGGCCTGCATTGTTCTAAAAGGCCTTGACTGGGTGATGGAGGCTGCAATCTGTGGAGTCATCGATGGATCGAGGGACTCTATGACGGTTTCTGACGCAGTATTCAAGTTTACAACGCCATCAGATTCGGCCGTGACATAAGGTTCGAGTGCCTGAAACTGGGACTCGGTCATACCCATCACCTGATGAAGCTCCGAAAGAACATCCATGGGTGCCCCATGGGGCCTGTAAGAAGGAATCTGGGAAGCATAGGCGCCGGCTGGAGGGGGCTGGCCTGTTCCTGTTCCGGAGACCCAGACTTCAATCGCCGGGATCACCGATACAGGAAGACCCAGAAGGGTGAAGAGCTTTTCGAGTTGTCCTACTCGATGAAGGTTGGGGGTTCCGTTTGATGAGATCTGATTCAGGTTGAGTTTTGAGTCTTCGTCGGTGACGATTCCGGAGAGGAACATATTGGAGGAAACGGGAAAATTGATCAGGGGGGTTGCCCATGGCTGATCAAGCCCAGTGTAGTTCTGGCCGCTTTTTGCTGCCGCAAGGGAGCTTCCTATGATTTCAAGCTTTCCGGCCTCGATTCCCGAGCGGGCCAGGTAGTAGGCCTGTGTGTTGTCATGAAAGATCTCTGATTCCCTCAGAAACGACTCTGCATGGTCGATAATCCGGAAGACCAAGAGTGTCAGAAGCATGATCATGAACAGAACCATGACGAGGGCAAAGCCATCGTCCGTCTTATGAGGGCTGGATGCTTTGTACGTCAATTCGCACGTCAAGAAGATCATGTTGGTCGAACCGGCGCTCAAGGGAGATGTGCGTGATCCGGAGAAGGTGAGGGGCCCGTTGAATCCTTGCTATGAAGATAAGAGTGTGAGCCAGGTCAACTTTTTCGAGATGCAGACTGACCATGACAGAAGGATATCCCCCCTCGGAGGGAAGGTTTCTGGGTGTCATTTGCGAGACTGATGTTGATATCCGGGAGTGTTTCGCTTCCTGTTCAAGGTAGGAAATCAGCGAAAATCCTGCGTTGTCCGAGCTTAACAGATGAGATCGCTTATTGATGGTGGACTGGATCTGTTGAAGACGGGCGGACATCTGATTGGCCTTTTTCACCTCCATCCGGAGGGTCGCTTCTTCTGAGACAGCCTCTTCATAGGGGTCAAGGAAAAAGGATGTCAAAAGGGTTGATGCGAGATAAAGAGCGCCAAGAATGAGCAGGATGGAAGAAAGCCTTCTCTCTCTTGAGCTCATTTTTTCCCACCGCTCCCTCAGAGGGATTGAATATCTTTTGACAGAGGCAAGAAGAGGCGAGAAAAAGGCCAGAGATCTCTCAGTCATGGATTCCTCCCATCCGGAACGTGACCGTTTTATGGTCAATCCCCAGCCGGGCACTCTGGACGGACAGCTCCTTGATATGAGGATTTTTAAGAAGTTCTGTCCTGATTACTTCCACATGTTCAAAACTGTCCGTTTTTCCTGAAAGGTTCAGGCTTTTTGCCCCGATGGACAGGGAGACCAGCTCAAAAGTCATATTGCTGGGAGGGGCGATGGAAATGGCTCGTAAAAGTTCAATGATGTCGGTTCCTCTTGACAGCATCAAGCTTTGTTTCTTGAGAGTTTTCTCTCTTTGTTCCATCTGGGCCATCGGGTCAACAACCTGTGATGTGCCCAATGCCCTTGATGCGATCGTATTGATCATGGTTCTTTCAGCCATAAGCTGGTCCTTGATGTTTTTATAATGAACCCATCCGTCAAATCCGATCGCGAGAATCAAAAGGGTTGTCAGGAATAAAAACGGCCTGAACTGTTTCAGGAGGAGTTTTTTCTCATGTTCGGAGGCAAGGGTCCCGCTTCGAAAGTCGGGAAGATCCCGTTTCAGGTTCCCGTCCGGAAAAAGAGATTTCAGGCCAGACAGGATTCGTGGGACTTCGTCGGTTGCATCTCCTGCCGGTTGGGGAGGTTGATTGAACACATGCCCCGTTTTTAAGGCCAACCCTTCCATGGAGAATGCAAAGAACGCATTTTCCAGCTGTCGCCTTCGCTCCTCCCGGGATGGGGCCCTGATCACCAGCTCTTTGACCGGAAAGCTGCCATCAAGAACCAGAATGACCATTCGGGTTGTTTGCTCCTGATAATAGAGCGTGTACTCCGTTTCGTTCTTTTCTGGCGGCTCCTCTTTCGAGTGTGTTTCCGCAAGAAGCAGGGATTCTGGAAAAATATGCTTGGGTTCCAGGTGATGGTCGGCAAGCTTTCTGATGGCTGTTTCAAGGGGAGGTCTTGGAGAGGTCAGGGCAAAAACCCGATATGAGTTTTTTTCCCTTTTCGTACTGATGGCTGTCTGGCATTGTTCAATAGGCCATGGAATCAGTGCATCCATCTCATTTTCGCAGGCAGGAAGCAATTCCTGTTTGAGAAGGGATGGCAGAAGGAAAGACTCGGAGATCGAGAGCTCGGGTGGCCATAAAAGAATGGATATGACATTTTTCCCGGAAAGAAGGTCATCAAGTTCAGGAATTTTGAGGGGCTTTTCCGGGTCGAGGAAATCTTTTGTGGAGATTGGCCAGCGGAAACGATTCCGGACTTCCCAGGACGCACGTTCTCTCAGGATAATAAATGCTTCAAGATCGTCATCTGAGAATCGGGTCAGTAAATATGTGTCAGCCATGAGACTTCTCGCTAGCGAGGAAGAGCGATGCCGTTAAGTGTTACCTGAGGAGAGCCCAATGGGCCCGACAGATGAAGATGAATGATTGCTCCGTTTTTCCCTGTAATGGAGGGAAGGGGGATCTTGGAAAGCTCTCCCCGGAGGGAGATGTCGAAATCAAGATTGACGATGGAGCGGGGATAAGGGTTGGCAAGAGCGACGTCTCCTTTCCCCGTCAGATGAGCCATGGGACCGTCAGCATTAAGGGTCTCAATATGTCCAAGGCCATTTTTCATCCTGACCATACCATGAACATGGGTAAACGAAACAGGGGGAAGGGGAAATCCGTTCATGTTGAGAGAGCGGACCACGAGCTTTGCGATTGAAAGGGAGAGTGTTCCGTGTCCCTTGTCTTCCATCCCTGTTCTCCAGGTGTAGTCGGTTTGGAGATCCATCAGTCCTGAGAGGTTCTGGTGGGTCAGCTTTCTGGTTGTCGACAGGTCGATCGGATGGATGGTGAGGCCCTTCAGATGGCTTACTTTCCCCCGATAAAATCGCCTGAGCCTGCCCCTGAACTCTCCGCCGTACATTTTGAGGTCAAAGTTGTATCGGGGTTTTCCGGAGACGAGGGTGACAAGGTCAATGCTTCCCCTGGCTCTTGCCAGATCGATGGAAACCGGTCCATCGTTGGTCGGGGCTGTGATGATCATGTCCCGATAGGAGGCTCCAAGAGGCGGATGGTAGGTGGCTGATTCCGCACTGATCAGGATGGCAGGGGAAGGGATGGTCAGTAAAAAGTGCATCATCTCGTTTGTAGGGAATCCTTTTGCCAGAAAAACGAGAAAAGTGACAACCCCCCAGACAATAAGGCTGGATGGGCGCATAAAAAAGCTTTCTCTTTTTTTTTGCGCCCCCTGCTTTTCGAATGCTTTTGAAATATGGTCAAGATTGTTCCGGATGGCTGGGGAGATGGTCTTCAGCCGGGCTTTGAGCACATTTTTTTTCTTTGGAAACCGAGGAAGTTGGATCATCAGTTCTCAAGTGCCCAGGATTCGATATCGGCATTGTTCCCTTTGCCGCCTTTGGCACCATCCGCTCCGTAGGAGTAAAGGTCGAAGTCTCCATGATTCCCGGGAGAAAGATAAATGTAAGGCCGTCCCCAGGGGTCTTTGGGTATCTTTGAGATATATCCTCCTGCTTTGTAGTTCGTCGGGACGGGAGGCGTCGATGGCTTTTTGATCAGGGCATCAAGTGTCTGTTCTGTCGAGGGGTAGGTTCCGTTATCAAGATGGTAAAGGCTCAGGGCATTTTCTATTTCCCTGATCTGGGCCTTTGCAGCGACCCTTTTGGCTTCTTCGGTGCGTCCGATGATTTTGGGAACAACAAGCGCTGCGAGCAGGGCAATGATGAAGATAACAACCATGATCTCGATCAGCGTGAAGCCGGAGTCCGAAAAAAGGTTTTTTCTTTTTCTGGTAAGGACAGACATGTACGTTTCCTCTTGTCGAGTTTGTTTTGTAGCCGTTATTTGTTACTGGACAGCCTGACTCATTTCAAAAATGGGGAGCAAAACTGAAAGAACCATAAAAAGGACCATCGATCCGATTAATAATATCATGACTGGCTCAACGATTGAAGTAATGGTTGCGACGATCTGCCCAACTTCGGATTCATACCCCTGGGCCGTTTTCATGAGGAGCTCTTCCAGCTGTCCGGATCGTTCGCCGGTCTGGATCATTGCGACCGCAAGCCTTGGAAAATAGGGGGACTGACGGAGGCTTCCACCGAGGGATTCTCCATTTCTGACAAGTTCCCTTGCCCGGGAAACAGCCTCTTTTAAAATCTGGTTGGTCACCACCGTTTCTGCAATTTCAAGAGCTCTTTGAAGAGAGACGCCACCTTTTAGGAGAACCGACATCGTTCTTGCAAAACGGGCGACCTGGTCAGAAATGATTAATGGACCAACGCGGGGTATTTTTAAAAGGATCTCGTCTAATTGCCGTCTTTTTGTTCTGGCAAGATGGATCCCCGCCAGTATCAGAAAGATTGTTGCCGTGATAAATAAAAGGGCATGGTCTCTGAGTGTTCCTGAGACAGCCAGAAGAATACGGGTAGGAAGAGGCAGTGTTGCTTTTAATCCCTCAAAAATGCTGGTGATTCTGGGCATTACGACGGTGAGAAGGAAGAGGACCATCAATATGCCGACGCACATGAGAATGATCGGATAAAAAAGGCTTCCAAGTACCTTCCTTCTTGTTTCCTGGCTTTTTTCCTGAAAATCCGCAATGCGGTCAAGCATGATTTCAAGCGTTCCGGACTCTTCTCCGGCTCTTATCATGTTGATGAAGATCGGGGAAAAAACCTTCTGATATTTTTCAAGAGCCCCGTTGAGGGATCTCCCCCCTTTAACATCTTCTCTCACGGAGGCGATGATTTCCTGAAAACGTCCCTCCATTCCCTGGTCAAGAATGGCAGCAAGAGAGTCCACAATCGGAATTCCGGCACCGATGAGCGTTGCAAGCTGTCTTGTGAACGCGGTCAGGTCTTTTGCCTTGACAGTGCCACTGCCACCTTCATTTAAGGTCTTTCCCGCTTCCTGCGGGTCGATTCTGAGGGCGGTTATTCCTTGTGTGCGGAGTTTCTGGCGGGCATGGCGGGAGCTGTCAGCATCGATCAAGCCCGTAGATCTTTTTCCGGAAGAGGTTACACCCTCATAGGCAAATATGGGCATTTTCTATCGCCTGTCACTATTCGTTTTGTCCATTATTCAACGAAAACCTCAGAGAGTGCGACTCTCAGGACTTCTTCGGTTGTCGTGATGCCCAGAAGGATTTTTCGTCTTCCATCTTCAATCAACGTGGTCATTCCCTTTTCCTTTGCCCTGTTCCTGATTGTGGCCGTGTCGGTTTTTGTATTGATCAGCTGGGCGATCTCCATATCAATGATCAGAAGTTCGTAAATGCCCTGTCTGCCACGATAGCCGGTATCCATGCAGCGGACACAGCCTTTTCCCCTGAAAAGTCCTTCAGGAGGAAGCTGGTCATGGGTGATGCCTATCCGCTGGAGCTCTATCTCTTGCGGGACATAGCTTTCCCGACAGTCAGGGCAGATCTTGCGGACCAGACGCTGGGCGATGACAGCCTTTACGCTTGTTGAGATCAGAAAAGGTTCTGTGCCCATATCAATCAGACGGGTAATGGCAGAGGGAGCATCGTTTGTGTGAAGCGTTGAAAAAACGAGATGGCCTGTCAAGGATGCCTGAATGGCGATTTCGGCCGTTTCTCCGTCCCGGATTTCTCCGATCAGTATCACATCCGGATCCTGCCGGAGTATGGACCGGAGCCCAGTAGCAAATGTGAGCTGGATTTTGGGGTTAACCTGAATCTGTCCTATTCCCTGAAGTTGATATTCAACAGGATCTTCAATGGTGATGATATTTTTATCAGGGCTGTTGATGGTATTGAGAATGGCGTAAAGAGTGGTTGTTTTTCCAGCTCCGGTGGGGCCTGTTACGAGGATAATCCCGTGAGTCAGACGAATGAGTCCTGCCAGGGTCAAAAGGTCGTGCTCATCAAATCCGATCGATGAAAGAGGGAGAAGCAATGTGCCCTGCTCCAGAATACGAAGGACAACCCGTTCTCCGTGTCTGACCGGAAGGGTTGAAACCCTTATGTCAATATCGCGCCCGCCGGTCTTGATCCGGATCCTGCCGTCCTGAGGAAGTCTTTTCTCCGCAATATTCAGGTTGGCCATCAGCTTGAACCTTGAAACCAGGCCCGCCTGAATCTTTTGCGGGATCGAAAGGACATTGAACAAGACTCCGTCGACCCGGTAGCGAACCATGAGATCCTTTTCAAAGGGCTCGATATGGATATCAGAGGCTTTTTGGCGAATGGATTGTCCCAGAATGGAGTTGGCCAGCCTGATCATCGGTGCGTCATCTTTGGCATCGAGAAGATCAATGGTTTCCTGAATGGAGGAGAGATCCTTCATTTCTTCCGTTTCAGTGGAAACGCCTGACAAAACTTCGGATGTCTGGCTTTGTGTATAGCGTTCATAGGCATTGTTGATCAGTGTCAATACTTTCGACGGGGGCATGAAGACAAGCTCAAAGCGGATATCCCGATCCTGCTCCATCAGAATGGTTCGCACCGGTTCAATTGCAAAGAAGCTTTTGGGCGAGCCAACAATCAGCTGAATCGTTCGTTTCTGGTCGATGTGATGAGTCGGCAGCAGAAGGTGTTGCTTGAGAAATCCGATGGGAAGGTTGGCCAATAGTTCGGGCTCCATGGAGTCCAGACTGAAATCGGTAAGGTATGAATAATTTTGCAGCCTGGCCCATTTTTTCCAGATCTCATCGGGATTTTCTCCTTGGGTGGGCAGGTAGTCGAGTAACGGGCTCGGTCCTTCTAAAGGGCTTTCTTCGTTTTGGGGTGAGATCAACGGAACAGAGTCTTTCAGATTATCTCCTGCCATCGGCGATCACTCCGGAGTTCCTTTTTCCCCGGGAAGATTGACCGTCTCAAGAAAGTTATCGTCGGAGACTGTTCCGGGTTTTATCTTGGGCGTTAATGTTTCAATCAGGTGCTGGTGTCTGGAGTAACGTTTCAGGATCGCAGGCGCGCCAAGATCGATCTTGGCATAGGAATAGTTGGATTTGATGACATAGGGTGTCAGGAAGATCAGAAGGTCATCCCGTTGCTTTTCATTGGTTGTATTGGAAAACAGATACCCGAGAACCGGAATGTTTCCGAGCCAGGGAATGGTCGACTTGTTTTTTGTGACAACAGATGAGATCAGTCCACCGATCACAATTGTTTGCCCGGACGCGATGGTCAGGGTTGTGGTGGTCGCGCGCTTGGTCGTGGTCGGACCAACGGCGATTGTTCCTATCAGCTGGGAAGCGTTTGTAAGGGCCGATATGGTTTGTTTAAGCTGGAGACGGACCCTGTTATGGGCAAGGATATGCGGGGTTATTTCAAGAGTTATACCCACATTCTGGCGCTGGATCATGGTCATGACGTTGCCGCCGACAGTCTGGCTCTGTCCTGTTATAAAAGGAACATCCTCTCCGACTGTGATCTTGGCTTTCTGCGAGTCTGTGGCCAGGATCTCAGGTGTGGAGAGAGTCCTGACATCGGTATCGGTTTGTAGTGCGTTGAGAAGTGATCCAATGGATGGATAGCTGACACCGCCATAGGTAAATGTCCCACCGGTCAGAACACCCGCGACAAGTCCTGTAAGGCCAGAGAGGTAAGAAGCGGCGCCGGCGGCACCGCTTGCAGCGGTTGTTGTACCTGTTGTTCCTGTCAGACTGTTTCCGACCGCTCCATTGACTGTACCACCGACCATTCCATAGTTTGTGCCGCCAACCACCCCTGATCCGTTTGCTCCGGTAACAGCTCCCAAAAGGTTGACCTGGATGTTCTGGAGTTTATCTGTTGAAATCTCGATCAGGGAAGCCTTGACATAGACCTCTCCGGGGGGGTGGTCAAGATTTCGCAAAAGGGCCTTGATCAGGTGGTAGTCGTGTGGTGTGGCTGAGATAATCAGGCTGTTTGAGGGGCTGTCCGGAACGATCTGGACCATTCCGATCAGCCCACCCGATGAGACCGCTCCGACAGGAGGAGGCTGGAACCCTTTCGAAAGAATGCTGTTGATTGTTTTGGCGATGGATTTGGCGCTGGTATTTTCAAGTGTAAAAAGAAAGAGCTCCCTGTCCTGGGGGGCCTGGTTTGCCGGAACGATAAAAATCATTCCTTTTTTGGTAACAGCCTCGAAGCCTTTCATCCTGAGAGATTGCTTGAAGATCTGGAATGCGCGGTCAATGCTGATCCTGTTGGGGGAGAGAATGGATATTTTCCCCTTGACCCGTTCGTCCATGACGATGTTTTTGTTCATGAGGTTGCTCATGAAGCGAACAAGGACAGATATGTCTACATTTCTGAAGTTGAGAGAAACGGAGTTTTCCATATCAAGTGGAGTGGGCGAGGATGGTTTGATGATCAGGGGATCTTTTAGTGGTGTGGTGTTCGCCGGAGCCAGAAGGCTTCCTCCGGAAGGAGAGTCTGTGGCGGCGTGAAGAGGTGTGCCGCCTGAAAGAAGCCCAATGAGCAAAAGGGGTGTCGTGATTTTTGAGCTCTTAATATATCGCATGAGGAAATGCATGTTGTTATTCCTTATCGCTTGGAAAATGGATCATTCTGACTGTATCTGATAGTCAAACGTCTGGGGTGCCCCATTTCTCAAGAGATCGATCTGCACATTGGTTGCGCTCTGAAGAGTCGACAGTGCCTTCATGAAGTTCTGGGGATCATTCATGGAAAGACCGTTGATGGAACGTATGACGTCTCCCTGTGCGAGTCCAAGCTCCTGAAAAAGACTCCCTGACTGTATGTTGACCATCCTGAACCCGTCGGGGTGGCCACCCGTAAAGTCCGGTATGGCTCTGGCCTGTAAAAGCAGGGAACTCAGGTTTTTGGTTGCAAACTGAATGGCCCTGGCCTCGACAAGCCAGTGATGGTCATCGATCTTGTGAATCCCATGGGCGCTCACAGATAAAGAACCCTTTTCCGGAAGGACTTGACCGGCATCGTCTTCCTGATCATAGTGGGCTTTCAGAATCCCATAACCTTTCCCGACCTGCAAGACGACATACTCCTTGCGAACCGCGACGAGCGTGATTTTTCCGGGGATGATGGTATCGTGGACCTTGTAAAATTTTTGTTTTTCCGGATCGAGTGAATCAATGACCGCACCTGAGGTCATCTTTCCTGCCAGAACGGTACCGACAAGCCTTAATTTGATCGCCTTTGGTTCAAGAATGGGAACTTTGCCGTTCATCCAGTTTCCCAGAGCAACAACTTCAGCATCCTTGGGTGCTGAGTCCGGTCCTGTGCCCGATTGCGGGTAAAGATCTGAAAGGATATTGGCGTAGCTTTTCCCCCGCAGATCAGGGCTGAACGGATTTCTTGAGGCAATAAGGCCCAGCTCGGAAGCCGATGGGGCATGGAAGGACTCGATACTGCCTGACCGGTCTTCTCTATGGATGCTTATTGGCGGAAGAATGCTGTTTTTGACAGCCTGATCGACTCCGTCGGCGAGAAGATAAGAAACCCCCGTGACAAACAGAAGCTTTGTCGCAAAGAGCATTCTTGGGAGCTGTGAAAAAACCAGATGTTTCATTTTAATCCTTTGACCCTGAGACTTAAATTCCGCTACGATCCATTGTAGCGGAATATGGAAACAAAATCTTTTTAACATTTCAGGATTGTTTCAGATGGGTTTTCTTCTGATGGTCGGGAGGCCGTTTTTTTATGAGTGCTGAAGAACATATTTATGTCAATGGAGATCCCTGTCGCTTTTTTCCGGGGAAAACGGTTGCCGAGCTTTTAAAGGAGCTTGGATTTTCTGATCGCCAGGTGGTGGTCGAGTTGAACTTGCAGATCCTGCAGAAAGAAGACTGGCCTAAAACCGGTCTCAATGCCGGTGATCGGGTGGAGATTATTGGTTTTGTTGGCGGAGGGAGCTTTTTGTTGCCGACCTGTGGCTGACAGCTCTTCCCTGTTTGCAATTGTCATCGACTCGTGATAAAAAAATTAGACCATCCTGAGCGGGATTAACTCAGCGGTAGAGTGTCAGCTTCCCAAGCTGAAGGTCGTGGGTTCGAATCCCATATCCCGCTCCAATTTTAAATCAACAATCCGCCATATTTATAGCCATTCCAGGAAGAAAACTTCCGATAATTTTTGTGAACTTCTGTGAACCCTAAATAACCCATTTTTTAATTCTCAGGGCACCAACCGCAATCCATTGAAAATAAAGGATTTAATTCCTTGCCGTCGGGGCCAGTCTAGGCGTCCAATAATCCGGCAAAAGCAAGATGTCAAGGGCTCCAGCTACTGCAAGCGTCACCAGCGGCCCTGCATCCGTCACAATGATAGACACCTTCGGATGCTCGGGGTTCCCTGTCTTCATCAAAAAACCTTGTCCGTCAGTTTCTGCTGGGCATCTGTCCTTTTCGGTTCGACGATCGGGTAAGAAAGATTCCTTTTTTCAAGGCCTTCCAGAATGTCTCCCCACCACCATTCCTGACGTGTGGCTTCCTCGAATTCTCGGCGGCTGATTTCCCCGGCGGAGAGCTGACGAAAGTAACCGTCAAGCAACTTCTCATCGTTAGCGGAAGGCGGGTGTACCAGTTGTGGTCGAGTCATTAGCGCACTCCCTTATGATAAGGAAAGGAGGGTGAACCTGTTTGAAACCTACTCATTAAGTTTAACATAGCATGATGTCGATTTTGGATGTACACATGATCTCTATTTCAGATCAACTTCCGATCCGGTCAAAGGTCCGTTCTTCAACTTCAATTGTTTAATATTCTTTCTCCTCTTGATATACCAATCTCTCTACTTCATACCTGCACGATCACTTCCGGATCCCAGTCCACGTTTGTTTCGATCCCATCATATCCAAAGGGATTGCAGACCACCCGGGTCTTGCCGATCATGTAATCGCTCGAATCATGTATGTGGCCATGGATCCAGAGGGCCGGTTGCGTCTCTTCGATCAGGTTGTCCAGGTTCGAATAGAAGGCCCCGGAAATGGGACTTCCGGCGAACTGGGGAGGATTCGAGAGGTTGGACGGGGCATGATGAGTGATCACCACAGTCGGTCCGGAAAAGGGGGTTTCCAGCTCTTTCCGGAGCCACGCCAGGGATTCCCGGTGGCGGTACGCCACATCTACCCAGCGGAGCTTGTCCCCCTTCAGGGTGATGTATTCGAAGTCGTTCATGCCCTGTTCGGAAGCCTTCCCATGCATCCCGCCCAAAAAGTCTGTCCAGAGGGTGCATCCAAGAAAGCGAATTCCGCCGATTTGGACGGATCGATTTTCAAGAAAATGAACCC
>DAHWBS010000003.1 GCA_027323445.1 Leptospirillum sp.
AGGGTATTTTTTGACTGTGGCTCAACAAATATCCGGGGAGATGTCTGTCCAGGCTGGCTTTTGGGAAGATTTGAGAGAGTCCGTATGGTTTCAGATTCGTGTTTGGTTCCGACCATGATCCAGATCTGGTCTTGTGGGAAAAGTGGGAGGAGACGGTTGACTGTGCCGTGGAGAAGGCTTTTTTCGCCGACAAGTGACAGGAACTGTTTGGGGTAAAGTTCTCGGCTTAAAGGCCAGAAACGCGTTCCCGAGCCGCCTGCCATAATGATGCCATGCCACATGTGTCGGATCTCCTTGGGTTTTGGTGGAGTAATAAAAGGACTCTCAATTTTTTATCATTCTGGTTGTTAAAGGGCAAGCACTTTGTTTGAAAATAGGTGTCAATCAAGGGATCGGGTGATTTTTGAAACGGCCAGATGTTTTCCATCAAAACAGTGAAAGATCCGTTCCCGAGCGAAGAGGGGAGCATTGTCAGAAATGTGGGCATCATATCCTGAGACGCTCTGTTTTCATCATTAGCTGATCCGGAATCAGGCGGTCTGTTTTAAAAGCAGTCCTGATGCGTGCTAGAATCAGTTTGATTCGTATGGTTCGTATCTGTGGAAAGTCCACAGTGGCGATGAACCGTGATTAACTGTTTCTGGAGGTGTGCTTTGAAGGAAATTGATATCGATGATCTGGGCTCTGACGGAGGTTCTTCCGAGCCCTATAAATGTGGTCTGGTTGCAATGGTCGGACTCCCCAATGCCGGCAAGTCAACTCTTGTCAACGCGCTGGTCGGGGAAAAAGTATCAGCCATCTCTCCGATTCCCCAGACAACCCGTACCCTTATCCGGGGAATCCTCACCGAGTCGAGAGGGCAGATTGTTTTTCTTGACACACCGGGTATTCACCGGCTTTCTCACGCGTTCAACCATCTTATGGTTGACATGTCGAGGGAAGCCCTGCTCGGGGCGCATGTCATCGTATGGGTGATCAGCCTTGACCCGATGCCTTCGCGTGATGATGTTTCCAGAATGCGGGATCTGCTTCTGCCTGTTCTTGATGGGCGCCCCCTTTTGATTGCGGCAACCAAAATGGACAAGACCGGAGGGCAAGGAATGATTCCGCGGCTTCTTGAGATTGAGTCATGGGGGCTTCCGGGTGAAATCATTCCTGTATCGGGTGTCAAGAGTAAAAATCTTGAGCGTTTTATTGACGTTGTTTTCCGATATCTTCCTGAAGGGGAGAACCTTTTTGATCCTGAGCTTTATACGAACCAGACCGTGAGGCAACTTGTTCGTGAGCTTATCCAGGAAAAGATTTTCTGGAGTCTCAGGGAGGAGGTCCCCCATCAAAGTGCGGTGATGATCGAGGAATACATCGAACCGGAAGGTCCAAAGGGGATCACGACCATTCGTGGCGTTATCATTGTTGAAAGGGATTCTCAAAAGGCCATCATGATTGGCAGTGGTGGTGAGCGAATCAGGGAGGTCAGTGAAAAAGCCCGGCTGGAAATCGAACGTCTTGTCGGCGGAAAAGTTTTTTTGAGGCTTCTTGTAAAAGTTGAACCGGCCTGGCGTGATAACCCCAGAATTCTGCGAGAGCTTGGGTATATCGGGGAGTAGTTTCTTGATTGGTTATGTGCGGAGGATGGAGGGGGCTTTTGGCGTTTGAACGGTATGCTCTCATCCTCCGGTCTGTTCGTTATGGTGATGATGATAGGGTTGTGACCTTTTTTTCCTTGGAAGAAGGTCTCCTCACCGGGTTTGCAAGAGGTGCGAATGCAACGGGAAATCGTTTCGGAGCGGCATTGTCACCTCTTACCTTTTCTTCCTTGTTAGGGCGGCATCATACTCCCGACAGTCTTTTTCGGCTTCATAAAGCCAATGTGATCGATCCATTTTCAGAGATTCGGAATGATTATGACAAGCTTGTATGGGCGGGGCTTCCGGTAAGGGCTATCCTTTGTCTTTTGCCAGCGCATGTTCAGGAGCCGGCTCTTTTTGAGCTTTTCCTGCATTATCTGTGCCTCCTGGAGAAGGAAAATTCCAGATACGGACTGCTTTGGATCCGTTTTTCAGCCAGAATGCTCAGAATTATGGGTTTTGGCCCATTAATTCCTGTTTGCCAGGGATGCGGTTTGGAGATTCTGATCGGAAAGGTCCGATTTGATCCTGAGAACGGCCGTGTGAGGTGCCGTGACTGTAGCCGGATGGATGGTGAAAAAAGTCGGGAGCCTGTTTGTCAGGCAGATTCATTGCGATTGCTGGAACGGTTTTCGGGTGAAGATCTTCGGAAATCAGAAAGTGTGGTCCTCTCGGACCATCAGGAAAGTCAGCTTTTGGAGCTGATTGATCAAATGATTTCCTGGCATGTGCATCAATGGACCTTTTCTCAAGCGCTCCCTTTTTTGAAGAAAACTCCCTTGCCGGTCAGAACTGGAAAAAATGAACACCTATCGATGTCGTAAAAAGGAGCAGTGGTCCTGAGGGAGAGTTTGGAATTGCTCCAAAAGCATTCAGCATGGATTCTGCCCGCTCTTCGATAAAGAACTCTTTCGTTCCAAATCCGATCCCGCCATCAACAAATGGTTCTGGTGCCGAGTGGCCGACGCCAAAATTGTACTCAAGAGCGCCACCGCCATCGAGAACTCCGTAAAAATCATACTTTTTCCTGTCGAATCGGGCGAAAATATGCTGCACACCAATTGTTACGGGGATAATCGAAACCATTCCCCCGGTTGTTGGTGCATAGGTCATCGGGTTGACGCCCCCAGGGGTTGATGTCGGGAAAAAATAGGCACTGCCTGTCAAGGTTACATCCCAGTCAGGAGCGTATTCCCATGCAAGCCGGACTGTTCCTCCACCGGCAATGGCGGTCTGGTTATCGAGCGGGCTTTTGACTGCGGCGGTCATGTCACCCATGAGCTGAAGGTCGAATGCGCCGGAGTTTTTGGGAAAGACTAAAAAAACTGCAATGGCAGCCATGATCGTGGTGATTGAGATCAGGCGGAGATGCGTTCTCATGGAATCCTTTTTGGTTGACGTTTGAAAATGGGGTTGAATGCGTTTCACAATCCTATGGACAATACCCGAGATTGGCTCCAAGTGGAAGAGGCCATCTTGAGCTGAACGGAAGGTTAGGGCAGGTTACTCCATATATTTTGTGAAAACAGACAACGGCTTGTACAATGTTCTTTTCCTTTTTTTCGGTCAATCTGTATATGAGGAGCAATATCGCTATGGTTTTTGTGGATGAAAAGGGTCGGGATGAGCGCGAAGGACGTCTGATTCTTAAAAAGGGTGAAGAAAGAAGACTTTTATCCGGACATTTGTGGGTATTTTCGAACGAAGTCGCCATCGTGGAGAAGCGTTCTCCGGAAGCTCCCCTGTTTGTATCGGTGGAGTCACATCAGGGAAGGGTTCTTGGGCGGGCGATCTATAATCCCCAAACACTGATTGCAGCGCGTCTTCTTGATCCTTTTTACCCGCGATGGAAGGGTTTTTCATCCTATCTTGAAGAGACGATCGATCGTGCCATTTCCCTCCGCAATCAGCTTTGCCCGGGAAGTCTCTATCGTGTTGTGCATTCAGAGGGAGATTTTCTTCCGGGTCTGATTGTTGACCGGTATGATGACTTTCTGGTTGTGCAGGTGACCACTCTGGCAATGGAAGCGTATCTGTCGGAAATACTTCTTGTTCTTAGAAATCGGTTTTCCCCTCGTGGTATCCGGGTGGATCGTTCCGTTCATTCGAGGTCAATCGAGGGGCTTCCCGTTGGAGAGGACCTGATCGAAGGAGATGTTCCAAAGATCCTCTCAATCCATGCGGGCGAGTCGACAGTGCGATTCCCCTTCAGGGACGGACAGAAAACAGGGCTTTTCCTGGACCAGCGGCGAAACATTGACTCGCTTTCCCGTTTTTTTGGAAAGAGTGATGTTCTTGATGCTTTCTGTCATGTCGGATCCTGGTCGATGGCGGCTGCCAGGCAGGGAGCCGCAGGAGTGACCGGAGTCGATTCTTCTTCTTCGGCACTTGAATGTTACAGTGAGAATCTTTCAGGCTTTCCCAGCGTGATGAGTTCGGTAATCAAGCGGGATTTTTTTGAATGGGCGGAAGAAGCCACCAGTGCAGGCAAAAAATATGATGCAGTGGTCATGGATCCTCCTGCTTTCATCAAGAGTCGAAAGAAGAAAGAAGAGGGCGTCAGGGGCTATTATGCTGCAAACCAGCTTGCCATTGACCTTGTTCGTCCAGGCGGGATCCTTGTGACATGTTCCTGTTCGGCGCTTTTGGAAGCCGATGAGCTTCTGGGGATTCTTCGAAGCCTTCTGAAGAAAAAAAGGCGCTCGGGAAAACTTGTTTACAAGGGAGGTTCTGGCCCGGACCACCCGATTGTTCCGGCGATGGGAGAGCTTGAATATCTGAAATGCCTGGCGTTTGTCATCGCCTAGCAGGTCAAAAATAAATTGAATGATTTTTAAAAAATATTATTTTGTAATAACTTGGTTGAAAAGGCGTTGACTTCATTTAACTTTTTTTCTACAATAAGATGATTTGAAACGATAAAACCGACTTAAAAATTGCGAGGATCTTCTTCACTATGGAAACCCCATCATCCGTTCCGTCATCGGTACCGTCCGCATCACCTGAAAATCTGCTTCATTCAAGGAATATCGCGATTATCGCCCATGTCGACCATGGAAAGACGACGCTTGTGGACAAGCTGCTCCAGCAAGGCCATGTTTTTCGCGAGAATGAGGTTGTTGAAGAGCGTGTCATGGATTCAAACGCCCTTGAAAAAGAGCGAGGAATCACCATTCTTGCAAAAAATACATCGGTTCATTATGGCGACTACAAGATCAATATTGTCGATACTCCCGGTCACGCAGATTTTTCTGGTGAAGTGGAACGGACAATGACGATGGTTGACGGTGTTCTCCTTGTGGTTGATGCGTATGATGGCCCAATGCCCCAGACGAGGTTTGTTTTGAACAAGGCCCTTTCAATGGGGTTAAAGCCAATCGTTGTCCTGAACAAGATCGACCGTCCGGACGCGAGACCTGTTGAAGCGTTGAATGATGTGTTCAGCCTTTTTGTCGAGCTTGGCGCTACCGATGAGCAGATGGACTTTCCTGTGGTCTATGCATCAGCCAAGAAGGGCTATGCGATGATGGATCTGTCGACTCCGTCGGATAACCTTATTCCCCTTTTTGAAACAATCATCAACTTCACTCCCCCTCCGGCCGTTGATGTCAACGGACCATTCCTGATGCAGGTGACCAGTCTTGAGTATGACTCTTATATCGGTCAGTGCGCTCTCGGACGAGTTATTCGCGGAAGGCTGACAAATGCCGAGACAATCGGTCGTGTCGTAAATGGCGAAATCATCGAGCGCGGTAAGGTCAAGAAGATTATGTCCTTTGAGGGGTTGAAAAAAGTTGAGGTCCAGTCTGCAAGGGCCGGGGATATTATACTGGTTGCGGCCTTCCCCGATCTTCGGATTGGAGATATTCTCTCTGACCTGACGACAATCGGAGAACTGCCTCCCATTGAGATTGGTGAGCCAACCATTTCGATGGAATTTCTGGTGAACAATTCTCCTCTTGCCGGTCAGGAAGGAAAGTTTGTAACCTCCAGAAACCTCAGGGATCGTCTTTTCAAGGAAATCCGATCGAACGTGGCTCTTCGTGTCGAAGAGACCGACAGCCCCGATTCTTTCAAGGTTTCCGGGCGAGGAGAGCTTCACCTCGGAATTCTGATTGAGACCATGAGGCGTGAAGGATATGAGTTTCAGGTGTCCAGACCAAAAGTTCTTTTCAAGGGCGAGGGTTCATCAAAGCAAGAGCCCTACGAGTATTTGGTTATCGATGTTGCGGAAGAATATGTCGGAACTGTCATGGAAAAACTCGGTCCCCGGAAAGGGGAGATGCTGAATATGGCCCCTCAAAGAGGTGGACATGTCCGGCTTGAGTTTTTGATCCCGGCCAGAGGGCTTCTTGGCTATAGAAGCGAGTTCCTTTCTGATACGAGAGGCACTGGACTTTTGACTCATACGTTTCATGGTTACGGTGACTTCAAGGGTGAAATTCCCGGCCGGGTTAACGGAGCCCTGATATCCATGGAGCAAGGAGAAACTGTCGCCTATGCCATGGTCAATGTTCAGGAACGGGGAGTACTCTTTCTGAATCCCGGAGTAAAGGTTTATGAAGGAATGGTTATTGGTGCCCACTCCCGTCCAACGGACCTTGCTGTGAATCCCTGCAAGAAGAAGCATCTCAATAATATTCGTTCTTCAAATGCGGAAGAAGCCATTGTTTTGACTCCCCCGCGTCTTATGAGCCTTGAGCAGACACTCGAGTTTCTTGAAGAGGATGAGATTTTGGAGGTCACACCTGAAAATCTTCGCATCCGGAAGAAGCTTCTTTCTGAAAACGACCGGAAAAGGGCAGGGAAAAAATGAATGGATCAAATCTGACAAACCGAGAACTTTTTTTGGGAGCCATGAGTCCATTGCCATTATGGAATAGACTCAGATCCTGGGGTTTGATTTTCTTAACGGGTTTTTTATTCATGACTGGAGCAGGAATGGAAAATGCACAGGCATCAGGACAATCATTGGCACCTGGTGAGTATGCTGAATTTGATACATCAATGGGGAAGATAACCTGTTTGTTGCTTAAGCAGTCTGCCCCACACGCTGTTGAAAACTTTGTTGGTCTTGCAACCGGGAAAAAAGAGTTTCTCGATCCCCAGTCGAGAGAAATGGTCAAGCGCAATTTTTATGACGGGCTCATTTTTCACCGCGTGATCAAGAACTTCATGATTCAGGGCGGGGATCCACTGGGAAATGGAATGGGTGGTCCAGGCTACCAGTTTAATGATGAGATCGATCCTACACGGGATTTCACAAAAAAAGGTGTCCTGGCAATGGCCAATGCCGGACCCAATACGAACGGCAGCCAGTTTTTCATCACTGTGGCTCCTGCTCCCTGGCTTGCAGGAAATTATACGATCTTTGGGGAAGTTGTATCAGGCCAGGATGTTGCTGATGCCATTTCTCTTGTTCCAACCGATCCGAGAGATCGTCCGGTAACGCCTGTGGTCATCAAACATGTCCGCATCTTTACCGTCCTTCCCTGATCCCGATACGTCCTCCCTTCCCGATGGGTCTGATGTGAGTGATCAGGTCTTTCCCGGTACGGAAGGGATGGATGTTCTTTTTCTGGGGACGGGAGCTTCTTCCGGAGTTCCCGTTATCGGTTGTTCCTGTCCTGTCTGTCTCTCTTCCAACAAGAAAAATCATCGGACCCGCTCTTCTATCATGGTTCATCATTCCGGAAAAAATCTTTTGATCGATACGGCTCCAGATCTCCGCTATCAATCCTTGAAAAATGGAATTATGACCATTGACGGAGTGATCTTTACCCATCCTCATGCCGATCACGTACTGGGACTGGACGAATTAAGAATATTTAATTACATCCAGAAACGGGAAATCCCGGTTTATGCGGATTCCTACACACTATCCCGGATACAGATGATGTTTCCGTATGCTTTTTCCGAGGCAAATAGGGGCGGGCTCTCAAGGCCGAAGCTGATTCCCTACGAAATAACTGGTTCCACAGATATTCTGGGTATGAAGGTCATTTCTTTTCCTGTTTATCACGGGCCAGTGATGAACCATGCCGTAAGGATCAATGATCTGGTGTACCTGACCGATTGCAAGGGAATTCCTGACGAGTCATGGGAAGTTCTGTATGGCGTAGAGACATTGATTGTCGGTGCCGTGAAGTATGAGCCCCATGAATCCCATTTTGGAATTCATGAGGCGCTTGAACTGATCGACCGATTGAAGCCACGAAGAGCGTTTATTACCCACCTCTCTCATTCCATTGAGCATGAAGAGTTGTCAGAGATGTTACCACCGTCGGTTTTTGTTGCCTACGATGGCCTCCGCATCAGAACCGGGGTCTCACTGGGCGACAGGGACATCTAGTCCAGAGAATGCACTGATGAGTCGCTCTGCCAACGGAACGACATCCCCAACGTCTTTCCCGTAACCATCTGCCCTGATTTCCGTCGAAAACTTTGGCGTGACAACCGCTCCTCCGACCATAACCTTGTAAGGAAGATTCTTTTCCCGAATGGTTTCGATTGCAATTTTCATCTGCATCATGGTGGTGGTCATCAATGCGCTTAAAGCAATGATTTGTGCCTGATGTTTTTCAGCCGCAGCAAGGATTTCATCAAGTGGAACATTTCGACCAAGATCAATAACAGAAAAACCAAAGTTTCTGAGCATCAGGATGCAGATATTTTTTCCGATATCGTGGATATCTCCTTTCACTGTTGCAAAGATTACACATCCCTTGGGCTCGACGGGGCCGTCGGCCTCCAGATGGGGCTGGAGAACTTCGACTCCTTTTTTCATTGCGTCCGCTCCGGCTATCAGATGCGGGATAAACTTGACTCTTTGCCCAAAAAGATCTCCTAGATGGCGTATCGCAGGCGTCATGATATCGAGAAATATTGTGAAAGCGGAGAGACCCTCGTCAAGCCCTTTTTGGCAAAGAGCCGCTATTCCGTCTCTTTCTCCTTCGAGAATGGCCTGTCGAATGGCCTCTGAGGTCGTTTTTGGGGCGGTCTCTTTCGATGTAGCAGATTGATTGGCTGAAGCTGGCGTCCAGGCTTCTGCCTTGTTCAGGTAGATGCGGCAGTCCGGATCTCGCCGTGCGAATAGGGATGATGCGGCAACGGTTTGATGAAGTACCTGATCGTAAGGATCGCAAATCGCTGCATCAAGGCCTGCGCCGATAGCCATCGAGAGAAAGTTGTTATGGACAATCTTTCTGGCTGGAAGTCCGAATGAGACATTGGAGAGTCCCAGTATTGTCGGCAGTCGAAGTTCTTTTTTGATGAGGGAAATGGTATCGAGTGTCTGTTTTGCGGCTTCCTGAACGGCGCTGACAGTCAAGGCCAGTGTGTCGAAGATCAGATCCCGGGGCTTAACTCCGAGCTCTTCTGCCCGTCTGAGGATCTTTTCTGCATTTTTCATGCGTTCTGCGGCTGTTTCAGGGATGTTGTCACCGGAGACGAGGGCGATGACGGCTGCGCCGTATTTTCGAATGAGAGGCAAGACCTCCTCGAGACGCTCATCCTCGGCATTGATGGAGTTGACAAGGGCTCTTCCGGGATAAAGCTTCAGGCCGGCTTCAAGGGCTGATGCGTAGGATGAGTCGATGACCAGCGGCAACGAAACCACATTTTGAATCGCGGTGATCGCTTTGGCCATCATCTCCGCCTCATTGACGAGGGGCACCCCGACATTGACGTCGAGTGCGCCGGCCCCTGCTTCGGCCTCTTTTCTGGCTTCCGCCACGATCAGGTCGACTTGCCCGTTTGCGATCGCTTCCGAAAATATCTTTTTGCCTGTGGGGTTGATTTTTTCTCCGACGATAAGAAAGGGAACTCCCTCTCCGATCAGGGTCATGCTGGTTCTGGAAGAGATCTTCAGAAGGGAAGGTGTTGGTCTTGAGATGGGGGCGGAGCCCTTGACTGTTTTGGCGAGGATCTTTATGTATTCGGGAGTTGTTCCACAGCATCCGCCAATAATATTGGCACCGGCTTCAACGAATGACGGGGCAAATCTGGCAACCTCTTCTGCTCCGGTGAGATAGAGAGTTTCTCCGTTTCGGTGAACGGGAAGCCCTGCGTTTGGTTCTACGGCTATGAACGTATCGGTTGTTTGGCCAAGTCTTGAGACAACGGGAACCATGGCCTCCGGTCCGACGGAGCAGTTAAGTCCCATGATGTCGACACCAAAACCTTCCAGAACACTGGCTGCCGTTTCGGGGTCAGATCCGGAATCAGTAATGCCGTCCATATTGAATGTCATGAGGGCCATGATCGGAATTCGGCCATTGATTGCCTCACGGACGCCGATAAGGGCAGCTCTCATCTCCTGAATGTCAAACATTGTTTCGATGGCGATCAGATCGGCTCCGGCCTCCAGAAGAAGCTTTGCCTGCTCATAAAAAATTGCGATTGCATCATCGAACGGGAGATCTCCGAACGGGGCAATTGTTGTCCCGGATGGTCCGATATCACCGGCGACGTAGGCTTTCCCCCTGGAGGCTCTTTTTGCCAGTTCGACCGCATGGAAATTGATCTCCCGGATGCGATCCTGCGCGTTGTATTCTGAAAGCCTGAGTCTTGAGGCTCCAAATGTATTTGTCAAAATGATATCTGATCCGGCATTGACATATTCGGTGTGAACAGCCTGAATTTCATGGGGCTTTTCGATATTCCAGAGATCAGGGGCATAACCTGCCGGGAGTCCTCTGGATTGAAGGAGCGCTCCCATTGATCCGTCCAGAAGAAGCACTTCGTATTTCAAACGCTCAAGCAGGGGCTTCACTGTTCTTCGTTCTCGCTTTCCGGCTCATTGTTCAGTTTTTGTCCCTCAATGATCCTTTCCCATCCGATGACAGCAGAAACGGAAAGTCTGGGGGACATGATGAAAGATTCGTTCAGGGAAATTCCAATTTTATTTGCCTGTGTGAGTTCCATGACCTCAGTCTGGGTGGATAGGGGCCAGTCTCCATAACCAACTCCAAATCGGAACGTTTTTTTATATCCGAAACGGAGAATTTCTTTTTCAATTGCGTGGTCGATGATGATTCCCATATAGTCGGCCATCCATGCGCCTACCCGCTCCAGAAAATAGGAATACGCTGGTTCGCTGGCGGCAAGTGCATCGACCCGGTCTTCAACCTGCGGACCGATCGTTGCGACAAGGAGCGTTGCATAGTCACAGTTTTTAAGCAGTTTAACCATCTTTTCGCCAACAAACAATGTGTTTGTTTCGCGTGTAAGAACTTTCCTGTCCTCGATCCCGCTGATCGAAAGAGTCCGGAAGACTCCCATGCCATGAATCAGGCGGTATCCTTCATCGATCGCTTTTTTGATCTGGGATGCGAGTCCGGGTTCATCGAGATCCTTGAGAAAGGACTTTCTGGGAATTCTCATCTCGCGGAGGATCTGGCGTTCCTCAATCTGAAAAGGAATATTGTTGAAAAACACCGGTGCCCCAAGCCGCATGCTTGGCATTTTCTCTCCTCCAAAAAAAATGAAAACCGGCTCCTCCTGCTGAAAAGATGAACAGCAAGGAGCCGGTCAAGACCAAATGACGATTGTCTTTACTTTCGAGATCATGGTGACATCAGAAATGAGATCGGTTATCTCTCGGCATTTGCCACTTCCATGCTGATATCGGGAGATGTGGATGTTCTGGGGTCGAGCAGGATCGGAGCCCCAGCCTCTTTTCTCAGTTCCTCATTGATATGCATCGAACAGAACTTCGGTCCGCACATCGAGCAGAACTCGGCAGTCTTGAAGACTTCATGCGGAAGTGTTTCGTCATGCATGCTTCTGGCCCTGTCAGGATCAAGGGAAAGTTCGAACTGAGTGTTCCAGTCGAAGGCGTAACGGGCTTTGGAGAGAAGGTCGTCCCGGTCTCTGGCACCCGGGCGGTGACGGGCAATATCCGATGCATGCGCCGCAATCTTGTAGGCAATGATTCCGTTCCTGACGTCTTCAAGATTGGGAAGCCCCAGATGCTCTTTGGGTGTGACGTAGCAAAGAAGGGCCGCTCCGGCGCTTCCGGCGGCGGTGGCGCCGATGGACGACGTAATATGGTCGTATCCAGGAGCAATATCGGTTACAAGAGGTCCAAGTACGTAAAAAGGGGCTTCATGGCAAAGCTCCTGCTGCTTTTCAACATTCATTGCGATCTGGTCAAAGGGAACATGTCCCGGCCCTTCGATCATGACTTGAACGTCGGCCTCCCATGCACGCCTGGTTAATTCACCAAGAACCTTGAGTTCGGCAAACTGGGCTTCATCGGATGCGTCAGCCAGACAACCAGGTCTTAATCCGTCACCAAGTGAGAGCGAGACGTCATATTTGCGGCAAATCTCGAGAAGTTCATCAAAATGGGTATAGAGAGGGTTTTCCCGTTTGTGATGGTTCATCCATTGGGCCATGAGCGCCCCACCCCGGCTGACGATCCCGGTAATTCTTTTTGTGGTCAGGGGGATAAATTCCCGGAGGATCCCACAATGGACGGTCATATAGTCAACGCCCTGTTCTGCCTGGGAACGGATAACATTCAGAAGGTCTTCCGGTGAAAGATCAAGCGGATCGCCAACATTCTGGATGGCCTCATAGATCGGCACTGTTCCGATAGGAATGGGAGACCGTCTGATGATTGCCTCACGAATTTCAGGGATTTTGGGGCCGGTGGAGAGGTCCATGGCGGTGTCTGCCCCGTATTTGATACAAGCTTTCAGCTTGTCAAGCTCATTTTGTATATCGGGAACAACTGCGGAATTTCCGATGTTTGCATTGATCTTGCAAGTGGCAGCAATTCCAACAGCCATTGGAACAAGTTCAGGGTGCTTTATATTTGCAGGGATAATCATTCTTCCCCGGGCAACTTCAGATCGTATAAGTTCTGGAGCAAGTTTTTCGATCTCCGCAACGTAAGCCATCTCTTCTGTGATAACCCCTTTGCGAGCAAAATGCATCTGGGTTACTACCCCGGAGCGCTTTTTGATCCAATCGTGTCTCATACTTATCTGCCTCCTGTTTCCGACTATTTAAAGGTTACGTATTGGAACAGCTTGCCATTAAGAGCTTTCTGCTGTTTTTGCGCAATTCATTCTTTTGAGGGACATTTCAGATTTAAACATGCGACCGTTCCGGTGTCAATGAAATCAGGCATTTCCAGAAACGAAATCTCCAAAAATCAGATTTTTATGGAGTTTTTAAGCAGTACTTGCATGCTCGGGAATCGGTTGGGCATGTGCGTGGGAAATGATGTCGATTTTGTTGCCACTCCAGAACAGGGTGATCTCCTCGGATGTCCCGTGCGAGACGATCTTTTCTTCTAGTTTGTGAAGAACAGGAAGCATGAGATTTTGCGTTATGATTCTTGTCTTGGAAAAATCAGGATGTTTTTGGGCGACATGATTCAATAGGCCATCGGTAAGTTCAAGATCTGTGGAGATGGTCATGTTCCCCTTTTTCCCTTCGAGGAAGGACCTTAAAATACGATTGATTTCGAATTCGATGACATTTCGGAGCTCGTTTTCTGTATAGGGAACGAACGGAATAATCCGGTCAAGAAGCGAGAGGAACGGTGTCTGGAAAACAGGGAGGTATGCAAGCCGCCTGTCATTTTTTTGAACAATCCTTGCCAGCTCGGTTGCCCTGTCATCGACATCAAGCGCCTCAATTTCCTGAGGGGAAAAAAGAGTGGTTGCCATGACAATCGTCAGGCCAGGAAGAGGGATCTCTTGCCTTTGCCAGTGAAGGGCACCTGTCCTGAGCAGTTCTTCTATCGGCGTCCAGATCGATGGATGAGCACGTTCAATATTATCAAGGTAGATCAATTGGTTCGGATTTTCTTTCAAAAGGTCCCACAAGCCCTCGGGAACATTGACTGAGGCGCGGTCAAGGACAGGTTTTCGAATTAATTGCTCCGAATAATAAAGCTCTTCATAAAGACTCATGTCCCGGTAAATAAAGCTTTTGGGGTTCTTGTAGAGAGATTCGGAGATGGCTTGGGCCATCGTTTTCTTTCCGGTCTGATTGGGTCCAATAAAGAAGAAACTTCCAAGCAATTTCGAGTT
Source organism: Leptospirillum sp. (assembly GCA_027323445.1). Classification (GTDB taxonomy): domain Bacteria; phylum Nitrospirota; class Leptospirillia; order Leptospirillales; family Leptospirillaceae; genus Leptospirillum. The sequence goes on from DAHWBS010000003.1 coordinate 13,679, forward strand.
GCCTGTTCGAATCTTCATCTTTGAGCTGTCAAGTACAGAGAGGATCTCTTCTTGGGCTTCTTCCCTCCCAAAATAGCCGGGAATCAACGTTGGTGGAAGTTGGGGAAGATTGATCTGAATGTTTGAAAGCTCATGGAGTTCTTCAACGACTTCTTTTTTGTTCTCCGGATGCTTTTCCTTCTGGATAATGGGTTCTTTGAAAAACTGGCTGAGGTCGACTTCCTCCAATGGAGTTCCATCGAGTATCTGGGCCAGGGCATGTTCTTCGATTTGACCGATGAGTTCTCTTTGAAGTTCATTGATGTCAATCACTTTTGTGAGTTTTCTGAGAATCATCGGGTCGATACTGGAAATCTGGGGATTACTGCCGACAAACCAGTATTGTTTGTCCTGAAGGACTTGGGTCAGTTCAATGACTTTCTGGTTATAAATTTCACCATGGTAGCCAAAGTTCGATAACTGTACCCTGGGAAAGAGTAGTTCTATGGGATCGATATACAGGATAGCGGGACGCTTTTTTCTGGATTGTATAATAAAATTTCTCATCGCGGCGAGACTGTTTCTGGAGAGTTCTTTCTGGAGAAGGGCATTGAAGCTGAAGAGTTCTCGCTCAGCCAAAAGCTGAATGATCTGCATCCTGAGAATAGGGTCCGGTCCGACAATGATGATCGGCTCCCTTGATCTTTTTTTATTCTGGAGAGCCACTTCAACCGCTTTTTCGATCAGAGTCAAGCGGATTTTTTCAGGGGTCAACATTGCTCGTATGGCTTCCATCGGTCCAATGGTGGGATCCTGGATTCCCTGTTTCTTTTTACGGATAGAGACATCGAGATCCAGTTGTCTCAGAGACCGCTTGAGGTCTCTTGCAGTGTTGATGGCGCTTTGAACGATTTCATCAATGATTTCGATACTGAAGCCATCCATCATTTCGCCGAGCTTTTTAAGGTCGTATCCGTTGACCATTTCTTCCGATATTAATGGGATATCTCCCGAAGTTGCCTCTTTTTTTCTTGCTTCAATTAACAGTGTCCTTTTTAAAATGCTGGACCTGCTTAATGAGTCAGGTAGAGGTACTTCGATGACCCAAGTCATCAGGGGGGATGTTTTAAAATCTTCGGGGATCGCTGTCAGGGAAGTGGCAGTGGCTATAACCAGCGTGTTTTTCATATGAAGAATTTGTTCAAGGACCCATCTGATGGATTCCAGCGGTGGCGGAAGTGCTCCGTCCGATGTTCCCAGAATCTCTTCGTAGTCCGTAATGAGAAGAAGTGTTGGCTGGAGTGGTTTAATTCTTCTGAAAAAACGCTGAAGCTGGTCTTTCAGAATATGTTTTTCCAGCAGGTTGAAACTTGAAATCTTGATTTCGATCAAGGCTCTTCCGGACTCACCTGCAAATGAACGGATAATGGTGTTTCTTCCCGCCGGAGTTCCCCCCCAGAGGAGAATCCCATTGTGCTCTGCCCGGAATAACCCCAGATGGTTGATGAAGTCCGAATAGGCTTTCATCATGGAGATCTTTAGCTCCTGATTTCCCTGAAATGTGTTGAAGTTTTCTTCAGGAACGAGTTTTCTGTTGTTTCCGCCCTGTACGACTGTGATCCCTCCCAGAAGAATTCCGGTGAGGATGGCAAAGGTCAAGGCCGAAATGCACCACCCTGTTCCCACACCAAAGGACGTTATTGAGGCAACCGTTGCGTAGGGTTTTAGAAAGGCTCCTATCACCAGAAAAAACCCACCGGTGAAGATCGATGTTGTCCAGAAAGCAAAAGCACCAGGGGGAAGGTGCAGAATGTTTTGTTGGGTTGTGATTTCCCCGCTTGGAAGCTGCTGGGGGATCGTTGATGGAATCATCAGGAAAAACAGGATGGAAACAAAAATTGCTCCCCCTGTAATCCAGAGTCCCCAAGCCAGAGTTGACTGGATACTTGAAAAGTGAACTCCTATCAGGATCAGGATCGAGGCAATGATGCCCCACTCAAGGAAAAATGAAGTGGGAGGGGGAGGAGTATCTCCTGGTCTTTTCTTTTTTGAGCGACTTTGGAGAGGTTTCGCATAGTTTGTGCTGATGATCATGATGGCTGTGATAAAAGTCAGAATGACAAGCCCTAGAGCAAGTGTTGCAAGGAGGGGGTAATCCTCAAAAAGGGGGTCGATGTATTTTCTCAGGATGGTTCCGAGACTGACAATGAGCAGTCCTGAGCCAACGAGAAGAAATTTGATGAACATGGTCAGGGGTTTCCAAGCTCAAGAATCGCTTGCGCCACATTTTTTGAGACACCGGCAACACGCATGATTTCCTCCACTGGAGCGGCCATGATCGCATTGAATGAGTGGAACTCTTTCAGTAACTTCTTTTCACGTTCAGGCCCGATTCCGGGAATTTTGAGGAGTCTGGACTCTCTCAGAATGTTTTCCCTGAGGGATCGATGGTATGTAATGGCAAATCGGTGGGCTTCATCTCTCATATGAACAAGGATATGAGTTGCCTTGCTATGGGGTGGAAGAATAACCGGGTTTTCCATCCCGGGGATGAAAATGCGTTCGAGCTTCCCTGTTCTGAAGCGTTCTTTTGCAATAGAAACAACCCGTCGGGAGACAGGGAGTATTGACATTTTTTCCAGTTTTTCGATACAGGCACCAAGTTGTCCCGGCCCACCATCTATCACCAGAAGGTCCGGAAGAGGATTGTCTTTGAATTGACGTTCCATCACATGTGCAAGCATTTTGAAGTCATCCTGTCCTTTTTCCAGCTGGATCCTGAATTTTCTGTACCCGGAGCGTTCCGGCTTCCCGTCCCGGAAGGTAACGTACGAGGCAACGGGAAAAGCATCCCCTATATTGGATATGTCAACACAAGCCATCAGTGATGGTGGTGCTTCAAGTTCCAGAATTTCTGCGAGTTCAGAAAGCGCTTCCTTGAAAGCCAGTTTCTGTTTTTTTCGTTCAATAAGTGCTTCAAGTCCATTTTTGATAGAGAGATCCAGAAGCGTTTTTCTGTCTCCTCGAAGTGGGTGGTGGATTCTGACCTTCCCACCTTTCTTTTCGGTGAGCCAGCGGAGACTCATGAGTTCATCTTCAGGAATGGGGCTTCCAATGAGTATCTCCTCAGGAATTGCCGAGAGATCTTTTCCATAATATTGATCAAAGAATGCCCCAAGAAGTTCAGAGTCAAGAGCTTCTTCTCCATTTTTTATCTCGATTTCCCTTTTTCCACTAATGCTTCCTCCCCGAAGCTGAAGAATCTCAACGAGTACAAATGGGGCGTCCCTCACGATTGCGACGACATCGACAGAGTGGGGAATATCAAATGATATTCCCTGCTTTTCCTGGATCATGGAAACGTTCATGATTCGGTCCCGGACTTTTGCAGCTTCCTCAAATCGCAGACTCCTGGCAAGAGTAGTCATTTCCTCGTGGAGGTTTTTTAGAAGATCATCATTTTTTCCTTCAAGAAACAGACGGACTTCATTGGCAATTTTTCGGTAGTCTGAACTGGAAACAAGGCCCGCACAGGGGCCTAGACATCGCTGTATCTGGTACTCGACGCACGGCCTTTCGGTCGATCCATCAAGGGGGATTTCACAGGAGGCCAGAGGGAAAGTTCTTGTTACGAGCTTTAATGTGTCCTTAAGGGCTCCAGGCGATGTGAATGGACCAAAGTAAAGTGAACCATCGCTCTGGATCCTTCTCACGACAGATAGTCTTGGGAAGGGTTCCTGCCATGTAAATTTCAAAAGAGGGTATGTTTTATCGTCTCTCAATAATACATTGTATTTCGGGCGGTGTTTTTTGATGAGACTGTTTTCGAGAATAAGTGCGTCGACCTCGGTTTGCGTCACGATGGTTTCGATATTTCGAATTTTTGTTACCATCATGGTAATTCGATTTCCGCGATCTGTTCGCGATGTAAAGTAGGATCTTATCCGGTCACGAAGATTACGGGATTTTCCGACATAAAGGATATGTCCATCTGCGTCTTTCATGATGTAGACCCCGGGTTCGCATGGGGCCATTCGTATTCGTTCCCGAATCTCCGCTGAAAAAGAGTTTTCCGAGTCAGGATTTGTTATCTCAGTCATTTCATCCATTCGTGTTGCATTGTTCCTGCCCCCCTTATAGCACTATAATACAAATTAAAGCTTAATGCCGATTGCGGTATAAGTGATTCTGCGAGCTGGAGAGAGGGGTTTATGATGGAGGATCCAAAAACAGAAAAAGTTCATTCCGATACTCCACTTGATACAGGGGATCCTGAGGATCTTGCCACACCGGGAATGAGTCGCTCGGACTGGTTTCAGGTGGTTCAGTATTTCTTCGGAGTGCTCTTCTTTATCGGTGTCTTTATTTACATGATTGCATCCGGACCGAAGGGCGCCTTGATCGGGGGTGTTTCCCTGCTTGCCGGAGTTCTTCTTTGGGTAATCTTCCGGTATGTTTTAAAAGAAATCGCATGAAAGCTTTTTTTGCGATTATCGGCCACCCTGTCGCACACTCCTTATCGCCCTGTTTTCAGCAGGCAGCCTTTAATGCCTGTGAAATTGATGCCGCCTATATTCCCATTGATCTTGATCCCGCTAGGGCCGAAGAGACTATTCCTTCCCTGAAGGATATGGGCATCTCCGGTTTTAACGTGACTCTTCCGTTTAAGGAACTGGCATATCGGAAGGTTGATAAGGTTTTTGGAATCGCATCAAAGATTCGGTCTGTGAATACAGTGGTTTCGAGAGGTGAACAATGGGAGGGCTACAATACGGATGTTCCCGGATTTGTGAAGGCCTATTCCTCTTTTCTGGAAAAAGCCGGCAAGAAGTCCGGAAACTTTGTTGTATTGGGAGCTGGTGGATCAGCCCGTGCCATTCTTGAAGGACTTTCTTCGATGAATCCCTGTCATATCAAGGTGGTCAACCGGTCCTCTGAGAGGGTAGAAGCCCTTTTGAAAGAGGTTTCGCGTGAAGGATCCATATCGATGAATCCGCTCTCCGAGCTGAACGCGTCTCTTGAGGGAAAGAGCTGGCACATCATTAACACACTGTCGAGAAATGCGTTTCCTGATCGGGGTGAGTTTCCACCGCTTGAGCCAGTAGAGGAAGCCCGGGTTGCCTCTGTCTTTGATCTTTCCTATGAAAGAGAAGGGGATACCGAGTGTGTTTCCTGGGCGAGGAGAAGAGGAATTGCTTCTTCAGATGGTTTGTCCATGCTGTTGTTTCAGGGAGCCTTGTCTTTTGAAATATGGACAGGAAAAGCTGCTCCCGTTGAGAAAATGGCTGAAGCCATGGCAAAGGCTCTTCCAAACAGGAAAAATCTGGCGGATCAGCTCTCTGTTTGAAGAATAGATCGGGCAAAAAGGTTTGGATCGAATGGCAGAAGGTCGGAGCTTTGTTCTCCAACTCCGATAAATCTGACGGGAAGATTGAACTCTCTGGCAAGACCTACTGCAATGCCACCCCTGGATGTTCCGTCCATTTTTGAAAGAATCATCCCTGTTAACGGAACGGATTCTTTAAAGTGCTTGACTTGTGAAATGGCGTTCTGGCCAATGGTAGCATCAAGAACAATGAGTGTTTCAATCGGATTGCCGCCAATTTCCCTGATGACAAGCCGATGTATTTTTGAGAGTTCGTTCATAAGATTGTTTTTTGTCTGAAGTCTTCCTGCCGTATCAATGATGGCAACATCAATCTTTCTTGCAATCGCGGCTTTCACAGTATCAAAAGCAACGGACGCTGGATCGGATCCTTCCTTTTGATGAACAACGGGAATGGAAAGCTTTTCGCCCCAAAGCTCAAGCTGTTTTATTGCGGCTGCCCTAAATGTGTCTCCGGCACCAAGGATGACTGACTTCCCTTCGTTCTTGAAGCGGGCAGCGAGCTTTGCGACTGTTGTTGTTTTTCCGGCTCCGTTGATTCCGACGACAAGAATAACCAGGGGAGATGGTGGTTCTGGACTCTCCCATGTTGCCGGTATGGCAGGGAAGGATTTTGCAATCTGATCGACGATAAAACTTTTGGCATCCGGAAATTGGTCTGTGTGGGCAGATTTTTCTCGCTCTTTTAGATCTGCGATGAGGCTTGCGACCATTTTTGGACCCATGTCAGCGGTCAGAAGAATGGCCTCAAGCTCTTGATGGAAGTTTGAGGAGCGATCTTTTTTAAAAAGAGCGTCAAGCTTTTCTGTCAGATTGGCACGCGTTTTTTTGAGTCCGTCCGTAAATTTTTGAAAAAGGCTCATTTCAAGGCGCAAGAAACCCTCTGGTAGTGCGTGATATTACTGACAGGGGGTCAATTGCGAGTCTCCTTTCTCTTAGTTGTTTTCAGTTCCCGTTTGGGCGGCGGGACAAGGTTGTCAGGGATTTTTCCCTTGAATGATAGCTCAGTTCCTCTGAATATTGCGATTGAAGGATTCTCTGGTTGATTCTGCACCCATTGGTGGTAGCCCTTTTCGATGAAAACAGCCGTTTTCCTTTCAGCGTTTTTCATGAGCAATGCTTCCCGGTCTCCAGTCTCATGATCATATCCCTTCAAGTGACATAATCCATGAATGATAAGATTGACAATTTCATCAAAAAAAGAAATTTCTGCATCAATGGCCTGCCGGCTGGCCTGTTGCAACGAAATGACAATTTCTCCATCGGGAGACCCCAGATTTTTGAGAGATCTTTCGTGTTTATAGGAGAAAGAAAGGACATCTGTCGTTTTCCTTTTTCCTCTGAATGTATGGTTCAGATGTCTCATCCGTTGATCGTTAATAAAAATCAGGGCGACTTCATCTTTTGAGCACTTTAGGGATGCAAGTCCGAGTTCGGCGATTTTACTGAAAAGCAGAAGGTCAACCTGAAATTTTCGCTGAAGGTTCACAACTTCAACTGGCATCTTTGGGTTTCCATGAAGAGGTGATTCCCGGTGCTTTCGCTCCGGGATAAGCTATTCGCTTGTGTTGTGTCTGTAGGAGTGTACGGGTAAAAACCTCTTTTAAAGTGGCAATTTCGGAAATAGTCAGTGGGCATTCATCGAGTTGTCCATCTTTTTGTATTTCCAGGAGTGTTTCATCAATGACAGAAATGGCTCTGGCAGGAGAAGCATCCTGGATCTTGACCGCTCTTCCCGTGGCCTCGATTGCATCGGCCATCATGAGAATCGCCGTGATTTTGGTTTGGGGTTTCGGTCCCGGGTAGCGAAAGTCTGATTCTGAAGGAATATCGCCAGGGTTGTTGGATCCATCACGAGATTTTCGAAGAAAGTATTGCATGACTCTTGTTCCGTGGTGTTCGGGAATGGCGCTTATGATCGTTTCTGGAAGAGCATATTTTTTTCCCAGCTCGATACCTTTTCTGACATGGTCGATAAGTATCAGTGAGCTCATTCTGGGGGTCAGTAGCTCATGTCTGTTGAACGTTGTTTGATTTTCAATGAAATACTGGGGTTTGTCCATTTTGCCGATATCATGAAAATACGCCGAGACTCGGGCGAGTTTCGTGTTTTCTCCAATGGAAAGGGCAGCTGCTTCCGCAATTTGTGCAACTGCAAGACTATGAAAGAAGGATCCTGGGGCTTTTTGGGAAAACTCATGAAGAAGTGGGTGGTTCAGGTCCAGAAGTTCTGTGAGGGATGCTTCTGACAAGAGACCCAGGCTTTTTTCCAGCAAGGGCATTGCAACGTTTTCGAGCATAGGGAGCAAAAGGGTTGTTGCAATAATTGCGATGGATTCGGTTTTTAGTGTAAAGAGCGTGGGGTTTGCAATCGAGATCTCCATTCCCAGAAACAAAACTGCGGTAACCAGTCCAGAGAGAGCTCCTGATTTGAGAGAGCCGATTCTTCCTGGAAGAATGAGTGCCAGGCTGCTTGATATCGGTCCGGCAATCAGGGGCAGAATTACCATTTCATACTGGGATGACGGGATAACGGCAATAATCATGCTGGAGATCAGAAAAAAAAGAGTTGCCGATTTTTTTCCGAGAAGGAGTGTGATGATGTTACCAATAAGAATAATAGAGATCAGTTCGATATTTTGGGTGACCAAAAAGTGATGGGAGGTCAAGATGGCTTCCGGGCTCTCCTGTCCGATCAATATTGAGAGAACGCTGAGAATGATCAGAAAGAGAAGAGTGCTGCCCATAAGGATCGGGAGAAAGTGCTTTTGATTGATCCGTTCAAATTCATTGGGAGGATCCATAAAGGTCCGATACATAACCATTGTTGCCACAATGGCCAGGAAGGTGAGCAGAGATGTTCCCAAAAACATATGGATAGAGGCTATGGGATCCGGAGGCATTGCAGACGACTGATTTTTAAGAGATGTTGAGGGGAATGTTGAGGAAAAAAGGCCAAGATTGATTCTTACAAGTGCCAGAACAAGGCTTATGCCTGCCAGTAGCCAGATGTCCCACCGTCTCCTGCTTTTCGGGAGGAAAGTATGTGAACTTTTATGTATCGGCAGAAGCTCTGCCAGGACCTTTTTCGGGGGCATGTTTTTCATAGGCCTTGATGATTTCCTGTACAAGACGGTGTCTGACGACATCGACCTCGCTGAAATGGAGAAACTTTATCCCGTCGATGTTTTTCAAAATCTTGGTTGCTTCGACTAAACCGCTGGATCGGTCGCTCGGGAGATCAACCTGTGTCACATCTCCTGTAATAACAGCTTTAGAGTTAAAGCCGATTCTCGTTAAAAACATTTTCATTTGCTCGCGAGTCGCGTTTTGGGCTTCATCCAGGATAACAAACGCATCGTTTAATGTTCTTCCTCTCATAAAAGCAAGCGGAGCAATTTCTATTTCCTGCTTTTCCATCATTTTCTGAACTTTGTCGGCATCGATCATATCGAATAGGGCATCATAGAGCGGACGCAGATAGGGGTTGATCTTTTCTGCAATATCTCCGGGAAGAAATCCAAGTTTCTCTCCCGCCTCAACTGCGGGGCGGACAAGAATGATCTTTCTGCAGGAATGTTTTAGAAGGTGATAGGCGGCCATAGCCATGGCGAGGTATGTTTTTCCCGTTCCGGCCGGTCCTATTCCAAAGACAATGTCATTTTTTTTGATGGCCTGAATGTATTCGAGTTGGTGGGCTGATTTGGGGAATATAACCCGTTTTCTGCTGTTAATGGGAATATATTCTGCAAGAAGGTCTTTTAATGTGACTCCAGGTTCGTTTCGTGTCAGATTGATTGCCTGGCGAATTTCATCTTCCCTGATTGCATAACCGCTTGCCATGAGAGAGGCCAAATCTTGAATAACCTTTTCACCTTGGAGAATATTGTCTTTTTGGCCAGTAGCGGTAATCCGATGTCCGGAGGTTGCCAGATGGATGGAAAAAGCCTCTTCAAATAAATGCAGATGAGAATCCATTTCTCCCAAAAATACTTTTGGGTCAAGATTTTCCGGGAGGTGGAAGTCTTTCTGGATTCTGTCCATTAATGGGCGGGTGCTGATTGACCCGATGTCGACGATTCGGGCGAAAAAATATTTTCGGGTAGTGGAATATTTTTATAGGAATCTTTTGCGGAAAGGAGGAGTTCTTTTGCTTTCAGGAGAAGAACAGGTAGTGGGCTGTGGTGAATGATTGAGGTTGACGTTGAACCAAGGAAGATGCGCCCCAAAGCCCCTTTGCCCCGGGATACAAGAATAATCAGGTCTTTTTCTCCGGATGCGGCTAAAGAGAGGGTTACCGTATCGGCCTCACCCCTATAAAGAGCGATACTGACAGGAATACCCCGATGAAGAAAGTCCTTGGCTATCGACTCAAGCTGCCGCGATGCCGCTATCCCGATCTGCTCATAAATTGCGACGGGAACAGGAAAACCCATAGGGAGATCTGAAAAGGATGAAAGGACATGGTAGAGATGGAGACCGGCACCATAGTCCTTGCATGCCCTTGTAACCTGATCCACAATCAGATCATCAAGAGGGAGGAGATCAACTGGAAACAAGACTCTTTCTTCTTTTTTACTCATTGGTAAATCCTAGCACAAGAAGTCTGGACAAGCAAAACGTTTTACTCGCTTCATTATATGAAAAACATACCCGAGTTGGAGATCCCTGTCTCTCCTCAGATGGTTCGCATAGGGTGCTCAAGTCAGGAATTGAGGAAATGGAAGCAAAATCGCCATCAAGCCTCCCAAGGATAGAAAGGGGCCAAAAGGGATGCGCAATGTTTTGATTGATGCCTTTCTGCCTCTGGAATATTCCCAGAAACTCCATGAGAGACTCGCAAGAATAGCTGCCCCAGAAGCGATGATAAGCGCAAGCAGTATTCCCTGGATACTGGTAAAGCTTCCAATGGCCCCAAAGAAAATGGCATCTCCCATTCCCAGTGCGTTGGGTTTAATGTAAGCGATGGGAACAAGAAATAGAAGAGCAGCAACGGATGCCTCGATGCTTGTTCTAAATTGGTCCCCAGGCAAAAAAAGTGATAGGAAAATACCGGAGATCATCGCTGATATGGTTAACTTGTGAGGCAATCTATAGTGGCGTAGGTCTATCAGGGAAAGAGGAATTGCAAACGACCCAAAAATGAATGGTTTCAGGATGGACCCGCCGTTTTGGTGGATCAGACCCAAAAGGACAAAGAAAGCAGCCGTTAAAAGCTCCGAATAAAGTGTTTGCCTGTCAATCGGGGATTGGCAGATCCGACATCGACCCTTTCCTATGATCCATGCATAAAGGGGCAAGAGGTCCAGGAGATTAAGTTTTCTTTTGCATGTATTGCAATGGGAAGGAGGAAAAAGAAATGACTCTCCTCTAGGGATCCTGTCTGCGAGAACTCCCAGAAAGCTTCCCCAGACGGTTCCCAAGAAAAAAAGTGCCACTAAAAATGCAAAATCCGTCCACATCAATATTGACTCAGTCCTTATTGTTGGGATCTTTTCCCGCGAGGATATTGCAATGGATTCTTATTTAAGGAGCTTCTTGCTCTTGAGCCGGGGCTACCATCTGTTTCGCAGGATCTTTCAGGTGAATCTCAAAGCCAAGGCGAAGAAGAATATTGATACGCTCTTTCGTCATGCGATCACGTTTTTCTTTTGTCGTTTTTTTCTTTTCGAGAAGGTTCAGTGAGTTTTTGATTGTGGTGACGGCGTCTTTGATTGCGGCTTTTGTTTCTTCCGTTGAACGGGTTTCAGCCTGTTTAGTCAGTTCCTCCATATCAATTTCAGTCCATCGATCGATATCCACCCACTTGATGAGTGCCATGCTTGATTTCTCCTTAACTTTACAAGACGAACAAATTGATTATTCGATTCCATGGAAACATGTGAATCCTTCGGGCGACGTAAGGTAGCTGATCTTAATCTGACTTTGGTGGGCCTTTCAAGTCAGTATGACCGGATTCTCTTGTTCCTTCTCAAGGGGACTTCTTGATAGTCCCCACTGGAGGCGCCGGGGTTTTGGGGATAAAGAGCTTTTTAATATTTTCCAATGACTGATATCCTGTAACAACATGGCCATCAGCCACAAAAGTGGGTACGTTCGGGATTCCCGTGTGGGATAAGAGGGTATCGTCGGCCCCCTGAATTTCTGCCAAGGGCTGTTGTGTTTTGATACAAGCATTCATTTTGGCTGCCGGAAGGTTTTTGGTCGCCATAATTCCTGTAAAAGCTGAATCCATCTGGTTTTTGGATAATGTTCCCAGCTCAATCCGGTTGTTCAGAAGATCATGTACATCCCAAAAGCTTCCGGGAACCGTCTGTTCGGCGCACATTTCAAAGATAGCCGCATCAAGTGCGTTAGGATGAAGCACAACGATAGGGTAGGGGATATAGATGAATCGAATATTTTTTTCATTTCGGACCAAAGGCAACACTTCCCTGTTCCATTTTCGACAGGTGTGGCATTGGTCATCCGCAAACTCAATGAGAGTATCTTGTGCATTCAGAGGGCCAATGGAAGGGAAGTGACTCAGAGGAAAGAGGCTGGGGGATATCGACAAGTCTATGGGCATCGGTGGAGATATATCTGGTACAGGTCTGAAGCTATCTTTAGTGTCAAGAATCGGGGTTGTTACAAAATATTGGTTATCAATAAGGTAAACAGTTGAAAAAATCCGGTTGTTTCCAATATCGATGGAGAAAGGGAATGCCTTGATGCTTTTGGAGATCTGCTTCGGTGCCATCCATGTAAGACTTTTTGCTGGTACTCTCTGTAACGCCATGGATTGCTCGAGAACCTTCTGGAATTTTGCCTGCATGGCCCGGTCGGCATCGGTTATGCCGACCTCCTTTGGAGGCTCTTTTGAGGCAACTGGTTGCTTAATATTTGTATCCGCCACTGCCTGGGCCGAAAAGGGTATCTGGGATATAACTGAAACAGCAATAAACCAAAAAAGAAGAGAGGATAGTCTTTTCAAATTTTTTGACCTTCTCGTTTTATATCTGACTAAATTGGGTTCTCGATGTTGCAACCAAATAAGCCAGCACATCTGGTTGGCTTGTGTAGCCTGTCAGCTGTATCGCCCAGAATAACTGCTTTAGATATCTTTTCGACTCTCATACTCATTGGAGCGTAACTCAAAGAATAACAGCGGGTCAAGGGAAAAAGGCTTTTTATTTAAATGATCCACTCAAAAAACAGGTTGCAGACTGGTGTTTTTTTCTCCGGAAAAGACTCTTGAGAGGGCGATGCATCCAGATTCGCTTTTCACATTTTATAGAACGGGGATCTGTGTGAAAATCTGACTCCTTCCTCCTCGATCCGGCGGATATAGCGCCGAAAGGTCCGTTCACTCATCCCCGGAATCCGGCCGGCCCTTCTTGCGTCAGAGGTTCTTTCTTCTACTTATTCCTACTTATTCATGTTTCTTCAAAATGTATCTTCCGGATCTCCTGCACTGCAGATATCCGGTTCCATAATGGATTCTCTCCGGACTCGTTATTGAACCGGACAACCCTTGCGCTACAAAACCGGACAGATTATCTGTTCCCTACACACCCGGAAAACAGTCTTGCCTTTTTTTTCTTCTCCAAATAGAATGTATTGGTTTTTTGCTTATTCGCTCCTGTAGCTCAATTGGCAGAGCACCCGCCTTGTAAGCGGAAGGTTTCCAGTTCGATTCTGGACAGGAGCTCCATGTTTTATAACTGTTTAAAAGGCACTTGAGTTATTCTCTCCCTCCCTTGTTTTTTTCTTGTAAATTGCCGGCGGTCAATCAAGTAGAATCTCTGAATTGTCTTCACATAATAAAGAATCGAAACGCAGAGGATTACAAGGACAGGCTAGAGAAAACCTGCTCTGTATTCACTAATATTAGTGGGATTCAGGTCAGGTCTGGAGTTTCGTGTCTAGTATCCGAAAGCTTGCTGGTTCAAGTCGTTGAGCAGCCACCTATAGATAAAAGTCTTAAAAATACCGATATGATGGAATAGGGGAAATTGCCCTAAATAAGATTCGGTGACCTCCGCAAAGATCAGTGTGGGGAAAGAGGTTGATCTTTTGCTATCATTGTGGAGCATGTGTTAAATTCAAAGGATATTTGATATTGGTTTTTTGCACTTTTTTAACAGTTTTCACTGGGCTTAAAGCTTCTCTATATTGGGTGCTGTAAAATAAATCTTTTCGTTTGCATGTTCTGCCAATTTTCTTCTTTCTTTTTAACTTTCTGATTCCATTACCAAAGTACAGATAAGGAGAATCCATTGAGTCAGATTGATAGTCTCATCCTTCAGGTCGGTACTAATCAGATGGAGCTGGTGGACTTCAGAATGTTTCAGGAGGATTCTGATGGTTCTCAGCGGGAAGGAATTTATGGCGTTAATGTATCCAAGGTGATTGAGATTATTCAGCTTCCTGGATTTATTACCCCTGTTCCTGACGGCAACGAGTACCAAGAAGGAATCATCAATCTCCGTGGGCAAGTTATTCCTGTCATCAATCTGGCAAAATGGATGAAAATCAAGGAGCCTGCCTTCCTGGCCCAAATGACCAAGCAAATCATTGTTACTGAGTTTAGCGCGGTCCGCTTGGGATTTATTGTTCATAAGGCTGCTCAGATAAGAAGGATTTCCTGGAAAGATATTGTACCGATAACAATGGCTCGTTCAGGTCGTTCGAAGGAGAGCAAGGTCACTGGTACAGTGAAGCTTTCAGAAGAAGAAGTTCTTCTTATATTAGATTTTGAATCTATTGTTGAGGAAATGGGAATCTTCACCCGGCAGGAAGAGTATCTTGAACAGATGCCTCAGACTAAAAGTCTTGATCAACGCTATATTGTAGCTGCTGATGACAGTCCTGTGGCATTGTCAATGGTCGTTAAGGCATTGAAGAAGAAAGGCTTTCGTGTTCTGGAAGCAAAAAATGGCAAGGAAGCTCTTGAGATTCTGAAAAGAGAAGTAAGTGCTGACTCTGAGCGAAAAATTGGAAACAGGGTCTCTCTTCTGATTACGGATGTCGAAATGCCAGTAATGGATGGTTATACCCTGACAAAAGAGGTCAGGGCTAATCCTGAGCTGAACTCTCTGACTGTACTGGTTCACTCCTCTATGTCAGGAACTGAGAATGTCAGGAAAGGTCTTGAAGCAGGTGCAAATGAATATCTTGTGAAATTTGATCCTGTTGTGTTTGTAGACAGGATTGAAAAACTGCTGACTATTGTAGACTCAAAGGGAAAAAAATAATTTTATGGATAATGGTTCAGTTGAGGCACACGATCTTATTGAGTCTGTAACCGAAGGACTTGAAGAACGTGAGCATAAACGTGATGCCTGGAATATACGCGTTGCTCTGACAACGTCTTTGTTGGCCGTTTTTGCAGCTCTTTCAAACCTTGAGTCTGAGCAATGGACATCAGAAGCGATCCTCTTGAAAAATTCGGCCATTTTTTTTCAGGCAAAATCCTCTGACCAGTGGTCTTATTATCAGGCAAAAAAAATCAAGCTTCATATGTCCGAAAACCAGTTGAGAATGGAAACTCTCGTCCTTAAAAAAGCTCAGGCGAATGTAGAAGAGGAAAGATTCAAGAAGCTCATTAACAAATACAACCTTCAGGTAAAGCAGATCAAACAAAATGCTCAGGATTTTGAAAAACAGAGAGACACTTTAAATGTAGAATCCGATGATGCCCTTCGGCATCATCGTGCGTTTGCTTTGAGTGTTGTTTGTTTTCAGATCGCTATCGTATTGACATCTATGGCTGTCATGCTTCGGAAATCTTCACTGTGGTACGCCAGTATGGCACTCGGTGTGTTTGGTATCATAGCGTTTCTTAACGGGTTTTATCTATTCTTTCATTTGGGGAAACTAACTCGATGATGAAAAATTCCCCAGCCCGCCATTCTTTCGTTCGACGAGCTCTTCTGGTGATTGCTGTTTCTACTGCTTTATCCGCTTGCACCCACTCAGATGAATCCTCTGAGAAAAAGTCCCCAACGCTCAACCCCTCAGCTTCTGTGCAACCTCAGCAGGTTAATAAGAAAACACAGGCAAAAGATAATAATCTGGTTCCATACTTTAACCGTCCACCGGTTGGAACTCCGATTGAAACTCATTAAAGGGGAATATCGTCAAGTCTTGGGGATGAAGACCTTCGGAAAAGGCTTTTTCTGATCGTTCTCCTGGTACGAACGGAGTGCTCATACCAGCTTTTTCTCTCTCTTTCGGGAGGGAGAAAGCGTGCTCTATTTTCTCGAAGGCAGCCGATTGTTGATTCCCTCGAGATCAAAATATTACGGGGCGAAATTCTCGGGAGCCCACTCCTTTCCTGACGCGTATTTCACATTTCTCCGGAGAGCCGGCTCAGCCTCCTTTAAAGCACATGAGGAATGCTCCTCTTCCCGTGGGCAGAATCTTTTCCGGCAGCTCATGTTGCGCTCCGTTTTGGATGAGGGTTTATTTTGACTTTCAAGTTATTCCATGTTACAAAGACCGGATGAATAATCCTGATCCAGCGCATAATCTTGAAGAAGAAATCCGTGTTTTGCTATCTCCCCTTGGTATTGAATTGCACTCTTTGACTTTACCAAAAAGACAAGGGGGAGTTGTCAGAGTTACACTGGATGAACCCGGGGGAATCAATCTCGACCGGCTTGAAATTGCATCCAGGAGAATCGCTGATCTTCTGGACCTGACCGATCCCATTCCATTTCGATATCGGCTGGAGGTCGGATCACCAGGACTGGATAGGATTCTGAAGGTGCCGGAAGAACTTTTTGTCAATATTGGTCGTACCGTTAAAATAAAAACGATTAACCCGGTGAATGGGCAAAAAGTTTTTCGAGGCAAGATTGAGTCAACTGATTCTGTTGGTGTTTGCTTGGTCGTTCCAGCAGGGAAGAAGTTTGTTAAAGAGCTGATCCCATTGTCAGAAATCAAGGAAGTTCAGGCCCAGTTCTGGGAGGACGCTCCACCCAGGGAAGAAAAATAGCAGGAGGAGGAATACGGTTGATCTTTAACCGTTGAAGCCATGGTTAATCAGGAATTACTTAGTGTTCTCGATCAGCTTCAAAGAGAAAAAGGAATCACTCAGGAGACGTTGATAAGCGCTCTCGAAGCCGCTTTGGTTGCTGCAGCCCGGAAACGGTATGGTGGTGGTGACAACTATCAGGTAGAGGTCAATCATCGAACCGGTGAAATTCAGGTTTTGCAGACCAAGCGCATTGTTGAGCATGTCGAGTCACCATCTGAAGAAATCTCTCTGGAAGAGGCAAAGGCTTCGGATCCTGAGGCAGAGCTTGGTGATGAGATTGGAAGCTACCTGGAGATTGAAGATTTTGGTCGCATTGCAGCCCAGGCAGCAAAACAGGTTGTTTTTCAGAAAGTTCGAGAAGCGGAGTGGAATGTTGTCACTCGTGAGTTCGGTGGACGTCAAGGTGATATTATAAATGGCGTTGTAATCGGACACGAAAGAAAAAACTATATCATTGACCTTGGAAAAACCGAGGCTATCCTTCCTTTTCGGGAACAGATGCCCCGGGAAAGTTTCCGGAGAGGGGACCGGATCAAGTGTCTTTTGCTGGATTTGAGAACAACAAGCAGAGGACCACAAATTATCCTTTCCCGTACTCACCCCGATTTTGTAGCGAGGCTTTTTGAAAAAGAAGTTCCGGAAATTTCTGAAGGCGTGATAGAAATTCGTAATGTCGTGAGAGAACCTGGGGAGCGGGCCAAGTTCGCGGTTTTTTCTAAAGATCCGAATGTCGATCCGGTCGGCTCATGTGTTGGAGTCAAGGGTGTCCGTGTTCAGGCCGTTGTGAGAGAGCTTCATGGCGAGAAGGTTGATATCATAGAGTGGAGTCCTGATCCAGCGACTTTTATCTCTAGGGCACTGTCTCCAGCCAAAATTCAGAAGGTTGCATTCCGGGAATTAGGTGGTGAAAAAGTTGCCACGGTTATCGTAGCCGACCAGCAGTTGTCCCTCTCTATTGGGAGACGGGGCCATAATGTCAGGCTTGCTGCAAAACTGACAGGCTGGAAGATTGATATTTTTAGCGATAGTCAGGTATCCGGTGATTCCGAGCTTGCTCAGGCGATAGATCCAGGCCGCTTGCTCCGAAGCAATACTGAAAGTGCTGATGTGAGTACAAGACTTCTTGAGATAGAAGATCTGCCTGGCATGGGTGGCATTGTGGCTGAAATCCTCAGAGGTGCCGGTTTTGACACCGTGGAAAAAATAGCGAATGCTGATCTGGCATCGGTATCTTCTTTGCCTAAATTTGGACCAAAAACAGCAGCAAAGCTTATTGAAACAGCCAAGGATTTTCTTGGACTTCAAAAGACTGAGACGAGTGTTCACGATACAGAGGAATAAGGGAGTCCTAACTTTTGATCAAGGTCTATGAACTAGCTCGTGAACTGAAACTTGAAAGCAAACTTCTTCTTACAAAGTTGCATCAGTGGGGTATTCAGGCCCAGACCCATATGGCTGCTCTCGATGATAAGACTGCTGCGCAAGTCCGAGCCCGGATCAAAAAAGGCGAAGAGCCTGTACATGAGAAGAAAAAGCCTATTTTGATCAAACGAAAATCCCCTTCTTCAGACACTCTTCAGCCAGAAGAAGTCTCACTGTCTCCGGATTTGTCTGCCCAGTCCATTCCAGCAGAATCTGAGAAAACATCTCCTGATGAGGTTTCCAAGCCGGATACCATTAATCAGGAGCCCTCTCTTGAGGTTCATCCAAACCCTCTTATTCTCGAGACAATCCCTCTGACGAAAGAACCGTTGCCTTTTACCCCACCATCATCTTCTCCCCAGATTGTTACGCAAAAAGAAGAGAAGAAAAAAGGTGAAAAAGAGGCTAAGCCCGTTGTTGACAAGAAAGCCAAGCTGGCCAAGCTCAATAAAGACAAGTCTCGCAAGACAGACAGGCTTTTATTGCTAACTCAAGAAGAAATCCTTGAGGGCGATGAAGCCCCTGAGGTTGAACCTGTTGATACTGATTTTATTCCTCCTCAAGCTCCTCCCAGAGCCGTTATTCCATCGCAGCCGGTTCGTTCTGCTGTTGTGCCGGGATCGCCGCCAAGGGAGTCATCTTCTAGGCCTCCAATGGCAAGGGTCCAGCCTCAGCGCCGATCACAGTCTGGAGGGTATAAGAAAAAAGATCGTCATCGTGGAACACAGGTCCTTCCGGAAGGAACCAAGGCTCGGAAGAAGAGTATCCGGATTTCTGAGGGGATAACATTAAAGGAATATGCTGATCGCCTGGGATTAAAGGCACAGGAAGTAATCCTGAAGTTGATGGGAATGGGTGTGATGGCCACTATTAATCAGCCAATGGATCTTGATGCGGCTGTTTTAGTAGCTGAGAGTTTTGGTGTTACTGTCGAAGTTCAGGTTGCCGAAACAGAAGATGAGCTTCTTGGCCAAAGTGATGAGGATGAGTCAGATCACCTTATTCCCCGTCCGCCTGTCGTTACAATTATGGGGCATACCGATCATGGAAAGACATCTCTTCTTGATGCGATTCGGAAAACGAAGCTTGCTGAAGGAGAGGCTGGTGGGATCACTCAGCATATCGGAGCTTATACTATCTCTGAAAAAGGTCGAGAAATAACCTTTCTTGATACCCCTGGCCATGAGGCTTTTACTGCAATGAGGGCAAGAGGAACGCAGATAACGGATGTAGTGGTGCTGGTTGTTGCTGCAGATGATGGTGTTATGCCCCAGACGATAGAAGCTGTCCATCACGCCAAAGCTGCAGGCGTTCCGATCGTTGTGGCGTTGAACAAGGTCGACAAGCCTGAGGCCAATCCGGAAAAAGTGATGCAGGAGCTTTCCGTTCATGAATTGATACCGGAAGCATGGGGTGGCCAGACGATCTTCTGTCCTGTTTCGGCAAAGAAAAGAAGCGGACTTGATAACCTTCTTGAAATGATTTTGCTTCAGGCCGATGTTTTGGATCTCAAGGCAAATCCTGACAGGCGAGCCCAAGGAGTTGTCATTGAATCCAAACTCGATAAAGGGAGAGGTTCGGTCGCAACCGTTCTTGTACAAAAGGGTACTCTCAAGGTGGGGGACTTTGTTGTTGTTGGTGGGCAGTTTGGAAGAGTCCGAACTCTTATCAATGACAAAGGCCAACGGATTACATCAGCTCTGCCATCACATCCCGCAGAAATTGTAGGACTTGATGGTGTACCGAATCCCGGAGATACCTTCGTTGTCGTAGATGATGAAAAGGCAGGCCGACAGGTTGCCCAAAGCCGAGTTCAAAAACTCCGGCTGGCACAGATGGTCAGACAGAAGCGGGTTTCTCTTGAAGATCTCTACACCCAAATCCAGGATGGGGAAATTAAAGAGCTTAACCTCATTCTTAAAGTAGATGTTCAGGGTTCTGTTGAACCTATTAAGCACGCCCTTTCAAAACTTGGGAATGAGAAGGTTCGCGTTCGTTTTATTCATGAAGGTGTTGGCGGTATCAAGGAAACGGATGTTCTTCTTGCTCAGGCATCGAGCGCCATTATTCTTGGCTTTAATGTCCGACCTGATTCAAATGCTGCTCAAATTGCCGAGCGGGAAAAAGTAGACATCAAGTTCTACTCGGTTATTTACGATGCAATTGAGGATATTCGTAAGGCAATGGAGGGCTTGCTGGCGCCAACATTGAAGGAAAAGATCCTTGGTCGGGCAGAGGTTCGAAAAGTTTACAATATTTCGAAGGTTGGGAATGTTTGCGGGTGCTATGTAACGGAAGGCATTATGCAAAGGGCAGGGACATCTGTTCGCTTGTTAAGAGACAGTGTCGTCATTTTTGAAGGTCGTTTCTCCGCACTCAAACGCTTTAAAGATGATGTCAGGGAAGTCGCTACCGGATATGAATGTGGTATTTCGATAGAAAATTATCAGGATATCAAAATGGGCGATGTTATTGAGTGTTTTATGCAGGAGCAAATCGCAGCTACTCTGGATTCCTGAAAAAAGTCTTTCTGAACGCCTGATAAACAGGTTTAGTGTTTTAAGGCTGAATCCCCTTTCCTGAACGAGCTTCAGGAGAGGGATAGTGGCCTGAATGATCTTTTTATGTATCCCTAGTATTGATAGAGAAAAATCAGGTGCTGCCTATTTTCAGTCTGCAAGCAGGAGCCTCTTCTGTTTCAGAAAAGTGAAGCGTGCAACTGTTGCTACCATCACTTTCTGGAGCATCGAAAAATTTCCGGAAATAGTATCGACTGCCTTCTCCCTGTAAGACCAGATAAGACTGCTTCCAATACTGAAAAAGAGCTGGCCTTTCTGGAAAGATTCTCTTTCCAAGCGCTCCAGAATTCATAGAGCGAAAATGGAGGGAATCCGGCATGCCCCCGCAATTCAAGGAAAAAGGGATCAATCCACTGAGTCTTTCCTGATCAATATCATGGCGATAAAAAATCAAACGATGATGTTTTTGAGAAAATGAGATCGGATTGCTATAGAGTTTGTTTGACGAAGCGATTGCCTGATTGATTATAAAAAAGATGTTGAGAAAACTTACTCAAGTATTATTACTCTAGTGTAATTGTCTGGTGTTTTGGCGGAATCTGTTTATGATTTACAAGTATATATGATTTCCTTCTAAAGGTAAAAAACTAGGATCGCGTTATTATGCGGGCAGGGAAGGGAGCCGTTATGAAACCGGGGGGTATGAAACAGGGATTCCGCAGGGCAGACAGGGTCTCCAAAGAGATCAAGGAGATTGTTGCTATACTTTTTTCAAGATATGCCTCGGAAAGCAACCTGTCCTTTGTAACGATCACAAACGTCAGTTTGTCTGACGATCTTAAGTCTGCTCGGATTTTTTATACTGTTTTTCCTGGTGTTGATTCCAACCTTGTGGCAGAGGCAATTGATAGATCTCAAGGTTGGGTTCGTCGTGAGCTTAGCAGGCAGATTCAGATGAAGTTTGTTCCCAAAATCCAATTTTTCCCACAAGATGAGTCAGGAGAACTTCTTGAATCGCCTAAACCTTTTGATCTTTAATAAAACAGATTGAATATCATGAAACCAATAGATTCAAATAAACAACAGTTCTCCCCGCCAGCCCCTTCACTCTGTTCCGGCGTTTTATTAGTAGACAAGCCATCCGGGATGACCTCCCATGATGTTGTTGCCGTGATCAGGAAAGAATCAGGAATCTCAAGGGTTGGGCATGGGGGAACCCTTGACCCAATGGCAACCGGGCTTCTCCCTATTTTGTTGGGTTCATCAACCAAGCTTGCTGATCAACTCCAAGGTTGGGACAAGTCCTATCGATTTGATGTGATATTTGGGGTGTCGACAGATACCGGTGATGCTGAAGGGAATATCATATCATCCATTCCGCTTCCGCAGCGGCTTACTCAAGACTTGTTGAATGAAACATTGAAGTCCTTTGTCGGGACTATCCACCAAAAGCCTCCCATGTATTCAGCTATAAAGCGTGATGGGGTTCCCTTATATAAACTTGCGAGAAAAGGAATAGAGGTTGAACGCGAGGCCAGGCCGATCACTCTGCATTCATTGGTTCTTGAGGAGTTTTTTTCGCCAAAGGCAACATTTAACGTAAGGTGCTCTAAGGGAACTTATGTTCGAGTTCTTGCTGAAGACATTGGGCATGCAATGGAGATCCCTGCTCATGTCAGTCGTCTCATCAGGACGCAGTATGGTCATTTTTCCTTGGAGAAAGATGGCCGTGTTCTTTCAGAAATCATTTCTGCCATTCGATCGGGGGATTTGTCATCGTTTCTTTTGCCACCCGAGTCCCTGTTTCCGGAGATTCCTACCGTAAGAATCCTTGATCAGTACCTTTCCGGAATTCAAAAAGGCGGGAACATCCTTGGTTTTCAGGTTTATATGCTCGAAGGATTGTTTAATTTTTCTGAAACCATTAGAATAAGCGACCGACGTGGAAAATGCCTGGCGTTGGGCCAGAGCTTGGTGTCAAGTGAATCTTTTTCCATTATGCCAAAAGGACTTCCTGTGGCCAAAGTGGTCAAAAGGGTAGGTGTCTAAGGGTTTGGAGAATATCAGAAAGGTTTTTCAATGGGCTTAACAAAAGAGCAGAAGACAGAAGTTATTTCAAAATTCCAGATTAATCCGGTTGATACTGGTTCGGCTGAAGTCCAAGTCGCCATTTTGACCGCAAGGATCAACCAACTTGGGGAACACTTTAAAAAGTTTCCAAAAGATACTCATTCTCGTAGGGGATTGCTTTTAATGGTGAGCAAAAGACGCCGTCATTTGAAGTATCTACAGACAGTGAATGTTGCCAAATATCAGGAAGTTATCCAGAAACTGGGATTGCGCCGCTAATTCTGAGAGGTGGGCGGATTCAGAGGGGCATGGAGTGCTCGTTATCGAGCATTGCATGACCATCTGAATACCGCCTTTCGTCTAAGTCGTATTTTTGATTCTCCTGTGCTAAGCAGGTAAAAGGACTTTTGTATATGAATCCAATAATTGTTAATGTTTCGGTAGGTGGAAAAAATATACGCCTTGAAACGGGACGTATGGCTAAGCTGGCGGGTGGCTCCGCAACAGTATGGGCAGATGGAACGGTTGTATTGGCAACGGCGGTGTCTGCAAAAAACATGAAGCCCGGTATAGACTTTATCCCCTTGACCGTTGACTATCAGGAACGTGCTTATGCCGCAGGAAAGATTCCCGGCGGATTTTTTAAGCGAGAAGGAAAACCCTCCGAGAGGGAAGTTCTTAATAGCCGCTTGATCGATCGCCCGATTCGGCCACTGCTTCCTGAAGGGTATTTTTATGAGACTCAGCTGGTGGCTTCGGTCATTTCAATTGACAAGGGTGGTGTTGCCGACGTAATGGCCGTTATCGCAGCATCCACTGCTCTTTATCTTTCTGATGTTCCGTTTCACTCTCCCATCGGCGCAGTTCGTTTGGCTCTGATCGATGGTAACTATATCGTTAACCCGACTCTCGAAGAACAGTCAAAATCCCAGATAGACCTTGTCGTTGCCGGAACGCGTGATGCCATTATGATGGTAGAGGGACAGGCATCTGAGGTCTCCGAAGATGTTTTTCTTAAGGGTATTGCCCTGGCACATGAGTCAATACTTCCGATCATTGAAGCTCAGGAAAAGTTGAGGTCCCTGGCCGGGCGTGAAAAAAGACCAACTCCGCTCAATCCGATTCCGATGGATACGGTTGCAGCGATTCGTGAGCGCTTTGGAGCAGAGCTCGATCAAGCGATGGTTATCTCTGGAAAGCAGGATCGTCAGGATTCTGTAGACAAGATCTTCGCCCAGATCCGGGAATCCTTTTTGCCCGGAGATATCGCTCCGACACCAGCTCAGGAAAAAGATCTTTCCAATGCGATCCATGAGGTCGAGCGCTTGACGTTGCGAGAAATTGTCCTTACAAGGCAAATCCGTGCTGATGGTCGTGGTTTGAGGGATATTCGTCCCATTACGATAGAAGTCGGTCTGCTTCCCAGAACACATGGGTCAGCTCTTTTTACCCGTGGTGAAACACAGAGTCTGTCAGTTGCTACCCTCGGGACCTCCGATGACGAGCAGCGCATAGACGCACTTGAAGGGGAATATACCAAACGATTTATGCTTCATTACAATTTCCCTCCATTTTCTGTTGGCGAAGCAAAGCCAATGAGAGGTCCTGGTCGCCGGGAAATTGGCCACGGTAATTTGGCAGAAAGAGCTCTTCGTCCGGTTGTTCCTTCCAAAGAAGCTTTTCCTTATTCGATTCGTCTGGTTTCGGACATTCTTGAGTCAAACGGTTCATCATCGATGGCCACTGTGTGTGGTGGTACGCTTGCGATGATGGATGCAGGGGTTCCTATCAAGGCACCTGTTGCCGGAGTTGCTATGGGATTGATCAAGGAAGGCGATCGCGTTGCAATCCTCTCGGACATTTTGGGTGTTGAAGATCACCTTGGTGATATGGACTTCAAGGTAACGGGAACTCTTCAGGGCATTACTGCCGTTCAGATGGATATCAAAATATCAGGAATCACTCTGGCGTTGATGAAGGATGCGCTTGAGCAGGCTCGACAGGGTCGGTTGCACATTCTTGCAAAAATGAATGAGACTTTGTCGGCAACCCGTAGTGTGATGTCTCCTTTTGCCCCGAGGATCTTGACCTTAAAGATAAAACAGGACAAGATAAGAGAGGTTATCGGACCAGGCGGAAAAGTCATTCGCGGAATTACAGAAAAGACTGGTGCCAAAATTGAGATCGATGACTCTGGCCTTATCCAAATCGCGTCGGTGGATGAGTCTGCTGCACAGAGAGCCGTCGAGATGATCAATCAGATTGTTGAAGAGGTTGAAGTTGGCCGGATCTACCTCGGCAAGGTCAAGACGATTGCCGATTATGGTGCATTTGTAGAGCTTTTTCCCGGCACAACAGGGCTATGTCACATTTCCCAGTTGGCAGATCATAGAGTGGAGAAAGTTCTCGATGTTGTTTCGGAAGGCGACATGATTCTGGTAAAAGCCTTGGAGGTTGATCGCCAAGGAAAAATCCGGCTCTCCCGAAAAGAAGCTGTTTCCGAAGTCGGAGACGGGAGGGAAGTTCGGAGCGGGGGCGGGCAGTAACTGTCCGCTTAAACCAAAATGGAAGGGGGTAATCGCATGGACGTCAATAAAGGTGCGAACGGGCTTATCGTCGTAGCGCTCATGTTAGGAATTTTTTGGGCATGGATGTTGAGCTACGTAGGGACTGATCCCTTTTATCTCCCACTCGGTGGTTAAAAGGATTTTTTTTTAATCACTGTTTTGGGCAATGCCATTATAATGTCCGGTTTTCTTAAAGCCCAGAGGTTTCCTCTGGGCTTTTTTTTCACTTTTCATTCTTTTTTACTGTGTTTAATGATTTTCAGGTATAAATCTTTTTTTGTGTTATCGGGCAATAAACATTTTTTAGGGAATTTTCAAGGATCCTGAATAAGGTCCCATTCTGACCAATATTTCTCCGGGGAAGGCTGCCGGCCGAAAAGTCCTGTTCAAGAAGAACACGACTCATACGATCTTTAAACGAATTGTTTCTAAAACAAAAGGCACCGTCTAGAGGTTGCTCTTGAGGATCTGATGTGGCTTCCCCGTCAAGAAACGCTTGCCATACCCGGAAGACGCCACTGCAGCATTTCCTTTTTAGTGGGTCGTTGATGATATTCTGTCGGGGTCTGGATGGGTGCTTGTTAGCGGAAGCTCCATAAATATTTACTTACGTTTTAACCCAAGATGACACCTATCTTTTTGAAAGGAATTCCTTGTGGGATATGTAACTGCTGTCTTGAAGAATGGATTGCCTGTTTACTGGGATCCGATGCCCCAGAGCCGGGCAGCGTCGATTGGGGTATGGGTAAGGTCGGGAAGTCGCTTTGAAGAACTCACGGAAGGAGGTGTAACTCACTTTCTCGAGCATATGTGCTTTAAAGGGACTAAAACCCGCAATGCTCAGGAGATAGCCAATGAGATGGACTTTCTTGGTGGTGAAATGAATGCGTTTACCAGTCAGGAAATTACGTCTTTTTATGCCATGGTTCTTTCTGAGAATGCACCCAGGGCTGTTTCTTTGCTTGGAGATATTCTATGCGAGTCTATTTTTGATGCAGAGGAGCTTGAACGGGAGAAAGGGGTTGTTCTCGAGGAGTTGATGGAAGCTAAAGATGATCCAGAAGATCTTGTCTCCGAGCAGCTTTTTTCCTCCTACTTTGCGGATCACTCTTTTGGTCGTCCGATATTGGGGACAGAAGAGTCCATCCAACGCTTTTCCCAAAAATCAGTCATGGAATATTTTCATAATAATTATCACTCTGGTTCAATGTTTATTACTATCGCTGGAAATGTTGACTGGAAACTGATTCTTAAAGCCTTGGAAAAGGCTTTTGGGAAGACGCCAAAGAAAAAGCTGGATCGTGTTGCTCAGGATGCCCCGATCGAAAATTTTGGCATATGGGAGTCTAACGAAGATTTTGAGCAGGTTCATATGAGTATCGGTATCAAGGGAATCCCTCAACGGGATCATCGTCAGTCAGCGCTCAGGCTTTTGACAACGCATCTGGGGGGTGGAATGAGCTCCCGCCTTTTTCAGGAGGTTCGCGAAAAGAGAGGTCTGGCCTATTCTGTCTATGCATCTCCAATGTCTTTTTCTGATGGGGGAATCGTAAGAGTTGTTGCTTCAACGCGTCCGTCAAAACGAAAAGAGCTTCAGTCGGTTCTTCTTTCCGAGATTGCGAGAGTTGAATCTGTTCCACTGACGGAGGACGAGTTGGCCAGGTCCAAAAATCAGTTGAAGTCTTCACTGCTTTTTGGACTTGAAAGTGTTTCTGGTCGGATGAGCAAGATGGGGCGGAATCTTTTGACTTGGGGTGAGGAGATTCCTGTTGAAAAAATTGAAAAATGGATTGATGAGGTGACACCTGGAGATATCCAGGCTTTGGCGAGAGACCTTGACTGGGGCAAGAATCATGGTATTTCAGTAATGGGTCCTATTTTGAAAAATAAAAAAGGCCATTGATGTGATTGTTTTGGGAGTTAACATCGATCATGTTGCAACATTGAGAAATGCACGTGGGGGGAAAAACCCGGACCCTCTTTCTGCCGCGGAGGTGGTCTATCGTTCGGGGGCCGGACAGGTTGTTTGCCACTTGAGGGAAGATCGACGACATATTCTTGATCAGGACTTGATGGACCTCCTCTCTTGGGGAAAGCTGCCCGTTAATCTTGAGATGGCGTTGACGTCAGAAATGCAGGAAATAGCTCTTTCAATGGAGCCTCAATTGGTGACTCTTGTTCCGGAACGGAGACTCGAGCGGACGACTGAGGGAGGGCTTTGCCTGAATCATGAGCTAATCGGAAAAATTCGGGAATTCCACAAGTTGTCTTCCGGGAAAAAAATTCCCTTGTCTTTATTCCTGGACCCCGATATAGAAATGGTTAAAAAAGGATGTGATCTTGGCGTTGAGCAAATCGAACTCCATACAGGCCCCTATGCAAATTCTTTCTTCAGAAGCCCTGATAAGTTCGAGATGGAGCGTCTCATCGAATGTTCACTCTATATCGGATCGAGCAATGTAAGGCTTGCGATGGGCCATGGCCTTGATTCCGAGAATCTGTTACCTCTTCTTTCGATCCCCGATTTGGCTGAAGTCAATATCGGACACAGTATTATTTCCCGTTCGGTTTTCATAGGGCTTTCAGCGGCCATTTCCGAGATACAGGAAGTTCTTGCAAGATAGGCCGGGGAGTTTCCAGGAGCCTGTTTCGACAGGAAGCGACTATTGAAAAACATTATTTCCATCGGCACGGATCTTGTGTCCATTGACAGAATCAGTGGATTGACGAAGAAATATGGGGACCGGTTTCTTGAGAGGGTTTACACCAAAAGAGAGGTGGCTGAGTCATCTCTTTCCCCCGCTTACCTCTCAGGCCGCTTTGCTGTCAAGGAAGCTGTTCTTAAGGCGATCGGAACGGGGTTGTCTGCAGGGATGAGCTGGCGGGAGATTGAAACAATCCGCGAGCCAACGGGTGCACCAATGGTTTGTCTTTATGGAGAAGCTGCAAGAAGAGTGTTGGGGATGGGAGGTGTCAGAATCATGGTCTCCATATCGCATGAACGGTCTTTTGCTTTGGCATTTGTCCTTTTTCTGGGAGATGCTCCATGAAGGTTGTTATCCCGTCCGAGATGTCCCGAATTGAAAAGAGGACGATTCAGGAAGGCTTCTTAAGCGAAGATCTTCTGATGGAAAAAGCCGGATTATCAGTCGCAAGAGGTGTTCTGGCTCTTTCCCCCCGTCCGTCAAGTGTGGTTGCCGTTGTTGGAAAGGGAAATAACGGTGCTGATGCTGTCGTGGCTTTAAGACACTTGGCCCTCAAAAGCATAAAAACGACAGCCCTTCTCTTGTACCCTGAAGAAGATCATTCAGAGGCATTGCGCCTGGCGATTAAAAGATTGGCTGTTGCTCATGGCGGACGACCGGATGCAGTTCTCCCGTTTTCTCTCCAGACATCCATCCATAAGTTACGGCATGCAAGCGTAATTATTGACGGGATTCTTGGAACAGGATTCAAGGGAGAGCCCAGTCGGGAGGTCCTTGGCGCTATTGATCTCATGAACTCTCTTGGGGTGCCTGTTATGTCCGTGGATATCCCCACCGGTCTTGATGGCGAGACAGGAAGGGCCATCAAGGCTGACCGGGCTTCCCGAACGGTCACTTTTGCTTTTCCCAAGTGGCGGCTCTTAGTTGATCCCGGGTGCCGTTATACAGGAGATGTGGTGGTTTCAGACATTGGTCTTTTTCCATCCCTGCTCTCTCCGGCTCCTTCCCGGCAAGTCCTTCTCTCCGAGGATATAGTGGGCCTTATTCCCAAAAGACCACACTCCCTCCATAAGGGACAGGCGGGTCATGTGCTTGTTTGGGGAGGAAGCGCAGGGAAGTGGGGGGCGCCGATGCTCACAGGGCTCGGCGCACAGAGAGCTGGTGCGGGACTCCTTACGATCCTCTTTCCGGAGGAAGCACCGAAAACATCTTCTTTTCCGGAGCAGATGATTCAATATCTGCCGAAGTCTCCTTTTCAGGAGATGGCTCCAATTTTAGAGAATATCGACGTTGTTGCAATGGGGCCCGGCTTGTCTCGTGGGCCTGAAGAGCTTAGACTTTCCAGATATATTCTGGATGAGTTTTCGGGGCCTGTCGTTGCAGATGCCGGAGTCTTTGATTTATACAGCAGTTCTCCCATGAGTCTTGTCCGCTCAAACGGGGCACCGCTTCTTCTGACCCCTCATCCGGGAGAGTTTGCCCGCTATCTGAATCTTCCCGTTTCGACCGTTCTTGAGAACTCCACCGAGTTATTGCTGGAATGGTCCCAGAAGTTATCAGCAGTCATTCTTCTGAAAGGCTACAGAACGATCATTGCTTCCCCTGACGGAGAACTGACCGTCAATATGACAGGGAGTCCGAATATGGCGACTGCTGGTTCAGGAGATGTTCTGACCGGAGTCATTTCAGGGTTTCTGGCACAAGGAGCAGCCCCTTATGATGCCATGGTTTTATCTGCATTTCTTCATGGTTGGGGCGGCGAGGCTCTTGGACAATCAAGGTCCGTTGGGATCCTGGCCAGAGAACTTGCCGATTCGGTAGGCCTTGTTCTTTCGTCTGTCGCCACGGGAGTGACCTGTCCTGTGCGTCAGGATCCATGGGGTGATATCCTGTTGTCCACATCGGTACCAAAGCTTCTGTCTTCTCAGGCGGAACCGTATGAAAAACCCTGATCGCTCAGGAATGGAGGGCCTTTTTGTTTATCTGGAATATCTTTCGGGGCTTTATCCAGATCTTCCTGTGTCTCAATCTCTTCATGCCTCCGGATCTTCAGGAGAAACATCAGGTTCTTCCTTGAAAGACACAACAAAAAAGTCAGGGAGCGCAGTTGATGGGCCAGAAAACCTTATGTCTGAAAGCGTAGGGAGCAAATCTGTTGCACTTGGGGCTTTGGCAGTCAAGGTCAATGAATGCAGGGACTGTTCTCTTGGAGAGTCCAGGGCCAATCCTGTGTTTGGGGAAGGCAATGTCGACACCAGGCTTTTGTTCATAGGAGAGGGACCAGGTGCAGAAGAAGATCGGACCGGAAGACCTTTTGTTGGGAGGGCTGGAGAGCTTCTTGACCGAATGATTGTTGCAATGGGTCTATCAAGGGAGGAGGTCTTTATTGCAAACGCCGTAAAGTGTCGCCCCCCGTCAAACAGGACTCCCGAAGTCGTTGAGCGTGATGCCTGTAAGCATTTTCTTCTTGAGCAAATCAGGATTATTTCTCCTGAAGCCATTGTTCTTCTCGGTCAGACTGCGATTTTCCAGATGCTATCCAATGAGTCTCCCATATCTTCGGTGAGAGGAGTGGAAACGATTCTCCCTTCTTTCCCGGGGATCCGGGTTATGCCGACGTATCATCCTGCTTATTTGCTCAGGAATCCCCAGGCAAAGGCAGTGGTTTGGAAGGATTTGCAGCAAGTGATGAAGTGGCTTTCCCTGCCGATGCCTGTTCTGAGGGAGAAATGAGGGTTATCAAGGGATTTTTTTTATTACTCATGGCTTTTCTAGGAACCCTTTTCGTTTTGGAAAATGATCATGACACGGTTTTTGTCCTGATACCGTTTTGGGGACAAGCAAACCCGGTGTCGGTTGGCATTTTGGTTGTTTTCTGTTTTTTGTCCGGTATACTTGCGACTCTTTTTTTTATCCTGTTGAGTAAAATCGGGAGTTCCCTGAAAAAAAGCTTTTCAAGGCAAACACCCCAGGGCGCTGACCATCATGACGAAGGCCATCATGAGCACTGATCTTTCATCTGAGAAGAGATGGATCTATCCGGATACTCCATTGTTTCGACAGTATCAGGGTTTGCGGGAGAAAGCGGGGGAGGCTCTTCTTTTTTTCCGTCTGGGAGATTTTTATGAACTGTTTGGGGAGCAGGCGGTTGAGGTCTCCAGAGTATTGGGGCTGACTCTGACATCGAGAGACAGGAACAAATCCAACCCCCTGCCTATGTGTGGTATTCCGGCACGTTCTCTGGAACTTTATCTGCCCCGTCTCGTCTCCCTCGGGTATCGTATCGCAATCTCGGAGCAGACTCAGCCGGATTTAGAGTCCGACGGCATGTTTTCAAGGGAAATCGTCAGGATTGTT
Organism: Leptospirillum sp.; assembly: GCA_027323445.1. GTDB lineage: Bacteria > Nitrospirota > Leptospirillia > Leptospirillales > Leptospirillaceae > Leptospirillum. The sequence goes on from DAHWBS010000003.1 coordinate 44,707, forward strand.
ACAAGATCAACCCTGATCGAGGATCCTTCCCTTGAAGGAGGACAGACAAAAAATGGTGTCTGTATTGTTCGGATGGATGACTCGGTCGCCATATCAAGCCTGGATCTTTCAAGTGGACACCTTGCTGTTTTTGAGCCAGAAAATAAAGGAGATCTAGATGCCATCCTTGACTGGATGGCATCTAAATCCCCCGTTGAAGTCCTGATTGCGGATCCTGATTTGTCCTCTGCCTTCTCTGGAATAGATCATCAGAGAACTCTCCCGTCTGAGACACCACTCAATGAATTAATAGATGTTCTCCCGCGCGATTTTGAGTTTCCCCTGCTCTCTCCCGCATCTGAACGAGCCCTTTCAACATTGATTTCCTATGTGGCATCCCTGAAGGCCGGGATTATCCACCATCTGACCGGGGTCACTGTCGAAAAAACGGTAGGAACACTCGTCATTGATCGTGCATCGATACGACATCTCGATCTCGTTCCAGATCAGGAAGACCGAAAAAAAAATGGAAGTCTCCTGGAGGTTCTGGATCAGGCAAGATCAGCGCTGGGGAGCCGGATGCTCAGGAGATGGGTCTTGGCCCCGCTTTCGGACAGGGAGAGCATCCTCATGCGACAGTGGATTGTACGCCGACTGGATGAGAACCCACGATGGGCTGATAGAGTGGGTGATATCCTTGGGGCAACTGGCGACATCGAACGAATTCTCGGGAGAATCGGGATGAAAGGCCGATTGCCAAGAGATCTCGGGGGGATCAGGGATGGAATCGCGTGTGCCATCGAACTTGCCAAGATGCACGACTGGAAAGAGCTTCTTCCTGACGATAAAAGGGATGCTTCCATTGAGACTCTTTCCCGGATGGTTTCAGGTCTGTCCGAAGCCTTGGTCGATGATCCTCCTGTTTCTTGCGGGGAGTCTCCGGTTATTCGCGACGGGTTTGACCCGGAGCTTGACGGATATCGGCATTTTGAGCGGGAAGGTGATCAGGATCTTTTGAAAATTGAGGAGCGGGAGAGAAGATCAACGGGGATTGAGACATTACGTATCCGCTACAATCAGGTCGCCGGATACTACATTGAGGTTACCAAGGGGCAGGTCTCGAAAGTTCCCCCTCATTATTTCAGAAAACAAACTTTGACGGGTGTCGAGCGATATACTCTACCTGAGCTTCTGGACTTTGAGCAGCGGATAACGGAATCCCGCCTAAAGGCTCAGGAAAGGGAGTTTGCCATTTTGGATGATCTGATCAAGAGGGTCTTGTCCTGCTCTGCTCATATTCAGCGAATGGCGGAATTCCTGGGAACGGTTGACGGATTGCTTTCATTTGCCAGAGTCGGGAAAAAGAGACAATACGTATTGCCGTCGTTCTCAACGGACGGGGCGATATCGATTACAAACGGTCGACATCCGATCGTCGAGGCCAGACTCAGGACAGGGGCCTTCATGCCCAATGATACCCGACTTGAGGCAGGAACATTTGTGCTTTTGACGGGGCCAAACATGGCGGGAAAGTCGACATATATGAGACAATTGGCCCTGATTCAGATCATGGCCCAGATGGGAGCTCCTGTTCCGGCAGACGAGGCGGTTCTGCCGATTGTTGATCGCATACTGACAAGAGTTGGTGCGAATGATCATATTCTTGAAGGTGAGTCGACTTTCATGGTGGAGATGAAGGAGGTTGCAAGGGTTTTACGGGATGCGACCGCCAAAAGTCTTGTCATTCTGGATGAGGTTGGAAGGGGAACCGCCACTTTTGATGGTATGGCCATTGCCTGGGCGGTATCCGAGTATGTTCATGACCGGATACGCTCTTTGACTCTCTTTGCGACACACTATCATGAGCTTCATGCTCTGGCGGAAAAAGGCCAACGTTTTTTGAACCAGTCTGTTGCCGTTCGGATTGAGGGTGGAAAAATTTCTTTTCCACACAGGATCAGTTCCGGGCATTCATCAAGATCCTACGGCATTGACGTTGCCAAACTGGCGGGTGTTCCGGAGATTGTGATCGAACGGGCAACCCGAATACTCGAGCACTGGAACCGACAGAAGCCATTCAAGGCCATTTCAGAGGGGCTTTCTCATATGCCTGAGAAGGACACCGCATCCTTGCCTCTTTTTGAGTGGAAGATGCGTGCAGAAAATCCTCCCGCATCTTCATAGGGATTTTGTGAAAGTTTGATTATCTGTTTCCCTTTGCTCGGAGGGTTCATGTCCATAAAAAATCTTTCCATTGTACTTTTCCTTTTAGGAATATGCGTTTTATCTCCGGTTACGGTGCATGCAGATGGAAGCGGGGATTCGTCTGCCCAGTCTGTTTTAAAGGAGATGAAGAGTCGTTACCTGAACCAGACCAATCAAACAGTGTCTCCCACGGTTCCGACAACCCCAGCCGTTGGTTTGCCACCACCGCCTTCCTCCCCAACGATTCCCCCCATGGGCGGATCATCAGGGGGTCCTTCCGTTGCCCATTCTCCTCTCTCTCAGGCTTCCTCTTCCCCGGTCCCCGATCAGTTGCATACACTTTTATTGGTCTCATCAGAACCTGCCGGAGCAAAAATACAGATTGATGGGGTATTAATTGGCGATACTCCAGTCTCTTTTCAGGCTCACGCCGGAATGTCCGGGAATGTTTGCGTCTTGAAGGAGGGGTTTTCTTCGAAGTGTTTCTCTGTCTTCTTTCAGGGGGGAAGACTATCAGGACAAAAATTGCTTTAAAAAGGATTCCCCCGTCCAATCCTTTTGAGCCATAGAAAATGAACGCTTGCCTGCGTGCTTGCTGTCCTGTTCTATTCCTTTTAATATAGGTGTCTATATTGATTGGACGACAAATTTGTGAGTGAAACATTACTTCAATGGAAATGAGGAGAAAAGAGAACGATGTCCGATTCCCATGACCATTCCCATGGCACTTTGGATGGTGATTCCAGCGAGCTTGTAAACAGCCTTTCGCAGATTATTGACAAGGGTCCACCGGAGGTTGTGCTCGAAAGTGTTGCGGATGATGATGTCGTTTCAGAAGTCCTCGCAAATCTCTATGAAATGGACGCGCTGGGGGCAATTTCCTCTTTGCCATCAATGACTCCGGATTGGTCCTTGGCAATAAGGCGATTTTTGGAGACCTATTCGGAAGGGGTTGAGCTCGAGGATGATCTGGTTCAGATCGGATCTTCATCTGAAAACAGCCGCTTCATGTATGGCTTTGGAATCATGATCGATGGTCTTAAAACACCGGAGATTTCCTTGTCGGCAGACATTCTTGAGGGAATTCGGGAAAAGCTTTCAAGAATTTTTCACCTTCAGTCAAAGTCGATGCTCTATCTCCATCCGACACTTGCCCTGTTGCCTGAACTCTATCTTTTTTCCTTTGAGGAACGCCGCGAGTTTTTCCTTGAAGTTCCTGAAGCTCCCTTGCCGCTTTCTGATGATTTGATGCTTGATTCCGATGATGTGTCTTTTTTGTCCGCTCCTGTTGAAACCCTTCTTGGGGATGAGCATCCTGTGGTTCGATATATGGGAAGCTCACAAGACTTGCATGAAGGCGAATCGGGATATCCCGTTTTTCTCATGGGAGCGGTCATATCGCAGAACTCTCCGATGGAGGGTGGAATCCAGGAGTTTCTCGAGGGGGATGAGGCAGGAGAGTTTGATGCGATGCTTTCTGACATAGCGGAAATTATGGATCCTGAAAACGAAAACGCGGATGAGTTGCCATCTGTCTCAATTCTTCCATGGTCTCTTCTCTTTCCGATGGGGGTCTCCCTTCATTTTCAGCAAAGGGTGATGGAGTTTGTTTACCGGATGAATCTTTCCGGCAAGGAAACACTGGAAATGGTTCCTTTTTGGGAAGATGGGTATCTCTGGATTCATGCTTCCCTGAAAGGAAAGAATGAAGGTCATGATTTTCTGGTTGTGGATGAATACGTTCTTGAATTTTTGGAGGAACTGATCGAACCCGTCCTGACGGAAAATCTTCCTGTCCGACTGAAGTGGCATCCCTTGCCCAAGGATGGCAGAGGCCTTTCGCTCGGCCTCGTCTAGGGCTGATCTGATTCATTTTTGATCGAGGTTTCTAGCGTTTTTTGATCCGTTCGGGAAAAGAGCAGCTTTTGCTTGCCGTTTATTGGTTTTATGGTTTATTATCCTGATTTTAGAAAGATTAAATGAAGTTCAATCGCTGTCTCTTTTCTTTGCTTCTGATGCTCCCTTTCAGGATGTTTTCTCCTGATGATTCATTCGGAGGGTCAGTACCTCCGGCAAATTTGCCTGCTGGCAATATTTCTTCGGTCAAGATTAATCCCGTACCGCTATATCGACTTTCTTATCCGATTCAAACAATGCGAATGGGATATAGCAAAAAAGCCCATCTCATTTTCTTGACCCTTATGAAAAGTGGTCAGGTGCTTGTTCTTGATAGCCGCACCGGAAAGGTTATAAAGACTATTTCCAATGTTTTGAAGCCGCTGGATGCAACATTTGACTGGAAAAAAAGAAATATTCTTGTGACAGAGGGTGACTCCAGGGAGTTTCACGTCATACCGCTGGATGATCCCTCAAGAATGAAAGAGCTTCCGACAGGACTCAATCCAACGGTTGTAGAGTACCGTGGGGATGCCGGAACATTTCTTCTGGCTGGAGCGGTCCATATTCTCTACCGGCTGAATTCAGAATCCTATGATGTTGAGCGATGGACAGCTTTCGGGGATCGGATCCATGAAATCACCTTTTTGGGAAAAGAGATTTATATTCCTTTGTTGCGCCACTCCCGGATATTGGTTCTCGACGGAAAAACTCTTCAGGTGACCCATGATGAGACCCTGGATCTTTGTGAACGGCTGACCACGGTTCTGCCATTGTCCGAAGGAGGAGTTGCTGCTCTTTGTGAAAATGAGCTTCTCGTCCGAAGGAAGGCTGGCGGAGTCTTTCACCACCGATATAGTGATGATTTTCCAAGAACAATGGTTGGCCCTGTTCAGTCATCCTTTCTGTTGATCTTTTACCCGGATGCCGAGGAGATGGTTCTGACAGACCTGAGAACACTGAAGTCTGTTCAAAGGGTAGCGATTGACGGGCGCCCAATGTGGTCTCGCCTCAATCATGATGGGACAGGGGTTTTTCTGATCGTTTCGAACCCATCGTCCGGAGTTGTCAGCTTTGAACGTTTTTCTCTCGCTCCCATTTATTCAACGAATATTCGTGCCGGGGGAAAGGGGACTCCTCCGGTTACGAAGGCTGAAGTCCATGCGCCAAGCCCTGCGGCCATTTCGGGAAAAGCTGGCGCACCTCTTCCTTCCATCAAAACGACTCCTCTTTCGGGGAGTTCAAAGAAGATGGCGCTTCCCCCTGCCGGGACAGCCCGGGGAACGGGGCCTGTCCCCCAATAAATAGCTCTGGAGGTAAAGAATGACTCAAACTGGTTTAGGGAATCAGATGCTCAAGGGAAAACACATTCTGGTTACCGGAATTGCAAATCGCTGGTCCATTGCATGGGCTGTGGCAGAGGCTGTTCTTCGTGAGGGAGGGCAAATCACCCTGACCTATCAAGGAGAGACGCAGCTTGGAAATATCCGGAAGATCCTTGCCGATATTCCGGGTGGAGACAGTATTCTGGTGGAACCGCTCGATGTTTGTGATGAAGAGCAGTTGAAGTCTCTCTGCTCGACCCTTGAACATGCGGGTATTTTTCTGGATGGGGTGGTTCACAGTATTGCTTTTGCCCTTCGGGAAGAGCTGGATGGCCATTTTGTCGATACCAGCCGGAAGGGATACCTTCTGGCCCAGGAGATCAGTGCCTTTTCCCTGGTGGCCCTTTCGAAGGCACTTCTTCCCCGGATGAATGACGGTGGGGCTATCGTTGCAATGACTTATCTGGGATCGGAACGGGTCGTTCCCCACTACAACGTCATGGGAGTGGCAAAGGCAGCTCTTGAATCGGCGGTTCGGTATCTGGCCTACGATCTTGGCGGAAGAAAAATCCGTGTCAACTCACTGTCAGCCGGACCGGTCAAAACAGCTTCAGGTCGTGCGATCAAGGGGTTTGGTGATATGGTAAAGACTGTTTCCGAACAGTCGGCCATAAAGGATCCGTTAACCGTTTCTGAGGTGGCGGATGTTGCTGTTTCTCTTCTGTCGCCCTATTTTAGAGGTGTTACCGGAGAGCTGATTCATGTCGATATGGGTTACCATGCTTTGGGAATGGTTCTTCCGGGTTCACCTACTGTTCCATAATCTGCAGAAAAGTCTCGATCTTTCACGTCGAACCCTTCTTTTTCCTCAAAACCGGAGGGTTCGGCTCTTTTGTAACCCTCTCCTTATTATCGGGCTTTACCTGGGTTTTCTGGCTCAGCTTCTGTTTTTGTCGGTGGACGAGACGTTCATGATTCAGCCGATCGAGCGTTCGAGCTAAAGGCCCTATCTCAAGCGGAAAGCTGTACGGAAAGTGGAAAGCACCTGCAGGTGAGATGGAACAGGGCTTCTTTGCGGCTCTTGAAAGCGCCACGGGAGTCATCCCGGGGCAAGATGGCTGAGAAGAAGAGCGAAGAGGGCCTCCAGAGGCTCGTGGAAGAGATCTGGCCCCGTCCGTCCGAAATCTGAAAAGCCGCCGGAATCAGCAGGCCTTTCCCCGTCAGGAGGCCCGGCAAAAACCGGTTTTCAGCATGACCGGTGCAAAGCAGAACAGTATCATTTTTCTTGACAGAGCAAAAAAGCTGGGTCTTTTATTTTGTCAAAAAGGAACCTTTTTGCAGGAGGGAATAATGTCGGAGCCAGTTATTTTTCGAATGGGTATTCCGGTTCTGGATCATTCTGGAAAACAGGTTGGAACGTTGGAGCAACTTGTTTTTCACGAGACCCAAAAAAAAATTGTGGAGCTTGTTATTCGTGAGCTTTCCGGACTACGTCGTTTGCCCATGGATTGGGTGTCGGAGATCTCTCCATCATCGATTCATCTGAAAAAGTCGATGGGCTCAGGTGGACTTTCTCAATGCCCAATGTTCCATCCGGAAAATTACGAGGAGGTTCCCTCCTGGTTTTTCCCTCCAGGGGCACATATTGAAATCGGAACACTTGTTACGCTTAAGCCCTGCGATATTCGGGAGATGGGAGAAGAGCATGCCATGAGTCGCCGGGACTTCATGGCAAAGTCAACGATCGTGGTGGCCTCAATGATCGGCGTCAGTCTGGTTGTTCCCATCGGAGGCTATATCCTGACTGCAACCCAAACGAAAGTGACGGAGCATTGGGTCGATCTGGGTATTTTACTGGACAGCCTGCCTGTTGATACGCCGATTGCACATGATTTTTTCGGAACTTCGGTGAGCGGGTGGATGAAGGTGCCGGTGTCAAGAACCGTCTGGCTGATCCATCACTCCAATCCGAATGGCCCGGATGCAAAATCGGAAGATCAGATCAAGGGAATGGATTCCCCTCTGGAGGCCAAAAATTCTGACCCCAGACTCACAGTTCTGTCCCCCGTCTGCCCACATCTGGGATGTTCTCCTCAGTGGACGCCCTCGCAGAAAGAGTTTATTTGCCCATGTCACCATTCCATCTATCAGATCAATGGAAATCGTGTCTCCGGCCCTGCTCCAAGGCCGATGGATTCTCTGCCTGTCAGGGTTTCCAAAGATGGATCGATATCGATTGTCTACGAGCAGTTTGTTGTGGGGATTCCTCAAAAGGTCAGGTTATCCTGAGGGAGATTCTTTGCCTGATTGTCCGAAAATCTTTTAAATAGTTGGAGGGCTCTTTCATGCATTCTTCTCGCCCGAACCGTTTGGTTGAATATCTTGATGAGCGAATCAGAGTTCGCTCCCTGATGCAGTTTCTTCTGGCAGAGCCCATGCCTGGTGGTGCAAGGTGGGCTTATATTTTTGGAAGCATGGTTCTTTTTTCTCTGATTATCCAGTTTGTGACAGGTGTCATGCTGGCCTTTGATTATGGCGGGACTCCCGACCATGCCTGGGACAGTGTCAACTATATCGATCACCTGAAATATGGGACCCTTCCAGTAGGACGCCTGATCAGGGGATTCCATTACTGGGGCGCATCGGTCATGGTGATTCTGGTAGGGATCCACCTTCTGCAGGTCTTTATCTGGGGAGCCTACAAGCGCCCGCGAGAGGTCATGTGGCTTGTCGGTGTCGTTTTGCTGGCGCTGACGATGGTCGCGGCCTTTACCGGATACCTTCTTCCCTGGGACGAGAGAGCTTATTGGGGGACGATTGTCGGAACCAACATGATGGGGATTATCCCGGTCGTTGGTCCCGTGATTAAAAGTGCGATCAGGGGAGGCACCGGCCTGGGGGCCTTGACCCTGTCGCATTTTTTTGCCATTCATACAATGGTTCTTCCCTCTCTGTTCATCGGATTTTTCGTTTTGCACATGGTTATCTTTCGCCGGGTCGGACCTGCAGGACCATTTAGGGGAACTCCGTCCGAACTTGAAAACAAAAAAGAGTTCTTTTATCCGAGACAGGTTCTGATGGATTCTCTCGGAATGCTTTTTATTTTTATTCTGGTTGCAACGCTCGCTATTCTTTTCCCCCCGGGACTTGAAGCGATGGCTAATCCGGCGAACTCAACCTACTCACCGACCCCTGCCTGGTATTTCGACTGGGTCTTTCAGCTCTTAAAGATGATCCGTCCCGAGATTGCCGGAGTTCTGGGTATTCCCCTGATTGTCGGGATGTTGCTTGTCATCTGGCCGTTCTTTGATAAAAGCCCCGAGCGCTCCCCTTACAAGCGACCTGTTGTTGTTTCGACCATTCTTTTAAGCCTTGCCCTGATCATTGTGCTGTCATTGGAGGCTGAGGCCGGATACAAGCCCATGGTATCTCTTGATAGAAATGCCATGGCTCGGGGGAAAATTGTTTTTGACCATAGTGGTTGCATGGGCTGTCACATGCTGGACGGGAAGGGCGGAAAGGTGGGCCCTGATCTCTCGGAAGAGGGTCTGGTTGGCCATTCGGAACATTGGCTCCAGGTACAGTTTTTGAATTCAGATGCTCATTTTCCGAAATCCCCAATGCCGAAATTTACGTTTTTGAAGCCGGATCAGATTCATGACCTGGCCCAGTACGTTTCGTCTCTAGGGAGAGCCGGGTGGCCTGACCCTACTGCCCCGACTCCCTGAGTGCGCGAATAATGCCGGTTGCCCGCTGCTTTTCAGGCATCCCCGAAAAGTAAAGCCGGTTATTGATGATTGTGGAGGGAACCATTTGGACATGGTGCTCTTCCCGAAGAAGGGTGCCTTCTGGAGATTCGATATCCACTTCTGTATATTCGATATCCTGTTCATCGGCCAGATTTTCCCAGAACCGTTTGACAGGAGGGCAAGTCGGGCACCAGGTGGCGGTGAGAAGAATGACTCTGACCATGGTTCCTCCAAAATGAATTGTGTTGGTGAGTGTGTCTGGATAGTGTAAGGGAAGGTTGTGTCCCTGTTCTACATGTCGGGAGGTTTTGATGCTTTTGCGTTTGTTTTTGGGTGCGGTTGGAGGGGCAGTATTTGGACTGCTTTTGTCAAGAATCAATCGGAAAGGATTTTGTGCAGGAGTGGTCTGCCGAATGAATGGGGATCCAATGATATCTATTCCATGGTATGCGTTGATCGGTGCCTTTCTTGGTGCAACCTTTAGGGGAGTCTAGATGAGTGTGAATTCTTTTCCTGTTCCTGTTGGTCCATACCAGATCGCAAGAAGTCATGGCGGCTTCCTCTTTTTGTCAGGTCAAATTCCCCTCGACCCGGATTCAGGAAAGCTTGTCGAGGGTGGGATCTCGGCCCAGACAGAGCGAGTGATCCTCAATATAGCGGGTGTTTTGAAGTCTTATGGTGTCGACTGGCAATCTGTTTTGAAGGTCACCGTTTTTCTGACGGATCTCAACGATTTTTCTGAAATGAATGCCGTCTACTCAAGATTGATAGGAGAGCCCTATCCGGCCCGTTCGACGATTGGTGTCGCTTCCCTGCCAAAATCAGCAAAAATCGAGATTGAGGTGACTGCGGCCATTCGATAAGAGATTTCCCTGGTGAGATGGGCGATTGTCGATGTTTTTGCGTTTGTGAAGGGAAGGGCGTTCTAGGAGTAGAAACATGCAATGATCAAGGAGGAGCAGGTTGGACCTTGCTCCTCCCATATCTCTTTCAAAAAATCGGAACAGGGCAGTTTAAAGGGCTTTTTGGACTTTTCCGCTTCGGATGCAACGGGTGCAGACCTGTAACCGTTTTGCTGCTCCGTTGATCATTGCCCTTACAGGTTGTAGATTCGGGCGAAATGCTCTTCTGCTGACCCTGTGGGAGTGGCTGATCTGGTTTCCCATTACCTTTGTTTTGCCACATACTGCACATTCTTTGGCCACGGTTCTTACCTTTCTTTAAACAGGATCCATCCACAAAACCTCTTCATTCTAGAGAGAAAAAGAACCAAAATCAAGCTTATTTTGATCAGAGTTGTTCTTCCGGATTCCCAAAAACTTTTTAGGCCATATTTATCCTTTTTGCATTCTTGATATTTTTTTGTGGTGGACTAGAATAGCTATCAATATGTAATGACTGTTCCCTCCCGACCCTTTTCCATTTCTCAAACTCGAATGTCGATAGCTTCGGTCGGAAAGAGGGTATTTTCTGCCGAGCTACAGAAGATAAACAGGTTTTGGAGTGTCGGCCCTTCTGACGGGCTCAATTTCTGGCGGTGCCTGTATTTTTTGTATCTGGTTTTTTTCCTTCAAAATCAAGGAGAGTTCCGGAAGTGGGAGACCTTACGAGCAAGAAGCCCTCTGAATTGGCAGCACATACCCTTCGACAGCTCAGCCGGGACGGGTTGCCTCCGACCCCCTGGAATTATGCTGAAGTCTATTTTCAGATGGAGGCTCCTCCGAGAAAGGAGACCTTGTCGGATCTTCTTGAAGTCTCTTCTCTTTTTGCCCAGATGGAGGAAGACACCTGGACACTAAGACAGTTGGAAGGATTGGGCAGGCTGATCCCCAGAATTCATCTTTTGTCGGATATGGAAGTTGGTCGTGAGGCTCATTTCATACTGAAAGACATTCTGACCCGAAACAGGAACTTTCTGAAAGAGGTTCTGGAGGACAAGAAGCAGTTTCAGAAAACCGTCCTTTTTTTAAATCAGATGGTTTCACAGATCTCGGGCACGTTGGAAAATGCGTCACATAAACTTGAAAAGAATCTTGAGCGTCTCAATCACTCCAAATCACTGGAGGAGGCGAGAGTCACTTTTCTAAAGCTCACCGAAGAGTCCAGAGACCTTCTCTCGACGATCAAAAAAATGGGCAGCGATATCTTGACGGCAAACAAACAATTGATGGTTTCATCGATTGAAGCCAATCTGGACCCACTGACTGGTATTCTGAACCGGCGAGGACTCCAGCGGAAGCAGGGGAGTTTTGTTGGGAAAAGAGTTGTTTTTATGGTGTTTGATGCGGATTATTTCAAGTCCCTCAATGATCAGCATGGACATGCGGCTGGAGATCTTTTTCTCAGGCAACTGGTGATGTTTGTTTCGAGACAGCTTGAAAGTATGAATTTTTCTTTTTGCCGCTGGGGCGGGGACGAGTTTCTTGTTGTCTTTGAAGGTGAGTCGTTGGAAGCGATTGTCGAAAAGGCCGAAAGCATTCAGAATAATCTCGAGAAGGGGGTTCTTTCTCCCAGGATTTTTATTTCCGGAACAAAAAGAGATCGCGTAACTCTCAGTATCGGGCTTTCCGGTGGCGACTATTTGTCCATTTCTGACTTTGAACGATTTTTTTCTCTGGCAGACAAAGCGCTTTACCAGGCCAAGCAAGATGGCCGGAATCTTGTTCGGGCCATCCATCTTGATGATCATCCTGGATAACGCTTAAGGAGTCTTGTGTGAATACTTTTGATTCCTTGTTTTTTCGTTCCTTCTTCTTGATTCCCTCTGACAGGACGTGTTCCTGACGTGTTGACACCAGCCACTCCCGTTTCCTCCCTTCCTGATGTGGGTCCCCGTCGGGCGGAGCGTCTCTCCAAACTGGGTATCCGGACCGTTCTGGATCTTCTGTACACACTTCCCTTCCGCTATGAAGACCGAAGAGGTGTTCCTTCGATCGGAAACCTGAGAGAGGGGGAACAGCAGGGGTTTCTTGCAACGGTGAGTTCTATCCGCAAAAAAGAGATTCGGAAACTCCGGGCGCCTGTTATAGAGGCAATACTCTCGGATGATTCCGGCTCGATCAAGGCGGTGTGGTTCGGTCAGGAATATATACTGAAACTGCTTCCCGAAGCGGCTCATGCTTTTTTTTTCGGTCGAATCGAATATTCAGAATTTGATCGCTCGCTTGTTCTGAAAAGCCCTGTCTTCGAAAAGGTTGACCCGGGACAAAAAGGTCGCAAAAGCTTCCATGTCAACCGTATTGTTCCTGTGTACCGGGAATCACTCGGTTTGACGTCGTCTTTCTTTCGAAAGCTGATCGGCGAAACACTTCTGTCCCTATGGGGAAGTCCGTTCGATCCTCTTCCTGAAAGCATTCGGAAAAAGCATGGATTTGATTCCTGGATCAAGATGATTGTCGGGCTGCATTTTCCTGCAGCCATTCCTTCGGGTGGTTCTCTTGAATTCTTTCTGGACCCCTCTTATGGCCCACGAAAGCGTTTGATCTATGAAGAGTTTTTTCTTCTGGAGTTTTTGATGTTTCAAAAGCGGGCGGATATTTCTGCACAGGGTCGATCCAACCGATACAGGATTTCGGCGGAAGACCGGACCATTTTTTCGGCATCTCTGCCTTTTCATTTGACCAATGCCCAGAAGAAAGTCATGGAAGAGGTTTCGGAAGACCTAGGGAAAGACTATCCCATGAACCGCCTTCTGCTGGGCGATGTTGGATCCGGTAAAACGGTCATTGCGGCATGGGCACTTTATCTTGCCATCAAGTCCGGGTTCCAGTGTGCATTGATGGCGCCAACCGAGATTTTGGCAAAACAGCATGAAAAAACATTGACCCGGCTCTTTTCATCCATTGGTTTGACTCCCTTTCTTTTGACAAATAGTGTCAGGGGCAGTGATCGCAAGGCAATTGTTTCAGGAGTTCATTCCGGTGAGATCTCCCTGATTGTCGGAACCCAGTCCCTGATCCAGGAAAGCCTGAACTTTTCCTGTCTTGGTCTTGTTGTCATCGATGAGCAGCATCGTTTTGGTGTTGATCAAAGACGGACCCTCATGGGAAAGGGAGCACAGCCGGATACCCTTTTGATGACCGCAACGCCGATCCCCCGATCTCTTGCCCTGTCGTATTATGGGGACATGGATCTTTCGGTGCTGGATGAAAAACCACCGGGAAGACTTCCTGTCAAAACAATAATCTCCCGTTCGTCCGGCGATTTTTGGGACAAAACAGTGCGTCCGTTTCTGGAACGAGGGGAGCAGGTGTTTGTCGTTTGTCCATTGATTGAGGAGTCCGAGGCCGTTGATGCAAAAGCTGCAAGCAGCCACTGGGAGTTTCTGTCTTCTTATTTCCCGTCTTTTGAGGTCGGGCTTCTCACGGGACGCATTCCTTTTGAGAGTCGTGAAAAAGTTATGGCCCGGTTTCGTTCCGGAGAGATATTGATGCTTGTTTCCACAACGGTGATAGAAGTGGGTGTTGATATTCCGAATGCCACAGTAATGGTTGTTGAAAGCCCAGAGCGCTTCGGTCTTGCCCAGTTGCACCAACTCCGCGGAAGAGTCGGCCGGGGAGCGTTGCCAGGCTTTTTCTATCTTCTCCCGGGAGAAGCGGCAAGCGATGAAGCCATTGCCAGGCTTCATGTTCTGGAAGAGTCCGACGATGGTTTTTTTGTGGCAGAGGAAGATCTTCGCTCAAGAGGCCCGGGGGAGTTTCTTGGAACTCGTCAGTCCGGGGCTCCAGCTTTTATTTGTGCGGATCTTTTGAGAGATTTTGATATGCTTAAATCCGTTCGGGTCGATGTCAAGGATTTTTTTCAGGAAGGTGAAGCTCAGAGAATGGACCATCAAAAATGGGTCTGGGACTGGACAACCGTTACTGATTTTATTCGTTCACGTTATACAGGAGTTGAAGAATGGATCGGAATTCGGTGAAAAAGGATTCATCAATTTCTTCCATGAAGGAAGACTTTCTGAGAGGACTGGGGTTTTCAAGGAGGTGGAGTCAGATCAGCTTGTTCCAGGTGTTACACTTCCCGGAAATTCTGCGTACCGGAATTGCAATCCGCCAAAATGAGAAGAATCTGGATGCGGCAACCCATGAACTCGGTGAATTTGTCTATCAGAGAAAAAGTCAGCAATCTCTGGATGAAGGAGAAATGATTGAATGGGATCTTCTTCGGGGTCGGGTTTTACGCTTCATGGAAGAGAGGAACCGTCTTCTCCGGCGTGGTGGGAAAAGTGATATTTTTTCCAATGGCTCGCTCGGGAAGGATAAAGATATCAATATGATGCATCAATCCGGGAAGGAGAAAGAGTGAGCTCTTTGAGTCATCGCATATGCCTGGTTGATGTAGGAACCAATTCAGTGAGAATGATGGTTGCAGATGTTTCGAACCAACGAATTTCCAAGGTGATCCTGACAGATGGAAAAATTACCCGTTTGGGGGAAGGTCTCCATGCTACCGGGGTCATAGGAGAAGCTCCTCTTTCACGCACGATCGAACTGATCGGCCACTTTTTAGCTACCGCCACACCATTTCGTCCGGATGTTATTCGCCTGATAGGGACATCGGCGGTGCGTCAGGCAACCAATCAGGCCGATGTTTTGAAGAGAGTCCTTGATGCGACGGGAGTCCCTCTTGAAGTGATTGATGGGGAAACCGAGGCTATCTGGACTTACCATGGTGCACTGGGGAATCTTTTTGATTTAACATCCCCGTATCTGGTGATCGATATCGGTGGCGGTTCGACTGAACTCATCTACGGGGAGACGCTTACTGAGAGCTTGAGGGCGTTTTCTGTGGAGGTCGGTGTTGTGACACTCACCGAGCGGATGATTCATTCCGATCCCCCGAAAGAGGATGAAATTGATAATGCGAGAAAAGAGGTCAAAAAGGCCTTTGATGGAGTGATCTCAAAGCTTTCCCCATTTCTGGCATCAAGCGTGACGTGTGTCGGAACTGCCGGAACAGTCACAACCCTGATGGCTTTTTCCATGGGGATGAGCTTGTATGATCCCCGTAAAATCCATGGCCACGGTCTCCAGCGATCCCGTATCAGTGATCTGGTGGATAGACTTTCCCGCTTGACTCTTTCGGAAAGGCTCAGGCTTCCGGGGATCGAAAAGGGCAGGGAGGACCTGATCCTTTCCGGAGGAATTATTCTTGATGTTCTGATGGGACAGCTTAATCTTGCAGGGTTGATCGTTTCTGATTCAGGCTTGCGCGAAGGCGCCCTCTTGAAGACTGCAGGCCTGTTGAGGTGAAGCGGCATTGGGCTTTCTCTCCTAGCGGCGTTCATCTCTTTCTTTTAGCAGTCTCTGATAGTCCGGGAAAAGGGAGATGTTTTCCTGAGAGCGCTCCATGCCTTCCTGCAAGTCTTCAATTCCTTTTTGCCAGTTCCCCCGTCCAATGTAAAATTCGGTCATCACCCTGAAAAATCCTGCTTTTGGACCGTGATGGGTAATGAATTTTTCTCTTAGACCGAGAACTTCTTCTATCGGGGATCCTTTTTTCAGGTAAAGCCTTCCCAATGTATAGAAAAGGGTGACGGGATCTCTGGAGTGATGGTAAACTTTGGTTGCCGCCTCAATCGCCTGTGGAAGATCTCCTGTCATTTCATAACAGAGTGAAAGCATCCAGAAGAGCACTTCGCTCAGAGGATCAATGGTGACCACTTTTTCAAGCATGGGAATGGCTTGGGCCGTTTTTCCCCGGAAGTAGGTGGCAATCGCTTTGATGGCAATCGTTTCGGCGACTTCGTTATCTGTCTCGCGTTTTTTGAGAAGGGAGTCGATAAAAGACTCCGTTCGATATCGGGACGGGGTCCGTTTTGGAAAAAAGAGGTCCATCCAGGCGAGGACCTCCATGAACGTAAAGGTTTCTCCACCTTTTTTCTCAATCAGCCGGAGAATCTCTTCTCCTGTTTCGGGAGTCGGATGGAGCTCAAATCCGCGAAGATAGGCTTCGATAGCCTCTCCCCATCTCTTCTTTTGCACATAAAGATCGCCAAGGTTTCGAAATGACGGGGCATGCTGATGTTGATGAATGATGCTGCTTGCCCGGTCAAGATCGCCCATATCCAGAATGATTTGTCCCATGAGCAGGGAGTGGTCGGGATTGTTCGGTTCAAGCTCAATGGCTCTCCCTATGGATTCAAGAGCGGCCAGTGGTTTTCCGTTGAGCTTGTGGGCCATGGCCATTGTGTATCGAAGGGAGGCAGAGTCTCCTTCAAGATCCAGAACGCGTCTGAAGGCATCGATTGCCTGTGAATATTCATTGTTGTTCATGAGGACTCTTCCCATCTCCCGGAGAAGAAGGGGGGATTTGGGGAAGATCTTTTCGAGAGTGCGGATTTCTTTTAATGCTTTTCTTTTCTGATCGGCAACTTCCAAACCCCGCACATAGAGAATCCGGCTGTCGATATCCGATGGGTTCCGGTCGGCGATGATTCGATATCGGGATACAAGCTCCGGGTAGTCGTCAACGAGACCCAGTCTTGTAATGAGTGCTCCCCAGGCCATTATGGCCTCGACGGGAGGAGACTTTTGATTAACCAGAGTATTGAGCCGGTCAAGCGCCAGCCACCATTTCCCCAAAAGTGCTGAAACAATGCCGGCTTCCAGGAGGATCGGGTGGTTGCCAGGGAATCGTTCCAGGCCTTTTTCCAGAAGCCAGAGGGATTTCTGGATATCTCCCGCGTGCATCTTGAGGGAGGCGAGATAGAGAAAAGATTCCGGACAATTGGCGCTGAAAGGTTCAAAGGAGCTCCAGTATAGATCTTCCGCCTCACTGGTCCGTCCGGAGAGCTCGAATATTCTTCCTTTTTCGGCCTTGAGCCTTGATGACTCCGGGTTTTTTTGAAGAGCTTCATCGATAAGGAGGAGTGCGCCTTCGAGGTCTCCCCTGTTGATCATTTCGCCAACATGGTGGATCAGCAGGGTTGTTTGTCTGGATTCTTCCTGAATTTTTTCAGATGTTTCCGGAATCATTCTCTGGTCTCTCTCCCCATTCAAGCTCTTGACGAAGGCTCCATCCGGAGATGGTAAAGCGTATTCGGGAATTCTAGCAAATATGTCCGGATTGCTCCATCTTTTTTAGGTCGCCCCGGTCTGTTTGATGACGCGCGGGGTGAGATTCCCTGAAAATGTTTGTTGTATCTGGCGAATATTGCTATTTTTATGGATCCGTGATGGATTCCGGGGCCGGCGTCATTGAGTGTTTTTCCATCTTTTGGAGAAAAAATGGACCACATCAAGGAGTTGAGAGAAGATTTTGTTTCGAGGAATCTTCTTGGTGTTTCCGGGCTGATCTCCAGAATGATCCCTCCTCCTCCCGAAGGGAAGGCTTTTCTGGTGGGGGGGATTGTCCGGGATTTGTTCTGTCTGGTTTATGGTCCGCCCGATCTCTTGGATGTTGATCTTTGCTTTACCGGTGATGTCTCAAAATGGAGCACGCTGATTGCAAGACAGTGTTCTGTCGAGGTTACTTTTGAGCCCAGATTCAAGACGGCAAGGTTCTGGATCAGATCCGGGAGCAGGGATCTGCATATGGATATTGCGATGGCAAGAAGTGAAGTTTATGAAAATCCCGGATCTCTTCCCATTGTCACTCCTGCGACCTGCAAAGAAGATTTGGGTCGGAGGGATTTTTCCATCAATGCGATGGCATGGCCTCTTGAAGAGGCCGGATATTGCCGGGAGAGTCTGGTTGATCCCTTCGGAGGGCGATCGGATATTCGTTCCGGTGTCTTGAGAATTCTCCACAAAAACTCTTTCAGGGATGATCCCACCCGGCTTTTTCGGGGATTTCGACTTCTCTCCCGGCTTTCTTTTCAATGGGAGACAGAGACACAAGCCCTGGTTGAAGAGGCTATTTTCGAAAAGAACATTTTATTGGTCTCTGGAGCACGAATCAGAAAAGAGTTTGTCAGAGTTTTTCTGGAGAAGGATCCTGTCGATGTCCTGAAACGGATTTATGTGTCGGGATTGATGGAAGCTCTTGTTCCAAAAGCGAGATGGAGTGAGGTTCTTGAAAGCTCCTTGATGGAGGCTGTTTCTCTTTCCCGAATGATTTTTGGCGGGGAGACCTCCTCGCTGCTTCCTTTGCAATGGGCGTCCATCAAGGAATGGTGTCATGGAGAAACTTTCTTTTATCTGGCTATTCTGAAAGGGCTTCAGGAAGAAGATCTTGTCCGTGCCATCAAAGCTTTGGGGCTGGTGGGCAAAACAGGTTTGATCCTGAAGGAAGCGATTCTGGACCCGTCGGCGTTTTCCCGTCGAGAGATGCAACCGGTCGATTTTTTAAGGCTTGTCTGCCGGCATCTTCTTGATGCTGGATTGCTTTACGGACCGATGGCTTGCGAGGCCCGTACCGATGGCCAGAGACATTTTCTTGCAATGTTGAGTGTTCGTTCCGGAAAAAACCGGAAGGAAGCATTCCTTTCGGGAGAAGACTTGATAGGGATGGGAATCCCTCCAGGGAAAAGAGTAGGGGAAATCCTCCGGGATGTGGAGGATGGAGTTCGGGAAGGAAGGATCACTTCCCGGGAAGAAGCACTCCATTGGGTCCGGAAAGAATCACTCCGAAGCTGACTCTTTGGCCGCTGATGGTTTTAGCGGATGGTATGCTGAATGATTTTATTCAGGGACCCATAACTTGCATCTCCCGGGATAACCTTTGCAATCACGCCTTTCTGATTGATAATGGCAACCCAGGGTTCTCCATGAACACGCCAGTCGTGGACGGTCTGCTGCTCCGAGTCCTCGTAGTCGTCAATATGGATAAAGGCCATCTGGCTCCTGTAAAGATCCATCAATCCGCCAATGAGCCGGGCTTCATGGACGCATGGTGTGCAATGGACCGGAGCTCCGAAAAAAATCAGGAACGGGCGATGGTGGAAAAGGGCATGGCTTACGCTTTCACGATGAAGGTGGTCAGGGACATTCATCGTACAGAGATCTGTGTATCGTTCCCCTATCCGGAGCACGGGGTTGTGGCTGATGGGTGCCATTGTTCCTTCCTTGGGGAAGGAAAGAAACCAGTTGCATCCTCCGATCAAGAGGAAAAAAACAAACAAGAAACTCACTTTTTTCATCAGAGTCCATCCTTTAGCACTTTTAACATCGGGCTTTCCGATTCAGAAGCCCCCAACCCGGACAGGAACCTTCACCACAGAGTCAAACCTTTCTGACCTCCCTTTTCTCTGTTATAGTAGGCCACCAGAACAGTCAGATCAAATGGTCTTCAGTCAGTGCGCGGATCTTACTTGTCTGCATGGCAGGAAACATTGATTTCATAAAACCCTCTCACTGAGCCCTGGGGAGAGAAAACATACAACGAAGTTGACCTTTCCTTTCGTGTTTCACATCACTCGCCTGTGAGTGATTCCGAAACGGTTATCCGGAGGCCAATGTTTCTTTCTACGTTTGCAATCAAAAGACCTGTGACAACGCTTATTGTTTTTATTGCACTGATCGCATCAGGTGTATTTTCCTATTTTTCACTTGGAAGAAATCTTTTCCCCAGAGTTTCCTTCCCCATTCTTTCCGTAACATACCTTCTTCCGGGTGTTTCCTCAAAGGTTCTTGAAAAAACAGTTGTTCCGCCGGTTGAGGAGGCTCTTTCAAGCCTTCCAGGTCTCAAGCACCTTCATGTGGTCAGTGTTCCTGGTGTGGTTTCCCTGACCGCCATCTTTTCGGAACATACCGATCCCCGACTGATCTATCCAAGGCTTCAGGAAAAGGTTGAGGGTGCTGCACCGAGTCTGCCATCAGGTACTGCACCACCGATCATATCGGTGGTCAATCCAACCTCTTTGCCTCTTTTATGGGTGATTCTGCCGATTCCGGATTCAGTGGACTCTCGTGTGATATCAGACTGGGCGATGATGAATCTGGTTTCTCCCATCAGAAAGCTTTCAGGAGTTGCTGATGTAAAGCCGATTTTGCCTGCCAGAGAAGTTGTTCATGTCAGGCTGTACAAGAAGCAACTCAAGAAATTCATGATCCCGATCACCTCTGTTCTTGAGGCACTGAAGAGAGTCGGTCTTTCCATTCCGGCGGGAACGATGGTCTCCGGCAAGGATGAAATGATGGTTGAAACGGTCGATTCTGAGTCGACCGTGGCATCTCTTTCTGCCCTTCCTATTATGAAGGGAGACGGAGGGAGCCTTCCGCTTGGAAGGATTGCAGCAATCTCCACCGGTTCATTAAGAGAAACTGAGGTTTTCAGAATTGATGGAGAGCGTGCTGTCGGAATAAGAGTTTTCAAGAGAAAAGGTGCTGACGGACTCTCTCTTTCCGAAAAAATACAGAAGATCATTTATGAAAGGAAAAGGATTTCCAGTCTTTCCGGTTTGAATGGACAATCAATCGCCCTGCGCCCTGTTATCCGGATGGACCGTTCGGAGATGGTTCGAAAAAACAATCAGGAGCTTCTTGAAACGCTTCTTTTTGGGGGTGTTTTAACGGTCATTGTTATCTGGATCTTTTTGGGAAGTTTCAAGACGACACTGATTGCCTCCGTTTC
>DAHWBS010000040.1 GCA_027323445.1 Leptospirillum sp.
GGAGGATTTGGCCGGATACCTGGAGCGGTTCCGGATCTTCTCTCAACGGCCCAGGCACTTCTGATTCTGGAGATTTTGTCTGGAGGGAGAGGAAGTCTTGAGAAGCTGTTCCCCGGCGGGCTCTGGTGGAGTCTGCAGGAAGACTGAATCCTTTGGAGCGTGAGGGTTTTTTGGATTTGGTCTTGTGGTATAATTTGCCCCCAAAATTCCATCCTTTCACTGAGGGATGGACCGAACATGTTTCCTTTCCCTGTTTTGCACCTTAATTATTTGGAGTTGTGACCTTGTCCAAGTCTCCCCCGCAGATAGATGATCGCCTGAGGATCCATCTGTTTCGCCACGGCCATCTCGAAAATTCCGAAAAGAGCCTGATCAACGGTTCGACCGATGTCCGGCTTTCGGAAAAAGGTCGACGCCAAATGTCTTTCTGGGGATCGCACCTGAAGGATGTTCCTGCAAGCTTTTTTGTTTCAAGTACATTGTCGAGAACCCGGGAGAGCCTCTCTCTTGTCAGGTCCGATCGGGAAGGGAGCACTCTGGCTCTTGACGCCCTTGCGGAGAGACGTTTCGGATCATGGGAAGGGTTGACCCGGGAGGAGATTTCAGGGAGGGATCCGGAGGGCTACAAGCGTTGGCTCGATGTGGATCCCTCATTTGCGCCTGAAGGTGGCGAGAGTTTATTGGGGTTTTCAAAGAGAGTCCTTTCGGGGTTTGATGAAGTGATTCAACAATCGGGATTCGGAAAAGAAATACTGATGGTTTGCCACAGTGGAACCAACAGGATTCTGATCCTCCATGTTCTTGGGCTTCCGATCCATTCCTACTTCAGGTTCTCGCAAGAACACGCCGCACATAACATCATCGATCTCTACAGGGACCATCCCCCCTGTCTCATGGCGCTCAACCAGACTCCGGAAAGCATCCTGGGCAATAGCAATGTCTGATCTGTTTAAAGGTGTGGTTGTTGCCGGTCTTTCATCCGGTTCAGGAAAAACAGTCGCCACGATGGCCATCCTTCGGGGGCTTTCATCTCGCGGATTTGATGTGGCTCCCATGAAGTGCGGGCCGGATTTTATCGATCCCCTTTTTCACGAAGCGGTTGCCTCCGGACCATCGTTCAATCTGGACATGTATTTCCTTTCGGGAGAGGGTCTCAAAAAACGCTATGAGGCGTCCACTTCCGGGAAGTCTGGCGGGGTTGTCGAAGGCGTCATGGGGATTTTCGACGGAGAAACCAGAGGGACCGCTACTTCGGACATTGCGCGGACGCTGGGTCTTCCGGTCATTTTGGTGATCAACGCAAAAGGTCTGGCCGAGACAATATCGGCTCTGGTGAAAGGGGTCATGATCCATGACCCCGGACTTCGGATCCTTGGGGTGATCGCAACCTTTACCGGATCGAAACGACATGGGGATATCCTGAGGGAGGCTCTCGAAAAAGAATCTTTGCCTCCGCTTTTGGGAACTATCGAGAGGAACCTGGCCCTTGCGCTTCCCGAGCGACATCTGGGGCTTGTTGGGGCAGGAGAGCTTGCCATGACCGGATTTCTGGATCGCTTCAGGGAAACACTCGACTCTGAGGTTCTTCCGGGATTTTCCTGGGAAATCATCGAAGAACACTTTTTAAAGCTGGATATAAAGCCGGAAATTCGCAAAAACGGAGATCCTGCTCCGTTTTTTGGGGACATCCATCGAAGCAAAAGGGCCATGGCGGCAAAATATCGTCTTGGTGTCGCCTGGGACCGCGCCTTTTCTTTCTATTATCCCGAAAATCTTGAGATGCTCATTGAGATGGGTGTTTTACCGGTGCCCTTTTCTCCGATAGAAGACTCATCACTCCCTGAAAACCTTGACGGATTGTTGTTCGGTGGCGGATATCCGGAACTCTATGCCGAAGAATTGTCCCGAAACCAGGCCATGAAAGAATCTGTCCGATCGTTTTCCCGGACCGGAGCTCCGGTTATCGGGGAGTGCGGAGGGTTTTTGTACCTGACGATGGGGCCAAAAAACAAAGAAGACGGGACTGTCCTCCATGACTTTGCGGGTCTTTTTCCCGTCGGTTTTGTTATGGGGGAAAAGCTCCGGCGCTTGGGTTACGCCGAAGTCTCGCATCCGGGAAGCGGCCCTTTTTCCAACGCTTCCGGATTTGTTCGCGGTCATATTTTCCACTATAGTTTTCTTCTGAAGGAGCCATCGGAAGCGGATTGCGTCTCCCACGCATTTTTGAAAGGCGGTGAAGGTGAAGGCATGAAGGTGGGAAACACCATGGGATCCTATCTTCACCTTTATTTTCCCTCCAATCCGGAGTATGCGCGTTCGCTGGTGGCAAGCCTCGCACAGTCATCGGCGAATAAGCTGATGAGCCCATCATGATGAAAGAGATTTTCCTATGAGATCAGAATTGAGGAGAAAACTTGAAGCCAGCCGTTGTTGTCCTGAGCCAAATCAGAAGAAAGCACCTTGAAGGGATCAGAAGCCAGCTCTCCCGTCACGGAGGCCATCCCGTATCGGCGGCGATCGCACTTGAGGAAGGCATTGTTCCGGTTCGAGATTTTCTCGAGACGCTTTCAAGATCGGGGATTTCCCAGCTAGCCGTCCTGACAATGGATGAGGATGCCGTAAAGGCAATCGAATCGTTTGACCGGATGATTGCAGACCTGAAGCCTGAACATCTGGACATCAGACACATATTTGGCTTTATCGATACACAACCCTTTATCCGGGCGATGTCGGAAAAGGTTCGCCGGACATTTGCTCCCTCGGAAGAGGATCTTCGTCCGGTGATTCTCCTTCCTGAAAAGATTGAAGAGGAGAGCTTCCGGATTATCGACGAGACACTTTCGGGGTACGGTCTTGAAACGCGCTGGCATCAGGTGGTCAGGAGGGCCATTCACGCGGCTGCCGACTATGAAATGGCCGACATCATGGATGCCCATGAAAAAGCGCTCGACAGCATCGTTTCGGCTCTCTCCGGAGGATGCCGGATTATTGTCGATGTCCAGATGGTCGAGTCGGGGCTATCAAAACCGCATCTTTCATCCAATGGAAATCTGGTTTTCTGCCATGTTTCGGATCCGGATGTCAGGGAAGAGGCTCCTCTCCTTGGTCTGACCCGGTCGACGATGGCCATGCGAAAGGCTAAAAAGTCGATGGACGGTTCTGTGGTTGTGGTGGGAAACGCCCCGACAGCCCTTTTTGAGGTGGTCCGGCTGATCAGGGAAGAGGGTATTCGTCCCGCCGGAATCATCGGTGTTCCTGTGGGTTTTGTTGGCGCATCGGAGTCAAAGGAACTTCTCTCAAGGGTCAGGGAGGTGCCATGGATCGTGACCAGAGGGCCAAAAGGGGGGTCGACCGTAGCTGTTGCCATAACCAATGCGCTTCTGAGACTGGGCAAGTGAAGGTAAAACCGGAAAAAAGAGGGATGGTGCCGAGGGGCAGAATCGAACTGCCGACACGAGGCTTTTCAGGCCTCTGCTCTACCGACTGAGCTACCTCGGCACGGGGGGTGACTATAAAGAGATTGATTGATTGTGTCAAGGGGCAAACTGTGCTTTCATAGTCTCCCTGAACGGAAAAACATCAATTGTCCGAACTTATGGTGTGTCCGGGTGTTTTAGATTGGACGTTTCTGAGATATTTTTCTATACTTCCCGGGGAAGTGTTTGCAAAGGCCTTTTTACTCCGTTAATTTTTTAAAAAAATACAATAGTAATATGATGTTAACGATTTATTGTCAGTGTTGGCATGATTCAATCAAAAACAGGGTTTCGTCTTTTTTCGGCAGGCCTCGACTGAAAGGGTCCATTGCGTAATTTTTTCATGAAACAGAAACAATGGATTGTCCTCGGATTTTTGATGGGTTTTTTTCCTCTTTATCCGCTTTATGCCGCTGATGAGCCGCCAGGTTTACTGCCGGAACCCCCTTCACTGTCTCCGTCCCCCAAGAATACGGCTGCGACAGAGAAGCCCATTCTGGTCAGAAAGATCGATTTTTCCGGAAACCACCGGATCGATTTTGAAACGATCCGGAACAAGGTTCATACCAAGGTGGGGGATGTTTTGTCGATCGCATCCCTCGACGCCGATCTCAAGAGTCTTTATGCCACCGGATACTTTGAGAAGGTGGATCTTTATGTTCAGGGGTTTGAGGGTGGCGTCAGAGTCCTTTTCAAGCTGAAGGAAGAGCCGACGATTGAAAAAATCGCCTTTATCGGAAACAGCGCAAAGAGCGCGTCGGACCTGAGAAAAAAAGTCACGATCCTGCCGGCCTCTTTCTACGACGGGCGACAGGTTCACGACAACGTCGAGCGGATCAAGGCATCATACCGTTCTGCCGGCTATTACAACTCGAAGGTCGTTCCTGTGCTGAAACGGATGGGGCGTCACAAGAGAGAGCTTGTTTTCATGATCGAGGAAGGTGGCCAGACCCGCATCACGAAAGTCACTTTTTCCGGGAACAGGCACTTCCCTTCTTCGGTATTGGCAAAACAGGTCAAGACAAAGCCCTATTTCGCACTGACTTCCTGGTGGACCGATGCGGGGATCTACAAGAAGTCGGAGACGGACCAGGATGTCCAGAGGCTCCGCAATTTCTACCTGAACAATGGCTATATCAACATCGGAGTGGGTCAGCCGAAGGTTGTCTTTACCCACCACAGAAAATCCATGACGATTGTTTTTCCCCTTCAGGAAGGCGAGCAGTTTCGATTGGGATCGATCGCCATTTCGGGGAACAAGCTGTTTTCGAACAAGCGGCTCCTGAAGGCGGTCAAGCTTAAGCCACCGATGGTTTTCTCGAGGAAGGTCCTTCAAAAAGACATCACCACCCTGACCAGAATGTACGGACACAAGGGATATGCCTTTGCCATCGTGACGCCCCAGATTGTTCCGAATCTCCAGAACAAGACCGTTGACCTGACCTATTCGGTCACAGAAGGTGGTCTCGTCCATATCCGCCGGATCAACATTACCGGAAATGAGCTTTCAAGGGACAAGGTGATCAGGCGGGTCCTTGGCGTTCAGGAATCGGACATCATGGATACCCAGGAGCTTCAGAACTCCTACAGGAACCTTCAGAACCTGAACTTTTTTTCCAATGTCCAGATCGTTCCGAAACAGGTTGGAAGCAATCTCGTGGACCTGAATGTTTCGGTCAAGGAAAAGCCCACCGGCACCTTCTCGATCGGCGGCGGATACAGCACGCTGTTCGGTGTCATGGGTATGGCGACGATCGCCCAGAACAACATCTTCGGGACGGGCGATTCCGTATCGTTATCCGGAGAGCTTGGCGGATTTATTACGATGTACTCCCTTACGATTTCGGACCCATGGTTCCTGGATACTCCGACGTCGGCTTCTCTGTCGCTGTTTGATACGTTCATGGATTATTTTACCTACTGGAACAGTGCCATTGGCGGATCGCTGACCTTCAGCCGCCGTTTCGGGTATTATTTCTCTACGTCTGTTTCCTGGCTTGCGGAGTCGGAAAATATTTTTCTTGTATCGCCGACCCCCCAGCAGGCTCTTACCGCTCCGATCCTGTCTCCCTTCCTTGCACAACAAGGTTTCTGGACGCAGAGCGGACCTTCGGTGGGCGTTTCCTATGATCGCAGGGACAACTACATGAATGCCCATTCCGGGTACCATATCTGGGGGAATGTCGGTGTTTACGGCGGAACCTTCGGGGGAGATACCGCCTTTTATTCGACAACCGGCCACATGACGGTGTTCGTGCCGGTGACGGAGCATTCAACGCTGTCGTTCCATCTCGGCGGAGGACTTGTTGAGCCGATCGGTCCGGACGGATTCATTCCGGTCTGGGACCGTTTCTATGTCGGCGGTATCTACTCAAACCGTGGATATAACTTCGGGTATGCCGGACCGATGCCATACGGCTATCTGGTCGGCGGAAACAAGGAAATTCTCTTCAACTCCGACTATATTTTCCCGATTTTTCCGAAATTCGGGTTCTACGGAGATATATTCTTTGACGACTCGGGTGAGTTTGTGCCGGGCCAGCCGGTATCGCTTGGCGGCATCGACTGGCCTGGTGCCGGTATCGGAATCATGTGGAATTCTCCGATGGGTCCGCTGACGCTCGATCTTGGATGGCCTCTGATCAGCAATCCCCAGATGCAGGCTTTCCCGGGAAACTACCCAGGACCGGTGGTCAACTTTCAGATGGGGTCCCTCTACGGAGGGTAACTGTCCAATCGGGTGCATCTTGCCCAAAAACAACTATAAGGAGATTTGACCTATGAAGTTTCAAAAAGGAACACGCTTTTCAGGCAAGCTGTCTGTTTCCATTGCTGCGGCTTTCTCTCTTGCAGGGATTCTCTCCATGGCATCTCCGGCCCAGGCGGCATCCGATGTTGCTGTTGTCGACGTCATGAAGACCTTCGAGGAAACCGATCTTGGAAAGGCCATCCAGACCCATGTGAAGAGATACTCCCAGTCACGGGCGAACAAGCTGAAAGGCGAACAGAAGGCCCTTCAGGACGAGAACAACGAGATTCGCCAGCAGAGCGGAGTGATCAGCAAGGATGCGCTCAAGGCCAAGGAACTGGAGTTCCAGCAGCATATCGATGCCTACAAGAAAGAAGCGAGAAAGCTTCAGACCGAAATGGCCTCCGAAACAGTCGTGGGTCTTCGGAAGTTCATTGATGCTGAGAACGCCGCGGCCAAATCCGTAGCGCAGAAATATGGATTTTCCATTGTTATCGGGGAACATCCGATCCGTATGCCGATCGGCCCGACCCCTCCGATTTTTCGTGGTCCAAGATTCTTGTACATCAAGAAGAAAAATGATCTGACCGAATCCGTTATCGCCAAGATCAACAAGGATCATCCCGCCGGCGGTGGAAATTAATGACTCTTTCCGAGATCTGCTCCCTGGTATCCGGGGAGCTTTTTGCTCCCGGGGGGAGCGAGTCTCAACAAATACGGGGCATTCGCTCCATGGCGGAGGCCAGAGAGGGGGATATCACCTTTCTTGCCAATGTCCGCTATCGTCCTGAACTCAAACGCCTGAAAGCATCGGCTGTTCTTCTGTCGCAACGCGAGCCGGATGCGGCCATTGCCCAGATCGTGGTCTCCGATCCTTATCTCGCGCTGAGCCTTTTGATGCAACATTTTTATCCGATGCCAAAAGGGAGCGGCCAAATCTCCCCGATGGCCTTTGTTTCTCCGGAAGCCCGCATCTCTCCCCGTGTGGATATCGGTCCCATGTGCGTTGTCTCGGATGGCGCCACCATCGGTGAAGGGTCTGTTCTGACCTCCGGGGTTCATGTCGGAAAAAACGCAACGATCGGAAACGATGTCTATCTCCATCCGAATGTTGTCATTCGCGAGAATTGCCGTATCGGAAACCGGGTCATCATCCAGCCTGGAGCCGTTGTCGGATCCGACGGCTTCGGCTATGCGGTGGATCCCTCTGGAAAAAGGTTCCGGATTCCGCAGGTTGGGGTTGTTGTCATTGGTGACGATGTCGAGATTGGCGCGAACTCGACCGTCGACAGGGCGACCTTTGGCGAAAAATCTGTTGGCCGGGGAACCAAAATGGACAATCTTGTCCAGATTGCTCACAATGTGAAAATCGGTCAGGATTGTGTTCTTGTTGCCCAGTCGGGTGTTGCCGGTTCCAGTCGTCTTGGCGACCGGGTGATACTTGCCGGGCAGGCGGCGGTTGTCGGTCATATTGAGGTCGGTTCGGACTCTGTCATTGGTGCTCAAAGCGGGGTGGCATCGAGCATCGGTGAACAGTCTAGAGTCTCCGGCTCTCCCGCCATTCCCCACAATGTATGGCTCAGGGTTCAGGCGATCGTGAAGGATCTGCCTTCCATCCTCTCTCGTATCCGGAAGCTTGAACGCTTGTCCCGGGGTTCGGAGCGCTCTGTTTCAGAAAATGAAATCCAAGAAGGAGGAACGGGTAAAAATGGATGAACTGCTTGATGGTCTGGATATTCAGGAGATCATGGAGATCCTTCCGCACCGGTATCCATTTCTTCTTGTGGACAGGGTCCTCTCTGTTGAACCCGGGAAAAAGATCGTGGGTCTTAAAAACGTCACGATCAATGAGCCCTATTTCGCCGGACACTTTCCCGGTCATCCTATTATGCCCGGAGTTTTGCTGATCGAGGCGATGGCCCAGCTTGGCGGGGTGCTTGCAATATTGTCAGGGCAGGACAAGACCGAGAAGATTCCCTATTTCATGGGAATCGACGAAGCACGGTTTCGCCATCCCGTGCGACCCGGGGATACGTTAACCATTACGATGACCAGCAAGGCTGTTCGCGGTTCGACATGGAAGATGGCAGGGGAAATCCATGTGGGATCAAAACGCGTATGTGAAGCATTGATCATGGCCATGATCGCTACTTCTCCCTCATCGGGTAAATAACGGGTGCTCATTCAGGAACCGGTCAGGTCGGATAGAAGTGAAGCGATTTTATCCCTGGCCATGACTTTGGGAAAGGCTGGCGTTTGAAAAAAGAGCATAAGGGTTTACAGGCTCCCGAAGGGGAGGCAATGGAGCAGGGCGAGGTCTATATTCACCCCTTGGCGTCGGTTTCCAAGGGAGCGAATCTTGGTCCGGGGGTTTCGATCGGTCCATTCTGCACAGTCGGTCCCGAGGTGGTCCTAGGAGCCGGAACCCGGCTGATTTCTCACGTGGTCCTTGACGGGAAGGTCATCGTTGGGCAGGGGAATACCTTCTACCCTTTTTCTTCGGCCGGACTTGTTCCCCAGGATCTGAAATACCATGGAGAGCCGAGCTGGGTCGAGATAGGGGATAAAAACACAATTCGCGAGTCCGTAACGATTCACCGAGGGACGGAAGGCGGTGGAATGCTGACAAGACTTGGCGACGGAAACCTTCTCATGGCCTATGTCCATGTCGCTCACGACTGCCGTCTGGGTTCACGGATCATCATGGCCAACGCAGCCAATCTTGCAGGACATATTACAATCGAGGACGGAGCGATCATCGGCGGTCTTACCGGAATACACCAGTTTGTGAAGATAGGGGCGCTGTCGCTTGTTGGCGGCATGAGCGGGATTTCCAAAGACGTTCCTCCCTACGTCTGGGCTTCCGGAAACAGGGCATTTCTCTACGGCCTGAACATCCAGGGGTTGCGCCGGGCCAAAATTTCTCCAGATTCGATCGATGCCCTGAAAAAAGCCTATTCGATCCTGTTTCGGGGCGGCAAAAGCCAGAAGCGCGCGCTCGAAGAAGTCAGGGATTCTGTCCCGATGACGCATGAGATCACGCACTTGCTGAACTTTATAGAACAGTCCGGAAGAGGTGTCCTGACGGCAAGACGATCAGATGAAAAATCCGCTTCAGGTGACAAAACTGCTCAGGAATAGCCGAAGACTCCTTTCTGGGAACAAGGGAGAAACAATCGGATGACGGACTTCGACCGGGTTCTGAACACTCATGCTTCGGAAAAAATAATCCCTGAAAAAATCGGCATGATTGCCGGAAATGGAACCTTTCCCCTTCTTTTTCTGGAAGAAGCCAGAAACCGGAATATCCCGGTGGTTGTTCTGGCCCACAAGGGGGAAACGGATCCGGAGATTGAAGCATTCGGGTACCCTGTCACATGGGTGAGGGTCGGACAGGTTTCTCCGATCTTTGATCTTTTTCATAAGGAATCCGTTGTCCATGCCGCTTTTGTCGGCGGTATCAAAAAACCCAGCCTCTTTGAGTTTCGTCCCGACCTGAAAGGTCTTTCCATTCTCGCAAAGGTTGCCATCCATCATGATGACCAGGTCCTTCGCGCCCTGGCGGATGCTTTTTTGAAAGAAGGAATCACCATTCTCCCCTCGACCATTCTCCTTCCCGAGATTGCCGCGGGGGAGGGTGTCCTTGGAACCTGCCAGCCCACAGCGGAAGACATGGTGGACATTCGTCTCGCCTTTACCGTTGGAAAGGCGCTCGGAGAACATGACATCGGCCAGTGTGTGGTTGTTCGGGAAAAAGTCGTTTTGGCGGTCGAGGCGATCGAGGGGACCGATGAGACGATCCGCAGGGGCGCACGGTATGGTCCGAAGGGTGTGGTTGTTGCGAAGATGGTAAAGCCTTTCCAGGATCTTCGCTTCGATCTTCCTGCCGTGGGAATGGGAACGCTTTCCGTCATGGAAGAGGTCGGGGCTTCGACCCTGGCCATCGAGGCGGGCAAAACAATTATTCTGGATGGCCCTCTTTTCATCATGAAGGCCAATGAGGCGGGAATTTCGGTTGTGGGGGTGAAATGGGACTGAGGTTCGGTGTCATCGGGGTGGGCTATCTTGGACAGCACCATGCCCGGGTTCTGACGGAAATTCCGGGGGTGACACTGGCGGGAATCATCGACTCCGATCCGGGGCGTGCCCGGGAAATTGCCGGACGGCTGATGGTCCCGGTTTTCGATACCATCGCCTCGATGGCGGCATCTGTTGATGCTGTTTCCATTGTGACGCCCACAACCACTCATTTCGAGATTGTCCGAGAGGTCTTCTCCGGAGGGAAGCCGCATATTTTCCTGGAAAAACCGATTGCGGACAATCTTGAAAACGCCCAGAAAATCCTGGATCTGACAAACCTTCATGGCGTCAAGCTTCAGGTCGGGCATATCGAACGCTTCAATCCGGGAATAGAGGCGATTTTCGAAGCGAATCCGAGACCGGCCTATATCGAGGCGCAGCGACTGTCCCCCTTTGGCATTCGGGGAACGGATGTGCCTGTCGTCGTCGACCTGATGATTCATGATATCGACATCATCCTGTCTCTCGTAAGGTCACCGATTGCGGATATCCGGGTTGTCGGCACACCGGTGATTACCGGTCATGTGGATATTGCCAACGCCTGGATCGAGTTTGAAAATGGATGCCTTGCCCAGGTTCTTGGAAGCCGGGTTTCCCTCGACCGGCTTCGGAAATTCCGGATCTTCGACCGTGGCGGACGATACTTTTCCCTGAACTATGAAACAAGAGAGCTCAAAACCGCAAAGGTGGAACTTGAACCGGGCACTCTTCCCAAGATCAACAGGGACAAGAAAACCTTTGATCAGGTCGAGCCCCTGAAAAAGGAACTTTCAAGCTTTGTTGCCGCCATCAGGGACGATACTCCCGTGAAGGTGACGGGAGAGGAGGCCCTTTTGGCCTTGAAGGTTGCGCTTCAGGTGACGAGGCTTGCAAATGAAAGCCTTGCCCGGTTTCACGCACAGGAAGAGCTGAACCTCTCCTGATCCCAAGCGATAAAGAAGGTTAAACAGGTTCCCTTCCGAACAGTCCTTTTGCAGACGAAGAAAGTGGAAAGCCCGTCAGATGACCCTTTCTCCCATCTCACAAAAAGATCCAGAGAACATTCTTCTTGTGACAGGAGAACCTTCCGGAGACCAGCACGGGGCGCGTCTGTACCTTGCCCTGAAAAAGATTGATCCGTCGCTCGTCGCCTACGCCGTCGGCGGAGAAAACCTTCGGAAGGCAGGGGCCGGAATACTGGTCGATATCTCGGAACTCTCCGTCATGGGGCTTGTTGAGGTCGCCAAAAAACTTCCGGTTCTCCTGAAAGCCAAAAAACGTATTTTGGAAGCGGTTCGCCTCCACAAGATAAAGACTGCCGTTTTGATTGACTTTTCAGGGTTTAACCTGAGGCTTGCCAAAAGCCTGAAGGCCATGGGTGTCCGTATTTTTTATTACGTCAGCCCCCAGGTCTGGGCTTCAAGAAAGGGACGTGTCAGGAAAATCCGGGAGTTTGTCGATCACATGTTTGTGATCTTTCCGTTTGAGCGGGATTTTTACGAGGCGGAAGGGGTTCCCGTTACCTTTGTGGGTCATCCGCTTCTCGATGAGTCTCGTCCGGAAGAGGATTCCGAAACTCTCAAGATGCGATTTTTCCCGGGAATCGGATCATCAGATACAAAGACTTCCGAGATCCATTCTCCCCGGGTGATCGGTCTTTTGCCCGGCAGCCGGGAGTCTGAGATCGGATATCTTTACCCCAGAATGCTTGCCGCATTCGATCTTCTCCGGAAGAAATATCCGGGTCTTCGGGCGCTGGTTCCACAGACCCCTCATTTGAAGGAGTCGCTTTTTCTTCCAATGGAGTCGATCTATTCCTGGGCTTCCGATCCGGATGTTTTCCGGAGGATTCCCGGGCGATTCAGGGAGGTTACAAAGGCATGCGACCTGGCGATTGTCACGAGCGGAACGGCCACTTTGGAGACAGCTCTCCTCGATGTGCCGATGGTTGTGGTTTATGTCATGAATGCTTTTTCCTATCAGATTGCCAGACTCCTGGTGACGGTTCCGGCAATCGGAATGGTCAACCTCGTAGCCGGAGTTTCTCCTGAAGGGAAGACGGCCATGCCTGAGCTGATCCAGGATGCGGCTTCTCCCGAGCGGATTTTTGCCGAGGTGTGCCAGATTTTTTCGGAGCCAGGAAGGATTGCCCGCATGAAAGAAGACCTTTTCCGCGTTCAGACATCTCTTGGAGAGCCAGGCGCCTCGCAGAAGGCCGCAGCAGAAATGGCCCGCCTTCTGGGCGGGCCATCAGGGGGTAATCATTCATGATGGTTTTCTGGAAAGACCCTGTTTATCTGAAGACCCGAAAACGGCTGCACCGATGGATTCACCCCTACCGGATCCTTTTGTTTATGGGGATTCTCATGGCGATCATCGGCGCGGCGGTTTCCAGCGGGGTTCCGATCCTGTTGAAAGAGCTGATCGACAAGGTCTTCAGCGAAAAAAATCCCAAGTTGCTTTTTGTTCTACCTGCGGCGTTTTTCGTCTTGTACTCGGTCAAGGGGCTGACCGCATATCTTCAGACTCTTTATCTGAAAAAAGCGGCTCTTCACATGGTAAGCGATGTGCGCAGGGATCTTTTTGCCCATGTGATCCGTCTTCCCTTAAGCGCTTACGGTTCCGAGGGAACAGGATCGCTCATGAGCCGTGTCACCAACGACACCCAGATCCTGCAAGGAGGGATTGCGGAGATCATCAGGGATCTCATCCGGAATTCCTTTACAGCCATTGGCATGCTGGCGGCCCTTTTCTGGATGAACCCGAAGCTGACGTTCTTTATTCTGCTCTCCGTCCCTTTTACCCTGATACCGATCCGAAAGATCGGAAAGAAGATCCGTGGATCTTCCCGGCATTATCAGGGGAAAATCGGAGACATGAACCAGCATCTCTCCGAGAGCCTGTCGTCGGTTCGCCTGATCAAATCGGTGGGATCGGAAAATCTCGAGATCAAAAACTTCGAAAAGCACTCGGAAGAGTTCACCTCCATCCAGTTAAAGCTCGTCAAATATGAAAACATGCTTTCTCCGATCATGGAGTCGATCGGAGCTTTGGGCGCGGGCATTGCCGTCTGGCTTGGAGGATACTCCGTTATTCACGGGACATTGACCCTGGGAACGCTTGTTGGCTTTATTACGGCCGCCCAAATGCTCTACCAGCCGATAAAGGGTCTGGGAAATGCCCAGTCGGGCATCCAGTCGTCCCTTGCTGCAGCGGAGCGAATCAACGATGTTCT
>DAHWBS010000041.1 GCA_027323445.1 Leptospirillum sp.
AGAAGCAAAAGAAAAAACGCCTCGTCTTTTTTGGCATTGACGGCGTTTTCTGTTTTGGCTTTTTCTGGAGGCTGTTCTTATTTCGATCCTCCCCCTTTCAGCGGAAAAGAGGTCAAATGGGCTGACCGTTCGATTCTCTTTCGGGATATAGAACATCACCCCCATGCGCTTGAAGGGCAACATGTCATCCTTGGGGGCGTGATCATCAGTGTCAAGCGCGAAGGTCTCCTGGGCCAGGTCGATGTTCGGGAGTATCCGCTTGGAAAGGAACTTCATCCGGACCGTGACAAACCATCGATGGGGACATTCGAGATCCTGACCGACGAACCTCTTCCCGAAGATCGCTACAAGGCAGGGAGAGATGTCGAGGTCATGGGAACGATAGCCAGTCCCGTCAAGAGAAAACTCCTCGATGGAACCGAAAAGGTCATTCCCGTCATTCATGCCCATCATATTCATGCTGCAGCACCACCACCGCCACCCATGCCCTATGATGAAATGATGGGGCCTATGGACGGAGGGTTTGGCGGAGGCATGTACCCGGGCATGATGGGGCCTGGGATGGGCTTTCCTGGTTTCTTCTAGTTTTCCGTTCTCTCCGGGAAGAGTCGTCTGCAGCACCAAAACGGCTCTTCCCCCATTCATCCTCGTCCAAAGCACAACACTCGCTAAAGCGTCTGAACGTCCGCTTGTCTTTTTAAAAACAGGAGAATTCCATGGGTGAAAAAGCATTGGATACAACAATTCCCGAAGAGATGATTGAGTCCTTGAAGCAGCTCATCTGCGATCACCTGACCTATTCTGCGGGGAAAGACAGGATCAATGCAAAAGCTCATGACTGGTTTGTGAGTCTCTCCCATGTGGCGCGCGACAAGGTTGTAGGCGAGCTCATGACGACCATGAGAAGTTACTACGATCAGGACGTGAAGCGAGTCTATTACTTTTCCCTTGAGTTTCTCATGGGACGGGCCCTTTCCAATGGCCTCGACAACCTCGGTTTTCTCGGCATGGCCAAAAAAGCATTGGAGGCTCTCTCGATTTCTCCTGAAGACGTTTTTGAGGCGGAACCCGATGCGGGGCTGGGAAATGGCGGACTCGGGCGACTTGCCGCCTGCTTTCTGGATTCCATGGCAACGCTTGGAATTCCCGGATTCGGGTACGGAATACGCTATGAATATGGAATGTTCTTTCAGCGCATTCAAAATGGAGAGCAAGTGGAAAGCCCGGACAACTGGCTCCGTTACGGGAACCCATGGGAGTTTCCCCGGCCGGAGGTCATCTATCCGGTCAAATTTTATGGCCGGGTTGTGGAATATGCCGATGATAAGGGTGTTCTCCGTTATCACTGGATGGACACAAACGATGTCATGGCCATGGCCTATGACACCCCGGTTCCGGGCTACATGACCGATGCCGTCAACAACTTGAGGCTCTGGTCCGCCAAGGCTTCCCACGACTTTGAGCTTTCCTATTTCAATGAAGGCAATTATATCAAGGCTGTCGAAGACAAAAATCAGTCGGAAAACATTTCAAAGGTTCTCTATCCGGATGACTCTACCCTCATGGGTCGGGAACTACGCCTGAAACAGCAATACTTTTTTGTTGTGGCATCCCTCCAGGACATCCTTTACCGGTTTGAAAAATACCATGACAACTTCGATCATCTTCCCGAAAAGGTGGCCATCCAGCTAAACGATACCCATCCCTCCATCGCCATTGTCGAACTGATGCGTATTCTCGTCGACCTGAAGCACCTTGACTGGGACAGGGCTTTTTCCATCACGACAAAAACTTTTGCCTACACAAACCATACCCTGATGCCGGAGGCCCTTGAAACCTGGCCGGTGGAGCTCTTGGAAACGGTTCTTCCCAGACACATGCAGATCATCTATGAAATCAATCATCGCTTTCTCAAGGAGGTCCGGGCCAGTTATCCCGGAGACAACGAACTTCTCCGGAGGATTTCCATCATCGATGACGGACCTCCGAAAAAGGTCCGCATGGCTCACCTGGCATTCGTGGGAAGCCACCGTGTCAACGGTGTGGCCAAGATTCATACGGATCTCATGAAGGAAACGATCTTTTCGGATCTTGAGAAGTTTTCTCCGGGAAAAATCATCAACATCACCAACGGAATTACCCCAAGAAGATGGCTGAAACAGGCCAATCCCGATCTGTCCTCCCTGATATCCGGAAAGATCGGTTCCGCCTGGACAAAGGATCTCTCCCTTTTAAAAAATCTGGTTCCTCTGGCGGAAGATGGGGATTTCAGGGCGGCATTCCGGGAGGTCAAGCAAAAAAACAAGGAGTATCTTGCCTCTTTCATTAAGAATACCCTTCACCTTGAGGTTCCGGCGGACTCCATTTTTGATGTTCAGATCAAGAGGATCCATGAATACAAGCGGCAACTTCTAAACGTCCTTCATGTCGTCACACGGTATCAGGAGATCATCAGCTCTCCGGGAGAGGATTATCAGCCGAGAACGGTGATTTTCTCCGGAAAGGCGGCTCCTGGATACCAGATGGCCAAAATGATTATCCGTCTGATCAATGATGTGGGCGAGATCGTGAACCATGACCATCGTGTCGGTCCCCGCCTGAAGGTGGTTTTTATCCCGAACTACAGTGTTTCCAATGCCGAAATGATCATCCCTGCCGCGGACCTTTCTGAGCAGATCTCAACGGCCGGAACCGAAGCCTCCGGAACCGGAAACATGAAGCTCTCCCTGAACGGTGCGCTGACGATCGGGACCCTTGACGGAGCGAATATTGAAATCGCCTCCGAAGTGGGGGAGGAGAACATCTTTATTTTCGGAATGAAGTCTGACGGGATCCTCCACCTGAAAAAGACCGGGTACCGTCCATGGGAGCACTACGAAACCCAAAAAGATCTGAAGCAGGCCATCGACATGATTGGATCCGGATACTTTTCTCCCGATAATCCGACTCTCTACAAACCCGTCGTGGATTCTTTGCTGACGGCTGACCCCTTTTTCATTCTTGCCGATTACGCATCCTACAGAAATGCGCAGCGTAGCGTTGATATCGCCTACCGGGACCAGGAGAGGTGGACACGCTCATCGATTCTGAATGTGGCCAATATGGGAAAATTTTCAAGCGACAGAACGATCCTCCAGTATGCCAATGAAATCTGGGGAGCAAAGAGAATCGAGCGAAAGCCCCTTTAGAGGATTTTTCAAGGAGACAGAATATGGATGAACGCACAGCGCTTGTAACAGGATCGACTTCGGGGATTGGCCGGGAGGTCGCCATGGGCCTTCTGGAAGAAGGCTATACGGTTCTTGTGACCGGCAGGAGACATCTCCTCCTCGAGAGTTTTCTTGAAGAAGCCGGCAAAAAAAAAGGGAAAGCGATTTCCCATGTGGCGGATCTCTCAAGCGATGAGGGGATCCGGAGCCTGATCCGAAAGGGTCAGGCAGAGCTTCCCCATATTGATATTCTGGTCAATAATGCCGGGGGGTTCGTCTTCGCCCCCATCGAGAGACTGTCGGACAAGGACTATGAAACGCTGATGTCTGTTAACCTCCGGGCTCCGTTTCTTCTCTCCCAGGCTTTTCTTCCGGAAATGAAAAAAAGGGGCAGTGGACTGATCGTCAATATTTCGTCCGTTGCGGGAACCGAGGCATGGGAAGGCTCCTCTCTGTATTCGATGACCAAGTTTGCTCTTCGGGGGCTGACCGGATCCCTTCTGGCCGAAGGGGCTCCCCATGGAGTGAAGGCTCTTGCCATTTGCCCGGGGTATGTCGCCACTCCAATGGTTTCGGGAGCGCCGGTTCCAGAGGTGGAGATGATCCAGACGAGCGATATTTTAAAAACCATCCGGTATGTCAGGGACCTTTCCCGTTATGCCGTCTCTCCCGAGATTCTCCTGAACCGTCTGGGCGCGTTTTCATGACGGAGGATTTCTTGCTGTCCACTGCGACAAGCAAAGATGTTTCGGACATTCTTGCTCTTCAGGCGCGGGCCTTTCTGGCCCATGCAAAAATCTTTGATGTCGCGCTATGGACCCAGGAAACGCCGGAAGAGCTTTTGTCCGACCTTCAGCAAATGACCGTTATCATTGTCCGATCACGGGACGGAGAGCTCCTTGGGTCTGTCCGGGCAAGGGATCTGGAAGGGGTCTGGCTCATCCGGAAGATTTCCGTTTCCCCCGTCCATCAGAAACAGGGAATCGGCAGGGCCCTGATGCGGGCCATCGAAGAATCCGCCCCGAAAACATGTCACAAGATCTCTGTCTGCACGATGCTGAGGCTTGGCGACAATGTTCGTTTTTTTCTCGACTGTGGCTATAAGCCGGACTATCTGATGCCGGGGCATTACAATCGACTTGATCTCATTTGTTTTCATAAAAATCCCGAAACGACATAGACGGGATAGAAAAGGAATTGATGATAAAATAAACAATTTTATTTTTGACAAAGTGAAGTTATTGACTTTAAATCGATAAAAAATTAGAGTTTATCATGGATTTCCTTCTTGCAGAAACGATTATCGATAATATATCGGAAAGTATCATGATCACCGATGCGAACGCATGTATCGTTCGCGTCAACCCTGCCTTTTGCGCAACCACCGGCTATTTACCTGAAGAAGTCATCGGAAAAACACCAAAGATCCTTTCAAGCGGCAAGCATGATCATTTGTTTTACGATGCCATGTGGCAGTCGGTCCATGCAACCGGATTCTGGAACGGGGAGATCTGCAACCGGAAAAAAAGCGGGGAGTGCTACATCCAGAGGATTTCGATCAGCGCTGTTCGAAATCATAAAAGCGAGATTTGCTGGTATATCGCAAATTTTACGAAAATCGATGAAGAGACAGCCCAGGCCCCGCAAATAGACGAAATCATGAACGGCATTACCAATGGTGAGTTTTTCCTGCATTATCAGCCTCAGGTCGATATTTCCCGGGGCGTGGTGATCGGTATGGAAGCGCTCATTCGCTGGCAACATCCGGAAGAGGGGCTTCTTTTTCCTGCCTCTTTCATGTCTTCGGTAGAAAACACCCACCTTGCCATACCCGTTGGCAAGTTCGTCATGCACGCCGCCTTGCAGCAGCTTCGCCTATGGAGAAACCAGGGGCTGGATTTCCGGGTTGGAATCAATATTTCGCCGCACCATCTGGAGTCGGGCCATTTTATCGAGGATCTCAATGCCTGCCTTCAAAGTTTTCCTGATGTTCCGCCGGAATCGATCGATCTTGAGGTCGTTGAATCGGCAGCTCTTCGAAATCTGGAAAAAGTGGTCCCGGTCATGGAAGAAGCCATTCGGTTGGGCATCCGCTTCACAATTGACGATTTTGGTACCGGCCACTCCTCGCTGACCTACCTTCAGAAGTTGCCGGCAAAAACCATCAAGATCGACCAGAGCTTCGTCCGCAATATTCATGAGAACATCAACGACCTGGTTCTTGTAGAGGCAATCACCTCACTTGCACACACATTTCAGCGTGATGTAACGGCAGAAGGGG
The DNA here is from genome assembly GCA_027323445.1 of Leptospirillum sp. Lineage (GTDB taxonomy): Bacteria > Nitrospirota > Leptospirillia > Leptospirillales > Leptospirillaceae > Leptospirillum. The sequence continues at coordinate 5,491 of DAHWBS010000041.1, forward strand.
TGGAATCGATCCATGCCGGAACCATTCTCGCCCAGATCGGCTGTCATCAGATGCAGGGATATGGCATCAGCCGGCCGATGCCGGCCGATGATGTCGCCTCGTGGGTTCGGGGATGGTCTCCCGATGCTCTCTGGCAAAAGGCGACCAGCACCCTCTGGACCCGCGCGGATCTTCCTCTTCTTTATGTCCAGACCGATCATCGCAGATGGGTGGAGGAGATGCGGCAGATGCTCGAGGGCTCGGTCGATGTCGATTGCGAACCGGAACCGGAGACCGACGAGTGCCGTTTTGGAAAATGGTATTATCATTCCGGGAAAGAGCGTTATTCGGAGTTTTCGGGCTACTCCGACATCGAACTCATTCATAACAGGCTTCACGCCTCTTCAAGGCGCATTTTCAAAAGGCTTGCAGAAGGGACCATGACCCTTGCCAGAGTTGAGTTCCAGAGGCTTTTGGGCATCTCGGAACTCCTTCACGAAAAACTCGATGATCTTGCCCGTCAGGTGACACAGAAAAAAACGCCATAACCCGCGGCCGAAAGCTCAGGAAAGTGTCCTTGAAACCTTGTCGGCACGAGCCTGATCTCTTGGCCGGATCAGGATCTGGTCGATATTGACATGGGGTGGCCGAAGCGCTGCCCAGACGACGGCCTCCGCAACATCCCGGGCAGAAAGAGGGACCATTCCCTCGTAGACCTTTCTGGCCCTTGTTTCGTCTCCTGAAAACCTCACAAGCGAGAATTCCGTATCGACAAGACCCGGGTCAATTTCGGTGATGCGAATGGGAAGTCCCAGCCACTCAAGACGCATGGTCTCCGTAATGGCCCGGAGAGCATGCTTGGCTGCCGTATACCCGGCTCCCCCCAGATACGTTTCCCATGCGGCAATCGAACCGATATTGACAACATGGCTGCCGTCTCCCGAGAGTTCCAGTCTTGGAAAAACCCCCTTTGTCATCCTGAGGGTTCCCATGACATTGGACTGGAACATTTCAACCCATTTTTCCTCATCGGCAGAGACAACCGGATCGAGCCCGAGAGCCCCACCGGCGTTATTGACCAGAAGGTCGACCTTTTCCGGCAACATACTGATAAAATCCTTGACGGACGCAGGACTGGTCACATCAAGGGCATAACCCTCACCCGCAATGTCCCGGGCCAGTTTTTTGACCCGGTCAACTCTTCTGGCACCCAATACAACATGGTATCCCAAGGCAGAAAGAGCCATTGCTGTTGCTTCACCAATGCCGGATGAAGCGCCTGTTACGATTGCTGTTTTCTGACGCACAACTCCTCCTCGGAAAACACAAGTTATTAAAAATCAATGGGGTCAGAATAACCTGAGATCCAAGATGGCGTCAAAAAAAGTTACAAAAGTAACCGGAGAAGACAGTGAAAAAGATGAATGCAGACTCGACTGACCGTGTTTTGCCGGTTTTGGAAAGAATAAGGACAGAACTCACTCGAAGCAGAGACGCGCAATAGGTCCTCAAGAAACACCTTTAAAAATGGACAGCGTACAGTCTGGAGGCCGTAAGACACCTTTTTCCCCGCCACAGAACTTTTTAGAAGGGAACAACACCATGCCCTCTCAAAGCTTTCTACCCAAGGTCAGGTCAATGACATTATTTGTGGAGATGCCTCCTCGGGCTGTTCGCTTCAAGCTTCATGATGATAAATGTAACGGTCGCAATGGCAAATGCCAATAAAAGCCAGATGTAGTCTCTCATGGCAAACCTCCTTCTTTTGGAAGTGGTGCTGATTAAACAGTACCACCCGGACCGGACTTGTCAAGGAGGAGAAATGGTCGTCAATTGTCAGGAGGAAGCTGGGATTCCTTTTCCGGAGCCGTTTTTTTCATAAACTCCCTGAACATGTCAAGGGGAAACGGAAAGACGATGGTCGAGGTTCTGTCGCTTGCAATCTGGCTTAGCGTCTGAAGGTATCTAAGCTGCATGGCTTCAGGTACCTTTGAGAGGATTTGGGCTGCATCCAGAAACTTTCCGGAGGCCTGAAGCTCACCGTCTGCATAAATCACCTTGGCTCGTCTTTCTCTTTCCGCTTCGGCCTGGCGGGCGATTGCCCGGATCATGCTTTCATCGAGGTCGACCCTTTTGATTTCGACATTTGAGACCTTTATTCCCCATGCATCGGTATGTTCGTCCAGGATCGTCTGGATATCGGTGTTGAGCTGGTTTCTGGAGGACAGCATTTCATCAAGGTCATGTTGTCCGAGAACAGAGCGAAGGGTGGTCTGGGAGAGCTGGTTGATCGCATTGAGATAGTCCTCAACAGCGATGATGGCCAGTTTGGGCTCCATGACCCGAAAGTAGACAACAGCGCTGACCTTGACCGAGACATTGTCCTTCGATATGACATCCTGGCTCGGAACGTCCATCACGACAGTGCGAAGGCCGACCTTGACCATCTGCTGAACAACCGGCAACAGGAGAACAAGGCCTGGACCCTTGACCTTCCAGAATCGGCCCAGAACAAAAACAACCCCCCGTTCATACTCTCTCAACACCCTGACAGAGCGGGAAAGAATGGAAAGGGTCAAAAACAGGAGAACAATTATTGGGACCAGATTACTCATGTTTTCTCCTCCAGAATTGGCCGAACACGAAGTGTCAGACCGGAAACATCCACGATGAGAAGCGCCTCTCCCTCTTTTACAAAAACGGGAGAGGTGGCCCACCAGATTTCGCTGTTGACCTTGACACGTCCTTTTTCCTGAAAATTTTCAAGTGATATGCATTTTTCTCCAATCAGTGCCGTTTTTCCTGAAATCTCTGGCCGGAACCGGGATTTAATCGCAATACGGGCAATTCCCAGAAAAAAACCGGCGACAACTGCCGAAAGTGAAATGATGAGAAAGAGAGAAGGGTGAGTTGGCGATAGAGGAAGGGAGGAAGAGGGACGATATAAAAAAAGTGATCCCAGAAAGAATGAGACAATGCCGACAATTCCAAGAACACCGAAGGTTCCGATCAAAACTTCCGCGATCATGAGTGAAATACCAAGAAAGATCAACAGGAGTCCAACCCAGCTGACAGGCAATACCATGAAGGCAAACGCCGCGAGCAGCAAGGAAAGGGCTCCCAAAAAACCCGGAAGAATAAATCCCGGATGATAAAACTCAAACGCCAGACCGAGGATTCCCAGAAGAAAGAGAAAGTAGGCAAGATCCGGCCGGGATAAGGCTACGAGGAGTTGATCCTTGAAGTTCGGACGGAATATCAGAATTCGGGAAGGAAGAAGGTGGAGCGTGGCCTCCCGGCCCTGGACCTTTATGGTTTGGCCATCGAGATTGGCCAGAAGGTGGGGGATATCCTCCGCTATCGTATTGATGACATGTTTTGAAAGGGCCTCCCGGGCGGAAAGATTGGATGCCTGCCGAACGGCTTTTTCAGCCCAGGAGGCATTTCTTCCATTCATTTCAGCAAGGCTTCGAATCGAGGCCGCTGCATCGTTTTCGATCTTCCTTTCCTCTGTATCACCGGTAGCGGATCCCTTTTTATGAGGAGCGTTATTCTTGTCCGTGTTTTGGGGAGTATTTGGGGGAGAAAGGGGGAGAGATCCTCCGATCAGGACGGGGGTTGCTGAGCCGACATTGGTTCCCTCAGCCATTGCCGCTAAAGGACAGGCATAGAGAATATAGGTTCCGGCACTGGCGGCCCGGGCACCACCGGGAGCCACATATCCGACAACAGGGGTGTGTGATGCCAGAATATCTTCTATTATTGACCGCATGGCCCTGGAAAGCCCGCCGGGGGTATCGATCTGAAGGATGATAAGGTCGGGAGGCGTTTTTTGGGCTTTTTTAAACCATCGATGCAGATACCTTGCCATGGGTGGCCCCACAGGTCCGGTCAAGGGGAATACCCAGATGCTGGAAGGGGCCGGATGAATAGCGGAAGGTGTCCGGGGCAAGGTTTCCGCGCCGGAGGTGAGCGAAACGCTTAGCCAGAACAAAAGAGTAAAAGAAAAAACCAACAATCGTCCCATCAACCGGATTCCTTCCTCAAAAGCAGCGGAATCGCAACGCAATCACTGGATCTTTCTAGAGTCTACCACGGATAGAGCCATCGGGGTTTTAGAAATTAACGGGAGGATCCGTACGATTTTCCGGAGAGGGGAAACGAGGCCGGTGATCTTTTGCTTTCACGAAGAAACGGTTTGTCTTCTGGTATTTTTTAAAAGTCTCCGGAGCTCCCGGGCAAAGGAATGATCTGAGTCCCTATATCGGCAGGCGGTGCATGGTAGACCGAGGAGGTCACTATCGCATCGACTCCGGTGGCCGAGTATGCGCCAATATTGTTTTCATCGATTCCTCCAGCGACAAAAAGAATGATTTTGGGGTTCTCCGAACGGAGTTTTCCGACAAGACCGGTCAATTTTTCCGGAGGGACCTTGTCAAACTGTAGACCATCGACCCCGGACCGTAAAAGAAGAAAGGCCTCTTCTTCAAGAGATGGGCTTTCTTTAAGCTCGACAACAATGTTTTGACCCGGAACCCTGGCTCTTAAATCCCGAAACCGGTTTGCGAGGGCGGAAACCCCTCCAACAAAAACCAGGTGCTGGTCAAAGATCAGGACCGATTCTGAAAGACCCAGACGATGGGGGAGCATTCCGCCGGCCCTTGCGGCCTCGGTTGCAAAGCGCCTGATCCCCGGGAAGTGTTTTCGGGTCCCCTTGACCGCAACCCCGGATTTTGCCAGATTGGCGGCGTGAATAAGACGGGAAGCCTTTGTCGCAATGCCGCTTGAATACTCCAGAACGTTCAGGGCGATTCTCCAGGCCATATGGATTGAAGCGGCGGCACCCCGGGCAGAAAGAAGCTGGATACCTGGCAAAACACTTGTGCCAGATGGAACGAATGATTCAGGAAAAAGACCTGCATGTTCCAGAATATCCCTGGCGATCTCTGTTCCGGCAACAACCATTCCAGCGCGTGAGCGAAACAGGATTCGTGCCTCCTCCTGGCCGATTCCCAGAATCTCGCTTGTCAGGTCTCCGTATGGAACATCTTCCTCAAACCATGCCTGAATTTGGGATTTTTGAATCAGCATTCTTGACTCCGTCCTGAACAAATTGAAGAAATGCCACGAATCTTTTGGAGGTGTTTGTCGCCGGACTCCAGCAAGAAACTCCTTTTAAAAGCGGTCACCTGACATGTGGCAGGTGGCCGCCAGCGGGATTGAGTTTTCTGGACTTCGGGGTGTTTTAGGGCTTTTCGATGCCGACCTCGGTGGACTTGATACTGGCATGAACCAAATCCCCCACCTTAAGGGCCAGATCCTCAAGGCTTCTGGTGGTGATGACCGAAGAAATAATACCGGCTGCGGTTTCCACTTCAATTTCTGATGCGGCCGTTCCTTTGATGATTTTAACAATTTTTCCTGACAAGTGATTGCGAATAGATGTTTTCATCAATACCTCCATTGTGTTTTAATGAACAAGAGCTTTTTAATGTTTCCAACAATTCCGTGACGGAGGATTCATGGAACCACTCGAAAAAACCATCGAGAGACTCACCCCCGAGGGAGAACGGATTTGTCAGGCACTTCGCGACAAGGCAATCCGGCTGGGAGTTGCCTCGTCAGGACAGGTCGTGGCCGACTGGAGCGGTGCCCGCTTCAGCCTGTCACGCGACCCGTACAGCGGTAATGACAGCCTGATCGGAATCTGGAAAAACGATTCCGGCATGGACTGTGGGAAAATCATCTTTCATGACGATCAAAGCGGCTATGCCGAGTTTGACATCTTGAAACCTCATAGCCAGTATCCCGGAATGATTGTTCTGGCCATCGAGGCCTGGCTTTCGTCAGGGGAGGTCAAGACAGACATCCAGCTTCTGCCCGATCCCGAAAGTGGTGACGCGTCATGAGCGACTCTGAAGATTTGACAGATGAGCAAATGCTCTCCTTTCTGAGGGCGGCCATCGTACGCATCGTCGGAGAGCGCGATCTGCTGAAATCCGAGATGGAAGCATGGTACAGGGAAACACCACGATATTCCTTTCCCCGGCTAAAAGAGCTGATCGCCAAAGACGAAGAACTTTCGGATCTGGATGATCGTTTCAAAAGCCTTTGGGACAGGCTGCAAAACTCTCCCCGTACCGACTAAGTCTCAGGATAGGGCGGAGACGTTTCCAGACGGGGGTCCTCCAGCGGACGTCCAATGGTAAAGTGGTACAGGCTTTGAAACGTCCGGCCGGACAGACCGAGCCAGCCATGAAGCTCATCGTCAAAAAAACATCCGATTCCCGTACCGCGAACACCCGCGGCTTCGGCTTCGAGGTAGAGGCTTTGTCCCAAAACCCCGGCTTCCCAGAAGAGCCTTCGGTACCACCATGGGCCTTCTTCGAGCGACTCATCAAATTCCGAAATCATGGCTACGGCAAAAAGCGACTGGGAGGCGATGGCTTGCCGGCAACACAGATTTCTGACCAGATCCCGGCTATCGCCTCTCCTGAGAAGTCTTAACGGGATGTGATCGGGAATGCCTTCGACCTTCCCGGTTGCAAAGTCGCTGGACAGGGATTGAGCAATGTGTTTTTCCGCATCGGAATGTCTCGCCAGCAGGTAGCAGCCTGCCTCAAATCCTTCGACCTTGTAGACAAATAACAGAGGATGAATTCTCGGAGCCCATGGCAGGACGTCAAAGGGCGGAACCTTTTCCCTGGGCAAAAGGGCGTCCAGAATCCGGAGAAATTTCGATTTCGAAAGAGGTTCTCCGTTTGGGTCAAATCGTTGGGCGCTCCTTCGCTGCCGGAAAATTTGTCCTGAAGAGATCCCGGAGCCAGTCTCCCGAAGAGGCGGAAGACTGACTGGAAGAAAGAGGTCTTTCTGGTGCGCGCAATCATTCCTTGTCGCACGATCCACTTCGCCGATAATTGCCCATTCGAGATGGTCCGGACTCACCTCGCTTGCCTTTCCTTCCCATGTGCCAGAATCGACGGCTTCGAGGAGCAAGGAAGGATCAGGTGGTGTCAGAGGGGCGCCGATCCAGAGCAAAACTTCAGGTGTTTCCTGCTCCTTCTCAGGAAATTCATGATGGCGACCGGTTCCCGTTATCCGGGAGATCATCTCGTCTTTCCAGCCAGCAAGAAGGCTCGCATCCCATCCCATTGCACTTGCAGCAAAACGGATGGCCGCTATGGCATGACCAACATCATGCTGGCAATAACGAAATGCCCGTTCGCCATACTTCCATGCCTCCCGCCAGTAAATCGATGAAAGTCCCAGGATCACTCCCGGCGTTTTCCAGGCTGGCTCCCATGAACGGCCGGGAAGATTTCTCCGCTCCAGGACGTGATCACGGCTCAGGTAGTGGTAGACTCCACCCGGAAGTCCGGAAATGTCCGGGGTGATCAGGTACGCTTCGGTGGGATGGAGATTTCCGCTCGACGGATTGCAGCGAAGAGACCATCGGGTCCCGGGATAACTTTTCCACGCCGACAGACCAAGGGACACCTCCAGAAGAAGTGAAACGGAATGCAGGTCAAAGTCCGGGACAGGGATTTTGTTCTCCGGATTGAAAAGGTCGGAATAAGCCCTTTCAGGAAGGCCGGGAGAAAGAGGAAGGCGGGTGATCCGAGTCCCCGAAAAGCTTCGAAACGGACTCGGCTGATCATCCCAGTCCAGAAACTCGGGTCCTCTGGCATAGGCGCTGAAACGATGCTTGGTTCTTTCGTGATAAGCCCTGATGACCTGTAATGCTTCTTCATCCAAAATGGTTTTTTCCATGGCTCCCTTGAGGCTTGTCTGTGTTGCTCTTGATGATCTCTGTTTTCTCGTTCCGGGTGTGTGTGTCTCCCGATGATAACGGATGGAAAGATCCCTGATGGCTCGTTCGGCAATCAGGATTTCACGGTTATTTCGTGAGTCACGGCCAATAAACAATGATCAAGAGGGTCTATGGTTCCTTTATTTTCGAACGGGTCCTGAGCCGATCACTCATTCGTGCAACCAAAAGGCTCAGGTTCCTCCTCTTGAGGGATCGTACCA
>DAHWBS010000042.1 GCA_027323445.1 Leptospirillum sp.
AGACAAAATGGGATCCGGACCATCCAGGAAATTTTAAAACAAAAACTCCATCAACGAAGATTATTGGAGAAAAGATTTGGTTTTCGGTGAAAATCAGAGAGGAAACGGAGAAAAAACGGGAGGATGAACCTCCCGTCCAGAACAAAAACTCCCCGGCATGGCCGGAGAGAAAACCCCCTGCAATAAGGGGGAAGGGAGTTACTTCTGGGAAGAAGAGGTGACGATGCCCCAGGAAAAAAGGACGATAACCAAAACCAGAAGAGCCATCCATGAGCCGAGGCCCACATTGTTTGGAACCATGTTTTCTGTCATTTCTTTAACCCTCCATCAACGGGATCGGCAAACCCAAAAAAACGGAACAGACAATAAAACAGTATACTTACCTAAGATAAGTCCTCCACCACTACCGGTAGCAAAACACGCCATTCACTCCGGTATTGGACCAGCCCTTACAATATAGGAATACAGTGTTTTATTGTCAAGCGGACCGGGATCATCGATAATGGATCATGGACTTCTCTTGGTGCAGGAACGGAGCCTGTCAAAAAATGACAGAACCCTCCTCTCAGGCTGAGGTCGTGTCTTCCAATCTTTTTTCAAGGAGCGTATGGTTCCCCTATGGCTTGATGCCGCGGCAATAGTTTTTCTCATCCTGGTCAACGCCATCCTTGCCGCTGCAGAAATATCCACCATTTCACTCAGACTCTCAAGAGCCCACCAGATCGCCCAGGCGGGAACACCTGAAGCGCAGGCTCTTCTGCGGCTCAGAAGGGATCCCGAGCGTTTTGTAGCAACAGTTCAGGTCTTGATGACACTGATCACGTCCATGGCATCGGCCCTGACGGGAACAGTGACCTATGAGATCCTTAAACCCCTTCTCATCACATCGCCCATGGTTGAAAAATTTCACTTCCTGTTGCCGCTGTCCGTTTCCGGGATCATCCTTCTACAGGTGTACGGGATGCTCGTTCTTGGTGAAATTGCCCCCAAAACCCTTGCCATCCAGCAAAACGAAAAGATTGCCCTCTCTCTTTCCCGGCCGATTTTGTTTCTCTCCGAATTTTTGCGGGTTCCGGTCCTTTTTGTCACAACAACCAGCCAATGGATACTCAAGTCTTTCGGTATCAAACCCGGAAGCAGCGTCTACCCCATCAGCCCGGAGGAGCTGGACCTTCTCCTGAAGGAAGGCACGGAACAGGGCGTCATCAACCGGACGGAGCAGGACCTGATCCAGAGCGTCTTCAAGTTCACAGATATCTCCGTAAGGGAGGTAATGGTTCCCAGGCTCAAGATGATCACGATCGACTCCAAAATGGGAATGGAGGACGCCATTCTCTTTCTGGCAGACCACCGCTTCTCCCGATATCCTGTGATCCGGGAGGGCTCTCCCGATGTTATAGGGATTCTCTATTACAAGGATATTCTCGAACAACTTGCCCGAAAGAACCCCACCCGGATTGAAACATTGATCCACGCCCCTTACTTTATCCCCGAAACGATGAAAGTCGCCCATACCCTTAAAGAGATGCAAAAAAGAAGAACCCAGATGGCTCTTGTCCTGAATGAGTACGGATCCCTCGAGGGTCTCGTTACAATGGAAGACCTTCTTGAAGAGCTTGTCGGCGAAATCGAAGACGAGAGCGATGACATACAAAAACCGGTGGAACACCTGAGAGACGGATCCTACCTTGTTGACGGCTCTCTCTCCGTCAGGGATCTCAGGGAAGACTTCGGTCTGTCCATTCCCGAAGGCGATGAATACGAGACGCTTGCCGGATTTGTTCTCTCGCAGCTTCAAACCATTCCGAGAGGCGGGGAGTTTTTCTATCTTCCCAAACTGAAAATAACAATCGTCGACATGGACAAGCACCGGGTATCGAGGGTCAAGATCGAACCTGTCCCCGAAACCGCGACAGAAACGGTTCCGGCTCAAATACAACCTGATACCAAAAGGAAATAATAATGTTTGATATTCTGCTGGGCCCTTTTCGAAAGTTCAAGGCGAGAGACTGGCTCGTCATTCTCGGAGGACTGTTCGTGGGACTTGCCGTTTCTGCCATGTTCAAGTCCATGACACTCAAAGAAACTCGCCCACAGGCAGAGAGTCCGGGTGGCCCCATAACATCGACACAGGCCCCACTTGCGTTTTCCCTCAAGAAAAACGGGCTCTATCAGGATCCGAACATCTCCCTCTCCGCTATTTCCTTAAAATCCGGCACCAACAATGTTCATCTTCAGGTCGACATTGACTTTCACCCTCCGGACGGAACCCCTTATGTCGAGATCGGCTCCTATGAGCCACCCACAATGGTCGATGGCCAGGGCGGGCTTATTCTGGGCACATTCAACCCTCCTCCCGACCATCACTTTCACAAAGGAGACCGTATGGCATCGATCCTCACGTTTCCCGGTGCCCCCGCCTCCTATCCGGTAACCGTCACCATTTTTCTGGCCGAACGTATCGGCGGAAGATTTCATATGAAGTCCATTTCCCTGACCGGTCTTCAAAACACACAAAGCTCTCCGACAAAACCTCTTTCCATGAAAAAAGGACCCTCCTCGTGACAGACAGTACAGGCCCAAAAAACACCGAACACCCCCCTGAAGAAGGACTCACCCCCAGCAGAAACATCACGGACAAGCGTCCTGGACTTGAAGAATCCGATTTCCGGCCTGATCCTGAAATTCGGGCCAGAAACGAGAACTTCATGATGACCATCATGGCCATTTCGTTTACGATGATCATCTCCCTGATACTGGCCATGTCCGGCCTCACAAGCGCCTTCATGGCCGACCAGGTCAAGGGACTTCGCCTTGTTGCATGGTCGATGCTTCTTTTTACACCGGCAGCCCTTCTCCATCTGATCGTCGTCCGCATATGGCTTGGAGGACTGATATCCGAAAACATTAAAAAGAATGCTTACCTGCTCGTGATTTCACTTTTGGGAGCACTCCTTTTCATCTGGACGCTTTCCTCCAATACCGTTTTTGTCTTTGCCGGGTTTATCGGGGCAAACATCTTTTTCCCCCTTTTCGGACGATACCTTCTTTCGCTAGAGCCTCCCTTTCCAAAAACACATATGGGTTCGTTCAATCTCACTCCGTTTAGCAGAACCTCCATGATCATGATTCTTTTCATCGGCGTCATCGTCGGAATGGGAATCGGCATGGAAGATGCCGGAAGCCAGGCGACCGGACGGGGGCTTTTCGCCAGAAACATTGTGGCAAAAAGAATTGGCATGACCCATCGCTCGATCGACCTGATTTTCTATCACCTGATCAAGCCCTATCGGGTTGTTGAAGCCATTACCTCTGCCAGAAAAAAAGGAATCGAAGTCAGAGTCCTTGTAAAGACGGGAACCCTTTCGGTCAACGCATCCGACATCCAGGAGCTTCTCCATTCCGGAGCCAAGGTTCGGGTATTGCCTCCCGACACACCTTCATGGCTCAGACCATACCTCATCATTGACAAAAGAATTCTGATCCAGGGATCAAAAGGCTGGGCGGATGACCCGATCCCTTTCCAGCGCCAGCTTGTGATCCAGGCCAACCTGATCCTTTTTGAGCGTATCAGGAGAATGGAAAAGACCTTCAATGTCCTCTGGGACCATTCAAAGCCCGTCCCCCTCGGCCAGGCAGAAGCTCCGTCAAAATCCTGAAGAAACCACGCCCGCTGGCTTTTTCCCCAGGAAAAATCAGTGGGCATTTTCCTCTCCGCTCCCTTCCTGCATTCGCTCAAGCCATTCTAAACCTCTAGCCAACACCCCCTCCCCCGAAAATCAGCTCTTGACACAAGTCTGATTGCTTGGTAGATTTATCTCGGACCTAATTGGTCTGCGATAAAAAAAGTCGGAGAAAAAAGGTTGTGTTGAAACTAACCAAAAAAGTAGATTATGCGCTTCTCTCCCTAAACTTCATGTCCCATCAGGGAGAAGGAAGCATTACAAATATCAGGGAGATTGCAGATGCCCACCAGATCCCTCCGGAGATTCTGGCAAAAGTTTTGACCGCCCTCTCAAAGAAAGGCTTGATTCAAAGCTATCAAGCCCCCCGCGGAGGGTACTCGCTGAAGAAAGCAACATCGGAGATATCGATCCTCGATGTTATTTCGGCAGTGGAAGGGCCTGTGGTCATTCTCTCCTGTTCTGAAGGGGGTGACCGGGTATGCCAGCAGATATCAAGCTGTGATGTCAGATCTCCTCTCGAGAGGATCCAGGGAAAGATTCTCTGGCTACTGGAAACAATGACACTTGATGAGTTCATTCACGATGTACCCGATGCCCTAGGAGTAGCCCATGGACGACTTGATTTACTTAGATAACAACTCAACCACCCGCGTTGACCCAAAAGTTCTTGAAGCCATGATCCCGTACTTTACCGAAGACTTCGGAAACGCCCATTCGAGGAATCATCCCTTCGGCTGGAAAGCGGAAGAGGCCATCGACAAAGCCAGAGGAGAGGTAGCAAACCTCATCGGGGCGGATCCCAAGGAAATCGTCTTCACATCAGGAATGACCGAGTCGGACAATCTGGCGATCAAGGGTGTCGCCGAGATGTACAAGGAAAAAGGACGTCACATCATTGTCCTTGAGACCGATATCCGCTCCATCCTCGATCCGACAATCACTCTTTCCCGGGCAGGCTATGAAGTCACAACCCTTCCTGTCGACAAGGAAGGCCGGGTCGAGTTGGAAGCACTCAAACAAGCCATCCGTCCGGATACGATTCTTGTCAGCATGATGGCCTCCAATCACGAGATCGGAACGATTCAGCCGCTGGCTGAAATCGGGGCAATCACCAAAGAAAAAGGGATCCTCTTCCATGTCAATGGCGCTTACGCCGCATCAACGGTTCCACTTGACGTGAACAAGATGAACATTGACCTTTTGAGTCTCAACGCCCATTTGATCTATGGCCCCAAAGGTGTCGGAGTACTCTATGTCCGAAGAAAAAACCCAAGAGTCAAGCTTACACCGATGATTGATGGCGGTGGTCATGAGCGTGGTCTCAGATCTGGCACACTCAACACCCCAGGAATTGTTGGAATGGGTGCTGCCTGCAGAATCCTCAAGGAAACATGGAATCAAGAAATCCCACGACTGAAAGCTCTCAGGGATCGTCTTGAGAATGGGATACTGAAGGAACTTGACTACGTCGTGGTCAACGGCGACAAGGAACACCGGGCCCCGAATGTGTCAAACCTTTCATTTGCTTATGTCGAGGGTGAAGCACTCCTCATGGGTCTTAAAGAAATTGCCCTGTCCTCCGGATCGGCGTGCACATCATCCACCCTTGAACCTTCTTATATCCTGAGGGCTCTGGGAGTCGGCTCGGATCTGGCCCATTCCTCCATTCGCTTTTCACTCGGCCGATTCAATACAGAAGAAGAAATCTCAACCACCATTCGAAGGGTCAAGGAAGCTGTTTCCCGGCTTCGCGACATGTCCCCGCTCTATGAAATGGCAAAAGAAGGCATCGATATCAAGTCCGTACAGTGGAGTTCACACTAGTCGGAACAGCATAGATCAAAAAACGATCAAATCTTATCAGGAGGAACTAAAATGGCATACAGCGACAAGGTCATCGACCACTACAACAACCCGAGGAACATGGGATCATTTGACAAGTCAGACGAAAACGTGGGCACTGGTATTGTCGGCGCACCCGAGTGCGGTGACGTCATGAAGCTTCAGCTGAAGATCAGCGACGATGGTATTATTGAAGAAGCCAAGTTCAAGACCTTTGGCTGTGGCAGTGCCATTGCATCAAGCTCTCTTGCAACCGAGTGGGTCAAGGGAAAAACGATCGACGAAGCTCTCAAGATCAAGAACACCGACATCGTTCAGGAGTTGAACCTGCCCCCCGTCAAGATTCATTGTTCCGTTTTGGCAGAAGATGCGATCAAGGGAGCTATTCAGGATTATCAGGACAAAAAGAAACGGTAAAGACAGACCTGTCATCCGGCAATAACGTCGGATGATCAGCCCGTTCAACCCAAATCCAGGAGGTGCCACATGATCAGCGTAACAGACAAAGCGGCTGATGAAGTATTGAAACTTGCAAAAACACAAAAAGCCGAAGGAAAGTTTCTTCGTCTCGGCATTGAAGGCGGTGGCTGCTCAGGCATGTCCTACCTGATTCGCTTCGAAGAGGAAGCGGGCGAGTTCGATAATGTGGTCGAAGGGCCCAAGGGAATCAAGATGATCATCGATCCAAAAAGTCAGGTTTACCTCGACGGGTCCGTACTTGATTACCAGGGCAACGGACTTATGGGAGGCGGATTCAAATTCCAGAATCCAAATGCCACGCACAGCTGTGGTTGCGGAACATCATTTGCCGTCTAGGAACAAACCGACATCTGATCCCCGGACACAATCCGGGGGTTACGTTCATTTTTCCAGTATTGAACTCAGCAAGACAGGAGGTATCTATCCATGGGAGAACACACCCATCGGCACTCTGGAGATATGGCCAGCTCCCTTTGCTGGAACTGCAAGGGTACTCTCGAAGAGGCCGATCTCTGCGGGACATGCGTCAAGATCCAGCCATTCAAGGAGGGGCGGGACTATTTCGACATTTTGGGCCTTCCTCATCGTCTTGTTATCGATTCTGGGATCCTGACCGAAAAATTTCACGAAAAAAGTCGCCTGTTCCACCCGGATTTTCATCGAATGGAGATCCATACAGAGCAGGAAATCAGTCTCACAAACGCTTCCCGGCTCAACCAGGCTTTCAAGACTCTCAAGGACCCTTTTCTGCGTGCAGCCTACTATCTAAGCCTTCAGAAACTGGGCAATCCAGCAATTGACCCCAAAAAGCGCCTTAGCCCTCAAGACCTGATGGAGCTCATGGAGCTAAAAGAGGAGCTTGAATCGGAAGTTGCCATTGGACACCAGGAAAAAGCCTTTGCACGTCTTGAAAAAGAGACAAAGAACCTTGAAGGAATCATTTTGGGAAACATGCAGGAAATCGACCAGCTTGAATCCGGTGCAGAGAGTCTTTCTCCAGACCAGCCCCTGACGGAGGAAACACTTGAGTCTCTTCAGAAAAAGAAGGTCCGTCTTTCAAGGGATCTTGAGTACAGAAAGTATATTCTGTCCATCAGACGTGAAATTTTAACCCCAGCGACAGTTAAGGAGACATCGTGACAAGAACCGTCATCGGAATCGACCTGGGAACAACCAACTCCCTGGTTGCCATTATCGAAAATGGCAAGCTTCGCGTTATTCCCGATACGGAAGGAAGGAAGCTCCTGCCCTCCGTCGTAGCTCTTTCTTCTTCGGGCGTTCAGGTCGGCTTCTCTGCAAAAGCCCGTATCAACGACCCCGAAACGGTGGTCGTCTATTCTGCGAAGAGGCTGATGGGGCGCTCTTTTGCCGATGTGGAAAATGAAATCCGACAATTGGCCTATCCGCTGGCGAATATTGACGGACTTCCTCTCATCCCCGATCAATACCGGAATCGCCACCTCTCTGCGCCTCAGATCGGTGCGCTGATTCTTGCTGAACTCAGGAAAAGGGCTGAGGTTGCACTTGGGCAAACAGTGACTGACGCTGTCATCACCGTTCCGGCCTATTTCAATGATGCCCAGAGACAGGCCACCAAAGATGCCGGAGAAATGGCAGGACTCAACGTCCTCAGAATTCTCAACGAACCGACTGCCGCCGCGCTGGCTTACGGGTTTGGTACCGGGAAAGATGGTCTTTACGCCGTGTATGACCTGGGCGGCGGTACGTTTGACTTCTCGCTCCTCTCCATTCGCAGGGGGGTGTTCGAGGTCAAGTCAACCAGTGGAGACACACACCTGGGTGGGGATGATTTTGATCAGGCCATTATTGCTCAATGGCTCAAGATCCTCCCCAAAGGAGTTGACCCGAGCCGGCCAGAAGTCAGGGACCTTCTTCGAAAGGAAGCCGAAAAAGCCAAAATTGCCCTTTCACAATCAACAGAGACCACTGTTTCGCTACCGGCCATAGGATTTGAAACAACCCTCAGCCGGGAATCGATGAATAAATGGGTTGAGCCTCTGGTCCAGAGAACCCTGATCCCCGTGCACAAGGCCCTTTCCGATGCGGGCGTCTCGCCTGGAGAGGTCGACGGAGTCATCCTCGTCGGCGGAGCGACAAGACTCCTCAGGGTCAAGGAAGCGGTAGGAGAGCTTTTCAATCGGCCCGTTTTCGATGAGCACGATCCCGATCTGGTTGTCGGAGAAGGCGCGGCGGTCCAGGGGGATATCCTTTCCGGAGCAAGAAAGGACATGCTGCTTCTGGATGTCACTCCCCTCTCTCTCGGCATTGAGACAATGGGTGGAGTCATGAGCTCACTGATCCCACGAAACACAACGATTCCCACCCAGGCAAAGGAGCTCTTCACCACTTTTCTCGATGGCCAGGTCAAGGTGGACATCCATGTTCTCCAGGGCGAGAGAGAAATGGCAAAAGACAATCGAAGCCTCGCAAGATTTTCCCTCACCGACATTGCGCCCATGACCGCCGGAGCAGCGAGAATCGAAGTCACCTTTACCATCGATGCCAACGGCATACTTGACGTCCGGGCGCTTGACCAGAGAACAGGGCATTCTCAGGGAGTGGTTGTGCATCCATCCTATGGCATCTCGAAAGACACGGTACGGGAGATGATCAAGGAATCCTTCCAGCATGCACAGGAAGACTTCCAGACACGAATGCTGATAGACTCCCGGACAGAAGCAACAACCGTCACCAATGCCACAAGAAGGGCTCTTGAAAAGCTCGGGCCGGATATTCTCCCCGATGACGAAAGACTTGTTATCAACAAACAGCTGGACACTCTTGAAAAAGCGGTAAAAGGGGAAAACGCCAAGCTGATAAGGGATGAAACATCTGCCCTGGATCAGGTGACTCGCCCACTTGCCGAACGACTGATGAATACATCCGTTCAGGGTGCCCTGGGAGGGAAAGCTCTCCCAGAGACAGAAATGGAGGCTTGATTGCCTGAGATCCTTTTTCTCCCGGAAAATAAAAAAGTCACCGTAAAGGCAGGTGACTCCATTCTCGATGCCGCCACCAAAAACGGGGTTCATCTGGAGCATAACTGCGGTGGTGTCTGTGCCTGCGCGACCTGCCATGTGATCATTACAGAGGGGTTCGGAAATCTTTCCCCTATGGAAGAAGACGAAGAAGACCAGATTGAGGAAGCAGAAGGCCTTACACTCAAATCCAGGCTTGCCTGCCAGGCAAAGGTAATGGGCGACCTTGTCGTGACCATTCCATTTTGCTCCAAAGGTGGCCATGAGCATTAAAGGAGAAACCCGTAATGAACTGGAGTGACCCATATGAAATCGGGTATGAACTTTTAAACAATCACCCAAACGTCGATCCGCTGACGGTGAGATTTACCGATCTTCACAAATGGGTTACCGAGCTTCCCGGATTTGACGGGGATCCCAAAACCTCCAATGAGAAGATCCTTGAATCCATCCAGATGGCGTGGCTTGAAGAATGGCAGGACAGAGACTGACTCCCCGGGACGGCCTCCTTTCCATACGAACACGGATTCCCAGCAGGAATCTCGACAACCGTGCCCTTGTCGCAAGACTCAAGAATGTAAAGGGAGCAGAAGCAACCTATGAGGATTTTCTTGTCGCAAGACAGGGAAAAGCCTCCATCAACAGGGAAACATTCCTCCAGTACATGGAGGATGTCACCCCGGATCCGGGGGTCATCGAGGAGTGGGTCCGATTTCATCCCACGCACAGGGATCAGTCGGGACGTCTCTACATGGTGATTGAAAATACAGAAAAAGGCCATCGACTGATCAGAGAAGATGGCACAGTGGGAACTTCTCCTCAAAAAGAGTTTCCTGACTTTTTCACGGCACTTTGAAAAGAGACTACGGAACAATTAAAAATATTGGGGGAAGCCAATAGTTTCCCTCGGCGAACGTTCATCGTTTTTCAGTAATGATTGTCCGGAAGAATAATTCTTCCGGACCAAAGAAAGGTTTTATAATATGCCAACTGTTTCAGAGAAACTGGTCTGGGAAGCATTGAGCCGAGTCATCGAACCGGACTTCAAAAAAGATCTCGTCACACTTAAAATGATCGAAAATCTGAAAATCGATGGAGGAAACCTTTCTTTTACCATCGTTTTGACGACACCGGCCTGCCCTCTCAAAGACGAGATGAAAAACTCCTGTCTGGCCGCACTGGCTTCGGTTCCCGGAATTGAAAACACCGAAATTTCATTTACGGCCAGAACAACGGGCGGAACCTTCACGGGAAAAACCCCGATCCCCGGTGTCAAAAATGTCATAGCTGTCTCCAGTGGCAAAGGTGGCGTTGGAAAATCCACCACTTCGGTAAACCTGGCGATTGCGCTCTCCCAGATGGGTGCCAAAGTCGGCATCATGGACGCCGATGTTTACGGTCCCAATATCCCCATGATGCTGGGAATCACGGAGACTCCCCGTCAGGTCGACAAAAAATTGTTCCCCCCCTCCGGACACGGAATTACAGTGATGTCGATGGCCTTCATGGTCCCGCCCGGAACGCCACTGATCTGGAGAGGACCAATGCTCCACGGCATCATCCAGCAGTTCTGTCAGGATATTTCATGGGGAGACCTTGATTATCTGGTGGTCGACATGCCCCCCGGAACAGGCGATGCCCAGCTTTCCCTGGCCCAGCTGGTTCCATTGTCAGGTGCTATTATCGTTACCACGCCACAGGAGGTTGCCCTCTCCGACTCAAGACGGGGATTGGCGATGTTTCAGAAGGTCAATGTCCCCATTCTTGGAATCGTTGAAAACATGAGCTCCTTTGTCTGCCCGCACTGCCATGAAGAAACGGCCATTTTCTCAAAGGGTGGCGGGGAATTGGCGGCGCACGAGCTTCACGTTCCCTTTCTGGGAAGGATTCCTATCGATTTATCGATTCGGGAAGGCGGAGACTCAGGACACCCCATCGCCATCGCTCATCCAGAAAGTCCACTGACCCAGTCTTACCGGGATATAGCAGGAAAGCTGGCCTCCGCCATTTCCATCTCGAATGCGGGAGCCATCCCCATCCAGATCGGAAACTTTGGAGGATGAGGACCGATCAAATAAAAGCAGTGCAGGAGTGTTCCCGATGAATCCTGCAAAAGTCGCCCGTGTTGCAGCATACGATCTGGCCATTCTGGAGTGGAAAAAAGCCAGGATGCTTTCTGACATGGCTTCCCGCTCAGCAATTGGATCAGGCGGCGTGGACACAATGGGCTCGAGGGAAGACTGGGATCGTTGGCAAGCCGCGATCAACACGGAAATGGAACTTTGGGTTGACCTGAGAGAAGCATGGGAATCCCTGCACTCGGAAGACCCCAGAAAAATGAACTTCTGATTTGGAAACATCAGGTCCTTTATTTCAGGAAACCGCCGGAGGGGAACATCCGCTTGCGGTTTCCTGCGGGATCATTCTCAAAAACGGAAAGATTCTCTGTGCCAAGAGACTTCCGGGTTCATGGGATGATCTTTGGGAGTTTCCCGGTGGAAAGGTTGAACCAGGGGAGTCCCCTCGCGATGCCGTTATCAGGGAACTTCGAGAGGAACTTGATATCCATGTGGAGGTTCTTCTCCCCATGCCTTCAGTCTACTATCGATATCCTCATCTCTACCTGCACCTTCTTCCCTTTATCTGCCGAATTCTGAAAAACACCCCAAAGATTGTTGTCCACGAAGAAATCCGCTGGCTTGAACCGGATGAGTTAAAAGACCTTGCCTGGCTTGCCCCCAACAAGACAATCCTCGCTGACCTTCAAACCATCCTCCACGACAGGCCCGATCTCTTAAGCCATTAATTTGTTACTCCTCCCATTTTTCGATACACTCCCGCAAACCTGCATGAGATGCTCTGTTTAACTTGTCCAGTCCTGACTGTGGAGAAACGACCATTTTATTCCAGCCTTCAATTGATTCCGGCCATGAAGAGTCTTCCTTTGCACGAATGGCTTTCATCGCCTCTTACGACGGCAGGGCTTTTCATGGATGGCAACGACAAGGAGAGGAAAAGACCGTTCAGGGGAGCATCGAAGAATCGGTGACTAAACTTACCGGAATGTCCCTCAGTATCACTGGCTCCGGCAGAACCGATGCCGGAGTCAGTGCCCATGGACAAGTATTTCATATGGATATCCCGATCCGGGAGAGACGACCATGGACACCCGAATCACTTTTAAAAGGGATTAACCATTTTCTCCCTCAGGAGATCCGCATCCTCTCTGCCACGTGTGCACCGGGAAGCTTCCATGCAAGACATGATGTCGAGCGCAAAATCTACCGTTACAGACTCCGCATTGTTCCCCGCAAACAGACCCGGGGACCACTGGAAGACCCTTTTACCGGAGTCTTTTTTGCGCCGGTGGATTTAACCCTCCTCAAAGAATCTGCTTCCTTCTTTCTGGGCCGTCATGATTTCACCCATTTCACTGTAAAAAAATCTCTTCCACCAAAAACACAAAGGAGCATAGAGGACATCTTCTGGGAACAAACGGGCTGCGACCTGCAGATCTGGATCACAGGAAAAGGCTTTTTGCACATGATGATCCGCTTTATCGTCGGAACCATCGTCGAAGTCGCAAGCGGGAAAAGAACAATCGGGGAAATAGAAACACTTCTCCAAACTGACGCACAGCCTCCCGTCAAATGCCTTCGCCCTGCTCCGCCGGAAGGCCTTTCCCTGATCCGGGTCCTTTATGGAAAAAAAGATCCCTTTGTCTGAAGTTCACATTTCGCCAGAACCCATCCGGGCCCTGCCAAAATCCTCCCGACACTTTTCTTGGCGATGTACATTTTTAAATTCATAAGAGCCTGTTGCAAAAAAGAAAGTACCCTCATTCCTGTGCAATAAATCCGCCAATTTTCGATGGATTCAATACGGGAAACGGTCAAAAACGAGTCTTTTATAGATGAATTTCAAAAATTATTCTCGCAAGGATTACCCCCGCACAGAAGAATGTTCAAAGCGTCTTGCCCAAAACCCGGGATTTCCTGAAAAAGGCGAAAGCGTTTCCCCAAGAGACAGTGATCTCCGGTCTCACCCCGATCCTACGCGGTTGGGGGATGTATCATCGCCATATCGTCTCGAAACATCGCTTCGGAAGGGT
>DAHWBS010000043.1 GCA_027323445.1 Leptospirillum sp.
ATCAGGGCCCTTTAATTGGACGTTGCTGCTCCTATTTAGTTGTCAATGATCCGAGACGTTCTCCCTGCGTTTCCACAGGGGCTTCCTCGCTTCAGGGCTTTTTTCTCCCCGAAAGAGTCAACCGTTTGATCCTACACTTCCTGACCCAACCTGTCAACCCCTCCCTCCTTTGCCTGCTTGCCTTTTTTTTTCAGGTCGTCCGGAGGAGGCTAGTTATAGCCCCCTCTCTCTCCTTTGTCAAGGAAATCGCCAAACCCCCATATCAGGGCATTTGACTTATGCAGCCACCTGGAAAAGAAAGATTCAGGAAGAGGCCTGAAGCGGTGCATTTTTTTTACAGAGAAGCACTTTTCTGATCGAGAAGAAAAGAACCGGAAGGGCGACTCCGGCCATGACGAGAACAATCAGTGCGTTTCCAAGGTCAAAGGGAAGATTCTTCCCGTAAGGAGAAAGCCCCAGCAGGCCACCTGAAGCAAAAATCACCCCTCCCCACAGCAAAGTCATGGATCCTGTATGGAGACCGATCGCCTGAATCTCTTCTGTGTTGAAGCGTTTTGTCAGCTTCAGGGAAGCACCGAACACTCCCCCCAGGATCATCAGCATGATCATTGTCCCCAGTCCAAAAAGAAGCCCGGGCAAAAAACCAAACCATGCCGAGGTCATTCTCGGAGCGGCTGTCGTATAGATAAAGAGGGCAAATGGACCGAACCCAAACCCCGCGACAAATCCGTGTATCAAGGCCCATTTCGTCGGAATGGCTTCAGGTTCTTTGTCTGTTTCTTTTGAGGTGTGGGCTTCATGTGCCTCATGGCTTAAAGAGAGAACATGGGAATCTGTTTCCACTTCCTGCGGGGATTCATGATGGTGCCCCAGAAGATGAAAGTGGATGTAACGCTTCTTTCTGATGATGATGATACCGGCTGTGGTCATAACGATTCCGACGATCAGGTCTGCCCAGGAATTGACGACTTCCTTTAAGAGCCAGCTTGCGAGAAACAAATAGGCCAGCTCCGATGCGATCGCCCTCTGGATCATAAACGCGAGCGAAAAATAAAACCCTGACTTTACACCTTTTTTTCCGGTTGCATTCCCTATGGCATAACTAAAAGTGATCGGCCATGTATGTTCATCCGGTAGCAAACCATGCAGGAGGCCGTATCCAAGGGATTCCAAAAGGAGTATGATCATTGTCCTCGATCCATATTGTTTTTAACTGTTACGATATGATACCAAATATCAACTAGGATCTCAATCCCGCTGGTCAGGACTCTTCCACTTTGACACTAATAATGGCAGTTTTTTGCCATTCCATCAGCGCCATCACACGCTTTCATTGGAGAAATACTCCCCGGAGACCACTCCTTCTGATGAACGGATAGCCATGAATTCAGTTGATTTTGAACATGATTTAAATGAAGAACAAAAAAAAGCGGCGCTCGCACCCGACGGTCCCTCCCTGATTCTTGCAGGCGCAGGGTCGGGAAAAACCAGAGTCCTGACTTATCGCGCAGCCTATCTCCTCTCGAAGGGGGTTCCTTTTCACAGGATTCTTTTGTTGACCTTTACAAAGAAATCGGCCGTTGTCATGCAGAATCGGCTCAAAGACCTCCTTGGGGATCATCCTCCGCTGCCCTGGGCTGGAACCTTTCACCATGTGGGGTTTCGCCTGATCAGGGAGTTCGGTTCAAGACTGGGACTTTCATCCACGCTGACCATCATGGACAGGGAAGACCAGATCGATATGATCAAGGCCATTATGGAAGCAGCCTCGATCAAGGATTCGGATTTCCCCTCTGCCTCGCTGATTCTCAATATCCTGAGTCTTGCCTCCAACAAGCTCATGCCTCTCGAAGAGCTTCTGGGAGACAGATATCCCCACCTTTTCCGCCACCTTCCCGACCTTGAGGAAATCGCAAGACGGTATTTGGCCAGAAAGCAGGACGCAAGACTTCTGGACTACGATGATCTCTTATTATACTGGTATCGCCTTTTGGATGATCGGGAGATTCTCCCGCTTCTTCAAGGAAGATTCCGATTTATCCTGGTCGACGAATATCAGGATACCAATCCTCTTCAGGCCGCTCTTCTTGATCGGCTTGCCCAGGGCCATCAGCAGCTTTTTGCCGTTGGGGATGACAGCCAGAGCATCTATTCATTCCGGGGAGCACACGTTGAAAACATGCTCTCCTTTTCCGAACGTTACCCCGATGCCGAGGTTTTTCGTCTTGAAACCAATTACCGCTCAACCGTTTCCATCCTGGATATCGCCAATCGTGTCATTCTTCAAAATCAGAGGCAGCTTCCAAAGGTTCTCCGGTCAGTTCTCGATCAGGGCTCACTCCCAGAAAGCATAACGTTTTACTCTGATATCGATCAGGCACAGTATGTGGCCAAAAGAATCTCCCAGAAGGAAGATCGGGGAGAGGTTATGGGAGAGGTTTGCGTCCTTTACCGGTCACATTACCTGTCTCTTTCGATTCAAGTCGAACTGGCAAGAAGAAGAATTC
This sequence comes from Leptospirillum sp., assembly GCA_027323445.1. Taxonomy (GTDB): domain Bacteria; phylum Nitrospirota; class Leptospirillia; order Leptospirillales; family Leptospirillaceae; genus Leptospirillum. Next base: position 2,508 of record DAHWBS010000043.1, read on the forward strand.
CGTTCACACTGACATCCGGGTTGCGATTTTATGAGCAGGCTCATATAAAGGACGTCCTTGCTTACCTTCGGCTTATTTTGAATCCGAGGGACAGTTCGGCCTTTTCAAGGCTTTTGAGGATGATCCCCAAAGTAGGACCAAAGGCCACGGAAAAAATCCTTCAATGGATAACGACCTGCAACGATCCGATCGAAGCCTTGTGCTCCCTCCAGGCCGGGAAGGTTTTAACACCCAGGCTCGTTTCTGGAGTGACCAGCCTGGGTGAGAGGCTCGCCTCGCTTCGTCAAAGTTATTATGCCGGAACCAACTCCCTGGGATATCTGGTCCGGGAGGTCCTTTCACTCGGCTACCGGAAGGAACTCTACGACATCAGGGAAAATCCCCAGGAGCGAGAAGAAGATCTCGAGGCTTTTGCAAAACAGCTGGACAGCCAGTCTGACCTTGACAACTTCCTCGGGGAGATTTCCCTTCTCGAATCCTTCGAAGAAGCCGCTCTTGAAGGCACTGTCATTTCAGATCGCGTTGTCTTGTCATCCATTCATCAGGCAAAAGGACTGGAGTGGGATACCGTTTTTCTTCTATCGGTCAATGAGGGACTCTTCCCTTCAGAAAAGTCCATTGAGCGGGAGTCGGATCTTGAAGAAGAACGGCGGCTTTTTTATGTAGCCGTTACAAGGGCAAGAAAAGAACTGGTCCTGTGCGTACCGAAATCGACACAGGGAAGAGGACGATACTCCCCGCTGGCCCCATCCCGATTTCTCCTTGAAGCCGGGAGAGAAAGCTTTCGCCATGAAGACTATGAACCGTGGTATTCCTGAAACACTGGATGTTGACCCTTGTTGCAAACGATTTTATGAGGGAGAAGATTTAAATGTCTTCCATTGACCGATTTGTTCACCTCCATGTACATACCCAATATAGCCTTTTAGATGGTGCCAACAAGATCCCTCCACTGATGAAAAAGGTCCGGGAAACGGGTATGCAGGCCGTTGCCATGACCGATCACGGGAATCTCTTTGGCGCCATCGAGTTTTATCAGGCCGCACGAAAAGAAGGGGTCAAACCCATTATTGGCTGTGAAGTTTACATTACTCCAAGATCTCGCCACGAACGCCGGGAAATTCACTTTATGGGCGAAGGTCCCCATCAGGGTCGAAAGATCAATAATGCTTCCTTCCATCTGATCTTGTTGGCGCAAAATGAAATCGGCTACAAAAATCTTTTGAAAATCGTTTCGCTCTCCCATATTGAGGGGTTTTATTTTCGTCCCCGTGTCGACTTCGAGCTGCTCTCCCGCTATCACGAAGGCATCATTGCCCTTTCCGGCTGCCTCAAGGGACAAATTGCCTATATGTTGACAAGAGGAGACGATGAAACCGCCTATGCGACCGCGGGAGTTTTTCAGGACATTTTTGGAAAAGAGAATTTTTTTCTGGAAGTCCAGGCCAACGGACTCGACGACCAGATACGAGCCAACAAGGAAATCATCAAAATGGCCAGGGCAATGGATCTGCCCCTCGTTGCCACAAACGATTGCCACTATCTCGAAAGAGAAGACTCCACCCCGCACGATATTCTCCTGTGCCTTCAGACGGGCAAAACACTTTCTGAGCCGAACCGGCTTCGTTTTGGATCGGATGAGTTCTATATCAAGACACCAAGAGAGATGATCGATGCCTTCAGGGAGCTCCCGGAAGCTATTAACAACACTCTCAGGGTTGCGGATATGGTCGACCTGAAACTGGATCTTCAGACGACACATATGCCCGATTACAAGATCGATGCCGGTGAGTTTCCAGAGACATCCGTCAAGGATCTCTTCATTCAGAAAACACTGGAAGGACTTCACGAACGATTTTCTGAAGCCCCTTTTTCCGAGGAAGAAAAAACTCTTTATCGGGAAAGACTTGATCTTGAAATCGCAGTTATCGCCAGAATGGGGTATGAAGGCTATTTCATGATCGTCTGGGATTTCATCAAGAAAGCCCGGGAAATGGGGATCCCTGTCGGTCCCGGTCGTGGATCTGCCGCCGGATCTTTGGTCGCATACTCCCTTCGAATCACCAACATAGATCCTATTCGCTTCGGGCTCCTTTTTGAACGCTTTTTGAATCCCGAACGCGTGAGCCTTCCCGATATCGATATCGATTTCTGCATGAACAGACGTGGAGAAGTGATCGACTATGTTGTCAAAAAATATGGAGAAGACCGTGTCTCCATGATCGCGACCTTTGGAACAATGGGGGCCAAAGGTTCCATCAGGGATGTTGGACGGGTCCTTTCCATGACCTACTCAGAAGTCGACAAAGTAGCCAAAATGATTCCCAATGCCCTTGAGATGACCCTTGAGAAGGCACTGAAGGAAAACCCCGAGCTCAAGACTCTGGTCTCAACTGACCAACGAATACAGGACCTCTTTACCCTTTCAATGAAGCTTGAGGGAATCACTCGCCATAGCTCCATTCATGCGGCTGGCGTTGTCATCTCAAAAGACTCCCTCCTGGAACATGTCCCCCTGATGCGCGGAAGCGACGGGGAAATTGTGACCCAGTTCACAAAAGACGATGTGGAAAAAGTTGGTCTGGTCAAGTTCGACTTTCTGGGACTGACCACCCTGACCCTGATCCAGGATGCCGTTCGCAGGATTCATAACGGAAACCCCTCTTTTTCGATCGAGAGAATTCCTCTCGACGACAAGGAAACCTACGATCTTTTGGCCCACGGAAAGACCCTCGGCATTTTTCAGCTTGAGTCCAGAGGCATGACCGATCTCATTATCAAGATGCAACCTGAAAACTTCGAAGACCTGATCGCACTTCTCGCTCTTTATCGGCCGGGACCGATCAACAGTGGCATGGTCGATGACTTCATCAAGAGAAAGAAAAACCCGAAAGAGATCATCTATGAGCTTCCGGAGCTTGAGCCTGTACTAAAAGAGACCTACGGGGTCATTGTCTATCAGGAACAGGTGATGAAGATCGCCAATGTTCTTGGAGGCTTCTCTCTTGGAGAGTCAGACCTCCTGAGGCGGGCAATGGGCAAGAAAAAGCCCGAAGAAATGGAAAAGATGAAGGACAAGTTTGTCCTTGGTGCCAAGGGGCTGGGGTTTCCGGTCAAAAAAGCCGAACAAGTCTTTGAACTCATGGCTTATTTTGCAGGATACGGTTTTAATAAATCCCATAGTGCCGCCTATGCCCTGATTTCCTATCAGACCGCTTACCTGAAAGCACATTACCCTCTTGAACTCTGGGCTGCTTTGCTGACAAATGCCCTCGATGATACCGAGAAAATCGGTGTATTCCTGGTCGGAGCCAAAGATATGGGAATTACCGTAATGGCTCCGGACATCAACGAAAGCGAGTTCGACTTCAGCCTTCGTTCGGGTTCCAAGATTCTTTTTGGCCTGGGGGCGGTGAAAAATGTCGGGAAACAGGCTGTCGATGCCATTATTGAAATGAGGAATGAATCAGGACCGTTCAAAGATTTTCAGGATTTCATCAGGCGCATAGAAGGAAAAAAAGTAAATCGGCGCGTCGTTGAAGCATTGATCAGGGCCGGTGTATTCCGATCCCTGGGAATAAAAAGGTCCGTAGCGATGGAGGCACTCGACCCTCTGCTTGAATGGGCGGAAAAGGCAAAGCAGAGCAAAAAGTCTCCGATGGTCAGTCTGTTCAAGGAATTTACGGTTGATCCGGAAATACCTCCGGCGCTGCCGGATCTTCCGGAATGGGATGAAAGGACTCTTCTTAAAGAAGAACGCGAGGCCCTGGGTTTTTACCTCACATCCCATCCAATGGCCAACTATGGAGACTTGATCCAGAAGCTTTCCACCAAAACAACCGGAGAAATTGAGTCCCTGGCGGAAGGGTCAATGATCGGCGTTTTTGGAGTCGTCTCCTCGCTCAAGATCATCCGTACAAAAAAAGGTGACAGGATGGCCCAGTGCCTTCTGATCGATCTTGAAGGATCTATTGAGGTTGTTCTTTTTCCAGATATTTTTCAGGGGATAGAGTCCCGACTCGATGCGGATATTCCTCTTCTGGTTTCGGGAAGCCTTGAAAGGAATGATTTTGGGACAAAGATACGCGCAACAAGAGTTGATACCATCGATGATATTATGAAAAATCTTTACTGTGCTGTCATCCTGCGACTTCAGAGCGATGGCTTGTCGACGCAGGACATGCTGGACATGAAGAATCTTGTCGACCGATTCCCGGGAAAAACACCGGCAATTGTCGAGATCGATATCATGACTGAACCGGCATCTTCCTGCTGGCTTGCCGGAAAGAAGCTTCAGTTGAATCCAACAGATGAGTTCATTAAATCTGTTACAGACCGATTTGGGGCAGGTGCCGCAACACGACTGGAAGTACTGCCAAAGGAGCTGAACGATTTCATGATTCAGAAACGACGGGAAGAAGGGCGCTCTTTTTCAGCCACATGAAGACCTGATGTTTTCCTGATCGGATTTTATCGTTCCTGACATATGGATGCGCTCTTTAAACCACAGGGTTAACGCTCCATCTCCTGCTCCGGAAAGCCCCCCAGAAAAAAATGGACGACTTCCCATAAAAAACCGTACCCCTGCCCTTCCGGCAAGGCAGGGGCAACCGGGCGAAAACTTAGCCCATAGAAACAAGAGAAGATAGCATCAGAAGCGAGCGATAACGCTCCAGGGATTCGAATCGGCTCGCACAAGTCCCCACACACAGGTCAAGGAAATGAGAACAAGTTGGATAGGGCTGTTGAATGCGGAGCAGAACTCGGGCTTCCAGAAACAAAGATGACATCATCTGATTCCAAAAGATGAGAGCTTCGCCTCTGGCGGCTTATCCGGATATTTTAGGGGATCCTTCTTTGTATGGACCCATTTTCCGGAACTTTTCATACCGGTCATTGAGCAGCTCTTCGGTGCCCTTTTTCTCAAGAATATCGAAATCCCTTGCAAGAATCAGTTTAATTTTGGAAACAACCATTGAAAAGTCTTTCTGGACCCCTCCGGGAGGTTCCTCAACCATTCCGTCAACGACTTTAAGACGCAAAAGATCGCTGGCTGTGATATTAAGGCTCTGTGCCGCCTCGGGAGCCCGTCCCGCATCTTCCCAAAGAATGGCCGCACAGGCCTCAGGCGAAATAACCGAATAAATCGAGTTTTCAAGCATGTAGACTCGATCGCCCACTCCAATGGCCAGGGCTCCTCCGCTTCCCCCTTCTCCAATAATAAAGGAGATAATGGGAACTTTTATCTGAAACATCTCCATGATATTTCGGGCGACAGCTTCGATTTGTCCTCTTTCTTCCGCCTCGATCCCGGGAAAAGCCCCGGGCGTATCGATAAAGGTTACGATCGGCATCTTGAATCGCTCCGCAAGATGCATGATCCTTAGTGCCTTCCTGTAGCCTTCCGGATGGGGCATCCCGAAATTTCTGGAAACCCTGTCCTTGAAGCTCTTCCCTTTTTGATGGCCGATGACGACAACCGTTCTGCCTTCAAAGCCTGCTATTCCGGAAACAATCGAGGGATCGTCCCTGAACCCCCTGTCGCCATGAAGTTCAATGAAATTCGTAAACAGACGCTGTGTATAATCCAGAGCCGTCGGACGTTCCTGGGCTCTGGCAATAACGACTTTTTCCCAGATAGGACTATCAGTTTTCCCTGTTTTTGAATGAGTCTCCACAGGAACTCCTTCCTTGATCATAAGTGAATCCTGTTCCCATAAATCGGTTTTCCCAAAGCCCCCTGATTAATGAATGTCAAGGTGATTGGGTCTTCCGGGAAGCCCCATTGCATCCCTCACGATACGGATCGTTTTTCTGGCTTCAGTTCTTGCTTTCTCCGCTCCTTTTTCCAGTATGGAGTCGAGTTTTTGAGGGTTGGACTGAATCTCGGATCGCCTTTCTCTTGCCGGTCCGATGACCCGCTCAATTCCATCGCGCAAAATAGATTTGCAGTCGACACATCCGATCCCTGCCGTCCTGCACCCTGTTTCGATAGTGAATCTCTCCTCAGGCGATGTAAAGACCCGGTGCAAGTCATAAACCGGACAGACATCAGGATTCCCGGGATCTTTTCTCCGGACTCTCTGTGGGTCTGTCACCATGATCTTGATCTTTTCCCATATAACCTCGGCACTGTCGGTAATGTAGAGGCAGTTGTCATAGCTCTTGCTCATTTTTCGTCCGTCCAGACCGGGCAGTTTGGGAGTCGGAGTTAAAAGTGGCATGGGCTCGGGAATGGCAGGTCCATAGAAATGGTGAAATCTTCGGACAATTTCACGGGCAAGCTCAAGGTGCGGCAACTGGTCCTGACCAACGGGAACATGGGTTGCGCGATAGAGGGCAATATCGGCTGTCATTAAAACCGGATACCCCAGAAAACCAAACATGGAGAGATTTCGATTCTCAATCTGCTCCTGTTGATCCTTGAAGCTCGGATTCCGGGTCAGCCAGGAAACAGGGGTCATCATTCCGAGGAGGAGGTTCAGCTCGGCATGTTCAGTGACATCCGACTGCAGGAATATGGTCGCCTTATCCGGATCCAGGCCGAGAGAGAGCCAGTCGATCAGCATCTCCCGTGTATTGGAAATAAGGTTTGAGGTGTTTTCGTAATTGGTGGACAATGCATGCCAGTCGGCGATAAAGAAAAAGCATTCATGGTTATTTTGAAGGGAAATCCAGTTATAAAGGGCTCCCATATAATTACCAAGATGCATCCTTCCCGAAGGTTGTATACCGCTCACAACCCGTTTTTCCTCAAAAGGACTCGTTCCTTCTGATTCTTTTGGCCTGGCCGTTGTTATCACGAAAGAGTCTCCATGGTTATTGAAAGGTATCGGATCAAAAAAGGGCTGTTTCTTTATTCAGGGTTTGCTCCCCCCAGATGCAGAAGGGCAGACGGGTCATAGGCGATGGTAATGATCGAACTGGTCGTGCTTTCGACAAGAGGCCACAGTGTTCTCGAAAGAATCCCGAGATAGGGATCAAGAATAACCAGTCCAAAGATGATCCAGATCCCGTAGGGCTCAATTCTGGAAAGCGGTTGTGCAATAAAGTCCGGAAGAAGACCTGTTGCAACCCGTCCTCCGTCCAGGGGAGGAAGCGGAATCATGTTAAAAAAGAACAAAACAACATTGACCGTAATCGATGCCTTCATCATTGCCAGAAAGATCGGCAAGATCTCCCCCCACAAAGGAGATGTGGCGGTTAGGGGAAGTGTCGAGAGAAAAGCATGAAGAAGACTCATGGAAATGAGTGCCATCATCAGATTGGATCCCGGACCGGCAAAAGCGACAAGGACCGAATCTCTCCGGTAATGATGAAGATTTCTCATGTTGATGGGGATCGGTTTGGCATATCCAAACATCAGTCCTGTATGGGAGAGAAGGAGGATGAGAGGAAGAAGGACTGTTCCGAACGGATCAACATGGACAAGTGGATTTGCCGACAGCCGCCCCATCATTCTCGGCGTGGGATCTCCAAGGTAATCCGCTACAACTCCGTGAGCCAGCTCATGGAATGTCACAGCAAAAAGAACAGGAATCCCCCAAATAATCAGTTTGAGGCCCAAATCGAGAAGCCAGGAAAAACCTGAATCAAAGTGAATCAAGCCATCTCCAGAGTAGTCGTATCGTCACAAGCGATCAATTAGAATGATTTCACCCAGAACTGATTTTCCCGAAGCCAGTGTCCATCATTATATCCGAAAACACTGACCTGTTTCTCGGTCTGGCCTGACGGATCCCATCGGAGATTTCCAGAAAGCCCTTGAAAGTACGTTATTTTTTTAATGGAGTAAGCCGTTTGGGAAGAGGTTTTTACGCCTTTTATAAGAGACTTGTTGATGATCTCGGCCGCATCGATTGCTTGAAGTGCAAAAAGATCCGGAAGAAGAGCAAAAGTCTGGTTGTACGAGCGAATATCCGGATTTTCGATCGGAAGATCGTTTCGGGAAAATGTTCCAACGGCCTTGATTGTTCCCAAGATTGCAACATCGGGGATAGGGGATCCCGACATGAATGTATCATTTCCAATAATAAGCTGGTTTTGGATTCCCTTATAAGCAAGTTCCCTGAGGATTCTTGCAGGATGGCCGGATGTATCCGGAATAAAAATGCTTCGGAAAGACGGAAGGAAAAAAACCTTTTTGGGGTGGCTTCCCTCGGATGAGGAAAAAAGAACAAATCGTTCTCCCCTGAATCGAACCGAGTCCGGACTCGAAATGGTAATAGATGGATCTTTAGCGGAATTATTACCGATTTGAATGATTCGTCCAAAGGTTTTCATTGCATCAATCGCTGATTGAATGTCCGGGGCTGAGGGATTGTAGGAAATCCCCTGAAGATAGGATCCCCCACCCTGTGTCAGCTTTTTTTCAAAAACTTTCTCCATAAAGTTTCCATAGGGAACACCCGGATACAGCGTCAATACCGGATCCTTGGGAGCCATGGCCAGAACCTCCATTGCAGCGGCTTTTCCAAGCATTGCCGGCATGGTCGCAACACTTCTGACCCCCTTGAAGGATAGCGCAGGAGACAATGTAGGGGTTATGCAAAGAAGGCGCCCCGAATAAAGACTCGTTTTTAAGAGTTGCAAATCCTTGGGAAGAATGGGGCCGATACAGGAAACAATCCCTTCCCTGCTCTCAAGCTCTGAAAAGGTTTCCTTTATGTCAGAACTTGACTTGACGGATTTGACCGATGGGATCCATCGATGGATCTTATGGGATGAGTAAGCCGCATAGACCCCTCTCAAAATAGAGCGTACATAAGGAGCAATCGGATTTTTTTGAAGATCGGGAATGACCACGCCGACAGGACGCTGTTCTTTCGTAAAATGAATTCCGTTAAGTCCATCCTGAGCCTTTTGCGTCAAAGTGGATTCCGGATAATTTGAAAGGAGATGAATGTAATCCATTTCGGCCTGATCGTCCTGCTTGTTCGATTTAAAAAGTTGGGCAGACTTGAAAAGGGCAACATCTCCGGGAAAGCTGTCGGGAAAGGCCTCCCAAATTTTTTGGGAATTTTCTGAAGAAGCGACTCTGAGCATGATCATGGAGGTGATAAGCGCTCTCATTTTCTCCTGATAATCAGGGCTCATCCTTGGGAGAACGCTTGAAAACATGATGACGGAGGATATCGGGTCCGTCTTGGCAAGAATCGGTTCAAGCACATTGGTTGCTGCATAAATGCGGTTATCCCGGTCAAGATCCTTGTAGACAGGCAGAAGATAGTGAACCGTTCCAAGGTCGTTATTGAGAACACTGTCCGCCATCCCTATAGAGTAAAGATAGTCTGTTTTTTCAGACTGGGTGCTTTGGGCCAGGATCTGTGATTTTAAAAGGGGCAGGAGAAGGTTCAGGACGGATGTGGCAAGCCCCATATGTCGATCTGCTTCCGCAAGTCCCAGGTAAACCTCCATGGGAACCTTCTTGGGCGGATAATCCAGAAGAATATTCTCAAAAAGATTTTTGGCTTCTGGGTTTTTCCCCTGATTGAGGGCGTCCATCGCTTTCCTGATTTCCATGGAAAGAGAAATCTCCGAAACCTTGGGAAGGGTCTGGGAAGAAACCCGGAACACAGGAACCTGAGGCATCGAGGAAGCAGGAAGGCCTGCCTGTTCCATCGGACTGTTCGCCGCGCGGACGACAGTGGGCGGGAAAAGGAAGAGGCAAAAAAGAGCAACACCTCCAAATACAAGGCTTTTTCTTTTTGTGGTCTGACTCAAAACTGTTTTTTTATAGCTCACAAATAAACCTTTTCTGTGTCTTTTTGAACCGTCATGGTGAGGCCAATCAAGCCTGGGTCTCCCAAAAATGGCCAATACCTGCAAATATTAAAGATTCACCGGACGGGTATCGTTACTCGTTGAAAAGAAGACGGGTGAAAATCAGGATACATGAGTGCGGTACTATTAGAGAGTACAGGAACCTCCTGTCCTGAATCAAGAAAGGATGGCTGATTTTCCCATAAGGGAAGACCCGGATGGGGGGCATTTTTCAAAAACCCTTTAAAACATGGACACAAGCTTGTTTTTTTGTCAAAATCGTCATAAGTTATGGGTAGTCTTTTTTATCACTCGGGATATTGATTCGGTTCTTTTTGAACGAGGCAAACTTTCTTCAGTACAGGAAGGCGGTTCGGGATGTCTGGAAAAAAACTCTTAATCCTCCTTGCAGTCTTTTGTGGATTGATGGCCCCCGATACCTTCAAGCTATTTGGGAATGTATCCTCCCTTCCTCTGGCTGATGCCTCCTCAATCAGTTTTTTGACAAAACTGAAGGTCGGTCTCCACCGTGACCACATAAGGGTTGTTCTGGTACTCGACGGGCCGGTAAAAAAAGAGTCTGTTACGTCCCAGAAT